>JAHEYS010000134.1 GCA_023251475.1 Prolixibacteraceae bacterium
TGACCGGTCCACGCCTCATACTCCTGATCATTGAGATGATTGACTTTAACATCTGAACCATGTTTCCCGTCCACGATAATCAGGGCATTCCGCCCGACCCTCACCTTAACGGTATCGTAA
The DNA here is from genome assembly GCA_023251475.1 of Prolixibacteraceae bacterium. GTDB lineage: Bacteria > Bacteroidota > Bacteroidia > Bacteroidales > Prolixibacteraceae > JAAFHB01. The sequence continues at coordinate 121 of JAHEYS010000134.1, forward strand.
TAATGGCCGTCCTTAATGTTTACCGCATTATTCCCGATTTTCACGTTGGTATGGTTGCCATCTTCCACAACAGTCACCACATTTTTCCCGAGCACTTTTACCCGGACAGTATCCTGGGCTTTTAAGACAATTGCACCCAAAAAGCAGATAAGTAGTAACGTTAAGACCGACTTTTTCATTTCATTAAATTTTGATTCAACCTAAAGACGAAGCATCAGGCAATATGTTACAGCTTTGCCAAATAAAAATTCTGCCACTCAAAAAAACTTTTTCTGATTGGAGTAGTACCATTGCATGCATATCAGGAAATAACATGATTTAGAGTTAAGTAGGCAGCTACTATTATCACTGTAATACAGATAATTCCTAATATTATTCTTAACCTTAAACTCTTCAGCATGGATGTTAAAAATCCTGCACCAATTGCAATTCCCATCAATTTAAAAAATACTGCGCCTTGAAGTACAGGATTCCTGGTAAAATATGGGATAACGAAAGGTAAAATAATGAATAATAGGGCAAAGCCAATAATTACATAATCAAGTGCTTTAAGTTTTTTGATAATCATGGTGATTGGTTATATTAAGATGAATACATTTTTCTTCATTGACCTCTTACGCTAAATGTATAATATGCTACCGGAATTGGCATGGGTATTGGCATAATAGTGAATCCCATATAATATGAAATAACGATTCCGTTAGGATACAATGATGCTGCGGTACCAGCCCAAATTCCCGTAATCCCAAGACCAGTCGCGATTACCTGAGTTACACCCGAAGGAACCCAAGCGAGAATCAATGCCAAAGAACCTGTGCTAGCCGCAATTAGCACCAGGCTTTGAAATGATATCCATACTTCGCCGCCTAAAATATTACCAGAAAAACAATTAATGTTTGATCCGGAACAACTACTATTTGTTTGTGAATCTGCATTAATTATATTTCCACAAGCATCTTGATAAAAACCTGGACAACCTGAATTACCCCAATCACACATACCCGTAGATTGATTAAAAGTAAGACCTGGGGGACACTCAAAATAAAATAGAGTTTCATCGACACAGATTTCGGAACTTTTTAAAACCGCTGGAAAATTTCTATTCGCAGTTTGAGCATCAAATATCTTGTTTTTATTTAATGTTGGATTTGAAACGCTTACAAATTGATTATTTGAAATGCCAATACAAATTGTTTTTAAAGTCGATTCTATTGCGAAAGTAAGCAGAACCGTGCCTGTATAATATCCAGTTTTGAGGGATCGGTTTTTTGTATATTGAACCATAGTAGTTGAGAACCCACCTTCATTATTCCTGTAGAAATAAATGAACAAATCTTTCAATATGACTTTCCCATCACGCATTTTTAGAGTTACTGGTACTTTTATATAATTACTGGATATTTTTGCATTAAACAACTCGATATTACCCCATGCATCAATTGGTAAAGTTTGACCCCAATAAGACTATTACTTTGTAAGTCACCGATTTTCAATGTATTTTCCATACCAGTCCTTGTTTCCAAAGACAAGGCTTTCTCCCAATCAAGGGTAAGATTTGACGAGTTCAAAGAATAACTTGGCGAGTTGGCAAGATTCTTCTCATAATATCTTTTACTCTCGTTAACAAAGGGGTTAAGAGATATCTTGGAGCTAGATGTGTCTTTTTGACAGGAGATCAGGCTGCCAATAAAAAATACCAGGAGGATAACAAACATTTGTTTGTCCAGTATTTTAATTACTCCACTTTTGCGTGGTTCAATCACATTTAATTTAATGTTATTCATTGGTTTAGGTCTATTTGAACGAATTATTGAAATTAGTGTTTTTTCTTTTGCATTTTGCAAAATTAGTTCCAGCTTAGTGACTTTGGCACCGATATTTAAACAAAGTCAAACTTCCCCAGGGGGGCTGGAAACATAATTCCTAATAAATATCCCGAGGAAGTAAGAAGAGAAACTTGTTAACTCCTAAAATGATTAGGGCATCCATATTTTTCCTAATTTAAGTGAAAATTATTTTAATAATTTTCACTTAAATTAGGAATGAACATAAGATTGTTACTAATTTATAAATTATATTTACTATATCTTCTTAATGCTTTAATTTTATTGCGTATTCCCATGATTTTAAATTTATAAATAACTTGTAATATGGGATTAAAAATCCCAGCTTTGGGAGGCGCGGATTACAAGTCAGCACCAGCGCTAGCCCGAAACAGTCTGGATAATTGTATTTAATCCGACCAATTTATAAGCTCTATTCAAAACCAATCTGTTTGGCCGCAAAAGCGCCGCTGAGCTGAAGTATTGCTTCGCTTTTTACCAGATCGGCATTGTTGATTGTACTCCAGAAACGGATGTTTATGGTGCAGGTTTCCCTTGTTACTTTGGTAAATAGAATCACGGGGTTTCGTTTTGAAATCACATGCGGGATATTTTTGATTGTGCGGTTAATCACTTCATTTATGATATTGGCATCCAACTCTTTCCCTGAAAGAGAAAATCTCAGCATTACCCTTTTTTCGTTGTTGCTGTAGGTCCAGTTCACAATATTTTGCGACAGGATATTTCCATTGGGAATAATCACGTCAGCGCCATCGGCAGTTGTAAGTGTGCTGGAGCGTAACCCGATCTCCTTTACCTTACCCGATCGTCCGCTTACCTCGATCTCGTCGCCCAGCTGCAGTGAGCCATCGAATATCAGGATGATGCCCGACACGAAGTTATTTACGATGTTTTGTAAGCCCATGCCGATACCAATGCCCAGGGCTCCGAGTAAGAAGGTGAGTTTGTCGATCGGCAGTCCAGATGCGGCAATGGCCAGAAGGTAACCTCCAATCAGTACCAGTAAACGGGTAATCAGCAGCCGCGAATGTTGCCCCTTGGTCACAGTGGTCATATCCTCCGACTCGGCGCCCGTCTCTCCGAAGAAATAACTTAACATTCGCTGAAGGATATGGGCGAACCAGATAATGAGGAAAAACAGTATCACACTGATCAGCTCGAAGGAGATGCTTCCGATGGATCTTGGTGTGGTCAGCGCCTCTGAGATGGATGCGGTGAGACTGTGATAGATGTTTAAGTTGGAGGTTAGCATGATCAGCCATATTAACACGGCGACAAAAATCAGCGGCATTTTGATTTTACCAATCACGTTACTTGCGTCAAACGGTTTTTCAATACCTTTTGACAAGCGGCTGCCTTGCAGCTGGACCAAGACGATTTCGATAATAACCTCCACAAAAACAGTTAAAACAATGGCCTGGGTAACCGCAAAGATAGCGGCTACGCCAACGATCCCCGACAACGAGAATCGTCCGAAAAGATTAAACAGAATGCCAAGGCCCGCCAAACTAATCCCGGTAATAGCTGCCGACTTTATATAAACAGTATAGGGGGACCGCTTATCCAGGGAGTGATAAACACGGAGCGTGAACAGGATGATGCCCGAATGGATGGCTAACAATAACATCCTTCCAATGACTGTGGGTTCGATAAACAAAAAAGCCAGGACATCGGCCACAAAAAAAGCAAATAATACCAACCAGTTAAAAAGGAAAGGGCGGTTCTCTTTTTTTAGGAAGATCACTGTTGATGCTGTTATTAACAGTAAGTATACCATCGAAATATACGATGCAGGGGCATAAGCATCGAAAAATGGCATGAGGCATAGTAAGATAACCAGGAGTGACAGTAAGGGATAATCAACCAGGTAAGTAAGATTAAGATAGCTGTAGGTCTCCTTTTGGTTCCTAAAAGTTTTCAGAAGTTTTCGTTTAAGAAACAGCCAGGTGAAAAGCGCAATTCCCAATAGGAAGAGAAACTTCCGTTCTCCTGATGTCTGACTGAAATAAAAACCAATGGCATTTTGTTCGCTGACAAACAAACCGGTTGCAATTTTGGCCGGTTCCTGAGCCGGAATTTCAACATTTTCCTTTTCCCACAGACGGTTGACTTCTCTTCCGAAGAGTTTCGGCAGCGTCCTGTCTATCCTGCTTTCCAGGATGTTCAGCATACCCGACAGATTAACCGAATTGTCGGATAATCTAACTTTTAAGGCATTCAGTGTGTCAACATTGGCTTTTGTAATACTGTCAGTTCGGTTCCATTTCCTTTCCAGCCGAACCAGTTTTTGATAAAAAACAGCACGCTGTGACTTGTCAGCGTATAGTTTTTGAAATACAGAGTCGGATAGCGCCCCACTCAGGTTTAATTTTGCATGATAGACTCTTTGATACAGATCATTAAGTTTGGCCTGAATCCGGTCGGTTTCTTCATCCAGCCGGGAAGTGGAACTCAAATAAAGATATTGGTTTTTAATATTAAACACCGCATGACGACCCCTAACGTTTTGACGGATAAGCCGGATGTCGTCGGTCATGCTGCCGATCCTCCGGGCCATTTTCACCACTTCAAATCCTAATTTGGCACTATCGCCGATCGCATTTAGCTGATCGTTCACCCGTTCGATGCCCAAGGTATAATCGCTCATGGTGAGTGAATCGGGTGGCGCCATCATTTTTTGGAACAACTCCCTGGTCGTATCCTGATTGGCGCTGTACCTGCCCGAATGGTAGTAATGCCTGCCCGAAGTAATGGTATCCGGCCTGGTACCCGGTTGTGCAGAAACTCCAGTGCCTGTAAAAATAAGACAACAGAAAACAACTAACCATCTCATAATAATGTATTTAATAAACAAAACTACTGCCGCCCAAAAACTCCCTCAAAACGGATGTTGGGGGGATCTCCTCTTCGGGAATTGCATCAAAATAGGAGATAAAGATCAACAGACGTACTGCTTCGGCATATTCAGGGGTGTTTTCCTTGACCTGCTTGAGTAAGGGATTTGCATGTTTTTTGATTACTGCCAGCTCGTAAATCAGCGCCGAATTAAACATGATATCAGCATTCTCCTGGAAGGGGAAGATATGTTTTTCTTCACCGCGCCTTACACTTGGCCACCGCTGGATAGTAGTATGGGCATCGTAACCACGGTATTTGCTGTCGCGGATGATCCTCCGCAGCAACCGGTTATCCGTCGTGGGGATGTAGGTGTGTTCATCGATCGAAATCTGTGTCAAAGCCGACACAAAAATGCGATAGGTCTTTTCAGGATCGATCCTTGGTGTCAACCGGGGATTTAATCCGTGTATACCCTCAATGATTAAGATATTATCCTTCTCCATCTTCATCTTCTTTCCGTTGAAATTACGCTCTCCGAGATGAAAATCGAACCGTGGCACCAACACCTCCTCGCCCGCCATGAGCCGTAACAGGAAGTCATTAAAAAAAGCGATATCAATGGCTTCGAGCGCCTCAAAATCGAAATTTCCGGCTTCGTCTTTTGGGGTATGTTCGCGGTCAACGAAGAAATCGTCAACGGAGACCTCGATGGCATGAAGTCCATTCACCGCCAGCTGAATCCCCAGTCTGCGGCTGAAGGTTGTTTTCCCGGAACTTGAGGGACCGGCAATAAGGACAATATTTATCTTATCTCTTTTTTCGGTGATGGCAGTGGCAATTTCTGCAATCTTCTTTTCGTGCAGCGCCTCCGAAATCTTGATAATATCGCTGTGTTGTGATGCCCGTTTAACCGCGTTCAGTCTGGGTATATCTTCTACACCCAGGATCTCCGCCCACTTTTTATGTTCCCTGAAGATTCCAAAAAGCTTATCCTGCCGGATGGCCGGTTCCAGAACATCGGGGTTGTTTGGGAGGGGGAAACGGAGCAGAAAGCCATCATAATATTTTTCAACGCCAAAATTGTGGACACACCCTGTTGAGGTGAGCATGTGTCCGTAAAAAAAGTTGACATGCCCGCCGAGTAAGAAAACCGGGGCATAGAGGCGACCATAATTACGGTAGAGTTCAGCTTTGCGGCAGAGGCCGTTTGATTCGAGCATCTCAATGGCCGTTTCGGTAAGCACCACCTTTCTTTGAACGGGAATATCCTGACGGATAATTGACCACATCTCATCCTTGATCATCCAGACATCCTCGTCGGTGAATGGTTTTTCCATCCCTTCGATCTCGCAAAAGTACCCTTTGGAGATTGCATGATCAATTTTCAGCCGGGCATCGGGCCAGAGGTTACGGACAGCGGCATAAAGAATAAACGAAAGGGTGCGAAGGTACATCCGCTGTCCGTCGCGACACGAATAATCGATAAACTCGATCATTCGCGGTTTTACCAGCTCATAATCCAACGGCTTTGGACGATGGTTTACATAAGCACCCAAAATTGGTTTAGGTATTTCGACCGAAAGTAACTTAGCAATCTCTCCAAGGGTCGTTCCAAGGGGAAACTGGCAATCGCTGTTCGAATTCACACATCTGATTTCAATATTCTTTGCCATATCCTGCACTGATTAATCAAAAGAAACCACAAGATAGTTTTTTTTGTCTGAATATTGAAAAAAAAGGGGCCGGGCTATTATTAATTAGCGATACTTAATATTCAAGAAACGACAATTCTCATCTGTTGGGCGCCATCAGTTGCTCCCGTATTTTTTTATATTCGATCCAGTCAAATTTTCTCAAAAACCTTTCCGCAGCCTGTGCTCCACGGAAAAACAGATCAACTTTTGCTGTATCCGTAATTCCGAAATTGAGCCAGTCATGATCGCCAATATCTATTTTTTCGATTAACATCCTGTAATCGGGATTTTTAAGGATAAAGTCGTAATCATGCAGATGGCGCAGCGAGTTGAACATTGCTCCGAAGAGATTGGTGGGAGTTGCTATTTTATTGGCCTTGTCGCGGTTATCACCCAGCCGGATGCCAAATGTCGGTAACCGGGGAACGGAGTTTCGCTTGTGAAAAACATCAATCGGAAAATTTGACAATATACCCCCGTCAACAAAGAAACATGTGGCCGGAGGGTCTCCCATAAAACTAACAAGCGCCTCCCAGTTTTTTTTCGCTTCCTGTCCCTCAGGGATATTACTGATTTGCAGCGGACTGAAAAAATAGGGGATCGACATGGAGGCCCTCACAAAAAGTGCCGGATTCTCCTCCTCGGGTTTGGCCCAGTAGAGGCTGGCCATTGCCGGAAATTCGACTTTTGTCTCGGTGGTAAGATCGGCAGAAATAATGGCCAGGCGCGGTTTTAATCCATCTGTTGTCTTTGTAATACCCTCACGGATAGCCAGATCATTGGGCAGTTTTATAAAACGGTCATTCAGGTCAGCCACCGTTTTTATACCGTTATCATTCAGGAACTGTGTGAGCCATTTCAGAAAATCATCGCCAGGATTCAGCCCCAGGTCATCAAAGATCTCATCGATCACCTGCCACCCTTTCCATATCATTTTCACCCTTTTTGCCTTCTCAACAAGGGCCTTGATAAAGTCCTTAGAATCACTGTCTCCATCGACAAAATCGTACAGGTTTTTATTCACCAGCACATCCATGACTTTTCCCGATTTTGGTTGTGATATATCCCCCAAACCGGCAAGCATCATGGCATTGATCGATCCGGCAGATGTTCCCGCCAGACTAAAAAAACGGATTCCCATCTGTTCCAGAACCCAGGTATAACCAATTAAAGCGACTCCAAGCACGCCTCCCCCTTCCTGTACCAATTCAATATACTGATTACCTGAGCCATCAAGCAGATCAGAAAACTGCTTCTGATCTACTTTGTCATTTTTCATCCTCTCAAGCAGCTGAACCACTTGAGGATTATTTGTAAAATCTGTAGTTTTCATACCTTATTAAAATTGATGAGTACCCTTAAACAGCACCATCGGACCCTGAGGATTTATCATTGACCTCATTCGCCTTTCCTGTAATCATATCCATCGATTTCTGTGCCAGCTGTTCTGTAAAGCCGGAAGCAAATGCGATGGCGAAGAAATCAAGCGGAGTGGAGATCGAAAAACTAAAAAGCTTTATACTCTCAGCAACTGAAGAGCGAAGCAGTAAAAAGATAAAAATGGAGAATCCGGCGCCGATAAAAATCTTACTCATCACCATTACCTGGCTACTGCTGATCTCTTTAATTCTCGAGGATTTAGTAAGGTTCCGCGTAAACAGGATTGCGCTGGTCAGTGCACCAAGAAGTCCAAAAAGGACAACCCCTATCAGCTCATCAGTCAGATTCAGATTCTTCTCCAACTCTATGCCATACAAATTGAAATAAACCAGGAAATAAGCAATAATCGACAGCAATACCAGAAACAGCAAACCGGAAAGCAGCCAGAACAGATTATGCGACAGCCTGTTCATGTAATACTGATTATTGTAGTGTTCGTCTTTCAGATCAGCAGCCTGCACCAGTACTTCGGTATCAGGCGGGTCGGAGACCTCCTCTTTCTTTGTCCCCAGCAAACTGAAGATGGCATCTCTTCGCCATTCATTTAATTTAGCGGCTTCCTTACTGACCGATTGTGCGAGGGCCAGCCGTTCGTGTTTATTCATTCCATAAATCTCCATCCGTTTGGCCGTATGCAAACTTTTCCAACCTTCGTCAATTTTGAAGGCCTCAAGATAGTTTTTAGCTTGATTAAGCAAAGCCTGTGACTGAATCGCCCACTGTGAATTCTGGCTTTGGGTTTCGATAATCCGTTTTTGAAGCTGCGGTTCATAGCAGGCAATCTCACCTGCCAGACGCGAATACCGCGGTGCATATTCCAGCGTCGATATTCTTTGAAAGGTTAATTTTAATCTTTGCCACATCGTTTCAGATCATTTTAAAAATTTATACCCTAAATTGCTAAAACCAATATTTAATAATTTCAAAAAACTCTTCCGTAGTTCCGAATATAGTAAAACGTCTTTCAGCCATTGGAATTCAAATTCTCTTCAAGACTGCCTAATGCAGCCATAATAGCCTGAGGATCTGTTTTGAGTATTGCTTTACCCAGATTCAGGGCCGAAGTGGCAATATTGATTCCCTTCTGAATATCCTGAAGCGTCTGATAGGTCATTTTGATTTGGATCGTTAATTTACCAATCACAGAAAGTGAACTCCGTACATCGTCTATTACCGATATGGCGGATAGCGTGTACAACTTATCCGCGCAATTAATTATTGCTGCCTGTAAATCCTTAATCTCCTTATTTTGTTGTTTTGAGAGGGTATCAAATTGTTGACGTCTGAACGCTCCCAATGACTGAGCCATATCAAAAAAATAATCCGCCAACTCGTTTATCTGTTGTGATGTTAACGTACCCATTTTTTATTATTTAATTTTGTTAAAAGCTGAAATCAGATCCTGAATATCACTGGCACATTGGGTGAGCTGTTCTTTAATTTCTTTCTTGCTTAATTTGTCAATATTGTCGGCAAGCTCCTGATGCCCAAAAGCAATCTTTTTCAGCGATTTCGAATAGGTGATCAGCTCTTTTTGCTGACGATCAATATTACCGATCTGCTGATAATACGCTTCAACCGCTTTTCTTTTCTCAAAGGTTGAGAGGGTCGGGTCCTTTGTCAAATCAAAATAAGTATCCTTGAGGAGCTCTTTCTGCACATTTAATTTACCTGTCAGATTTTCTGCCAGGTTGAAATCCAAAAAGCCGATCAATACCTTCAGGGGTCCGTTGCCAGCCTTCACATATTCCTTTATTTTATGACTCCGGTATTTATCGGTGAAAGCCCTGAGCAGAATTTTGGAAATGGCGGAATATGCCTCAACCTGGCTCTTCTCAAATCTGATAGAACCCAATTCGAATCCTGACAGTGACCCGGATAAGGGATCCAGCTTGTAATTTGTGAGGTTATTATTCGTAAGATTTGTTAAACCAGTCAGATACCCCTTAATCGCATGATAGATAATTAAAGTAACACTATCGGCCTTTTCATCGGCTTTACAATCACAATCCCTTGAACTTATAATCAGGTCGAGAATCTTCCTGTTGTTGCAGTTTTCGAGGCAATTTTGTCTAAAACCATAGTCAATCGTTTCAAATTTTCTGACACTCTCAAGGGATTCTGAGGAGAAGCCGCTGACATGTTTGAGACTGACACAGCCGGTCAGTCCTGCATTGAGCAGGACAACAAACAGGACAATTTTAAAAAACAACCTCTTCATTGTTTTTCCAATTATGATTTAGAACTTTTGAGGTTAATCCGGTTATCTACCGATCAGGCAGCATCCTTTTACCAATATGGTCAGCTACTGTAATCAATAAATCCGGCGCTAATCGTATTGATTTTACGTTTTAGTTCAGCGACTCCGAGCCCCTCGCGGCTCCCTTCAATATTTGTGTTTCCCTCAATTGTCTGAATATAACCATCCATAACACTTTTTACGATCCCTGTATGCCCTTTGCCGCCTCCGTGATCCATAATGAAGATAAAACCCGGCTGAATAAGCGAAGGGTGATTAGTGGCATTGATACGTGATATTTTCTTCCCTTTTGTACGCGTCCAATGGTCGAGACACCCCCCGGTCTTAATAAGGGGATTTCCAAGGTTCAATGATTTGGAGGCTTCATTAAAGCACCAGTAAACAAACGACGCACACCAGGGGTCTCCCGGGCTGCACCCTGCACTGGCCAGGTATTTTTCAACCTGATCACCTCTGTTTGAGCCCGGAGGATCCTCCAGAACCCCAACCTGCGAGGCGGCAATCTCAAGTACCTTAGACAAAAGGGCATCTAATTGGGGTTCAGGGGGAGGCACAATGCCGCTTTTCACAAAAAGTGCTGCCCAACTGATTGGCCCAAGCTTCCCATCCACGAGGAGTGGAATACCCTGGATATCCCTGGTCTGGGATTGAAATAACCGAACAGCACGCTCAGTTGACTGGCCAAAATCACCATCAACCTCTAAAATACCAAAGCCTCTGTCGTTAAGTTTTGTCTGAATAGCTCTTACAATCTCCTGATTCTTCTCCCCTTTTTTAATCGATCTGCCCGGATAGTCCATAGTATGAAAAGTTAAGATTTAATTCTGAAATGATAACCTGGTTGCGTGCCCCGTTGACAATTAATAAGTTGAATCTGTAATTTGTTACTTATCCGGGACATGAATGTTCATAATTACAGCCTAATTACGTATTCATGGCCAAAAAGTTACAGATCTGTTTAAAATTCGGGAATTATAAATTAAAATTGCATAAATCTTTAATTGTGAATTAGTTTAAATTTGTGCCAAATCACTATAATTACAATGAAGAAACTGGTATTTGCAACAAACAACGATCATAAACTAAGGGAGCTGAAGGAGATTCTTCCATTGGAATTTGAATTATTGTCTTTGAATGACATCGGGTGTTACGACGATATTCCCGAAACGGGGCCGACACTTGAGATTAATGCAGCTCAGAAATCTTATTATATATGGGACAAATACGGGATTAATTGTTTCGCCGACGACACAGGTCTTGAGGTTGAGGCGCTTATGAATGAACCTGGTGTCTATTCTGCACGTTATGCAGGAGAAGAGAGAAGCGCTGCTGCCAATATGTTAAAGGTGCTGGAGAAACTGGCCGGTGAATCTAACCGGAAAGCACGGTTCAGATGTGTGATATCACTGGTGATTGCCGGGAAGGAAAAACAGTTTGAGGGTATTGTCGAAGGGAAAATCCTTACGGAAGGACAAGGTAAGGCCGGATTTGGTTATGACCCCATTTTTATGCCTGATGGTTATCACCTTTCATTTGCGGAGATGGAGGCTGAGGATAAAAACAGGGTCAGCCACCGGGGGCGTGCAGTAGAGAAATTGGTTGAATATCTGAAAAGTCATCAATGATTGTCAGACTGAGAACACTGTTACTGATTGTGATTGGAATATCGGGTTCAATTCAGCTCCCGGCGAATAACTGGCATTCATACCTGTCATATTATCAAATCATTGCAATCGCACAGGGGGATCAGCAGATTTTTGCAGCCAACGAAAACGGCCTCTTTGCCTATCAGCCGTCCGACAACAGTTTCCAAACCCGGTCACGTGTTGAAGGGTTGTCCGATTCGGGGATTTCAGCGATCAGCTGGTCCGGTTCAAAAGGGGTGTTGCTGATTGGTTATTCAAACGGAAACATTGACCGGCTTTCGGGCAATTCAGTCTCCAACCTTCCTGATCTCAAGCTTAAAACCTCGGTTGCAAAAAAAACAATTAACAATATTTTATGTGAAGGTGATTACGCCTGGCTTAGCTGCGATTTTGGCATCGTTAAAATCAATCTTAAAAAATGGGAGGTGGCCGAAACCTGGATCATTGGACCGGAAGCTTCACAGGTCGCAGTAAAGGAACTTGCAGCCGATGACCAATATTTCTGGGCGGCTACACAAGCAGGTATTTTTAAGGCTGACAGAAACAATCCCAACCTCCAGGACTATCATAACTGGACGATTCAGAATCAACTACCGTCGATGCAAAAACGGTTTAATTCGGTTGCACTCTATAATAAACGGGTTTATACCTGTGATGTTGATGAAAAGATCTACTCTTTTGACGGGTCATTGTGGCAAATAGTCTATCCCGGGATTACCGGAATAAGGAAAATAAGGTCATCTCCTGCTGGACTGGCGCTGATTTGTACCAACCGGGTTGAAATTTTAAGCGCTAACGGACAAAGCTCCATTACGAACTATGCCCCCCTTACTCCGGCAAGCTCAAAAATTTACCCCTCGGATGCACAGATCACCATGGGTGGCGATCTGTGGATTGGTGACCAAACCTTCGGATTGATTCAAAAAACGGTGGCAGGTGTATACAGTTCATGGGTCCCTTCAAGTCCTTCTGATAATTATTCGCGACGGCTGACCATATCCGGTTCCAATCTTTATGTGGCCACCGGGCTGGAGGATGTTACCTCAGAATCGATACCTGCCGGGATTCACCGTCTGGTTGATCAGCACTGGCTTTCACTTAACGGTTATACAGATAACAACCTGTCGGGGCTTAATAATATTACCATGGTTGTCCCGTCACCATCCAATCCTGATCATTTCTGGGGATCAACCAGGGAAAACGGTTTAATTGAATTCGAAGGTGGGAAGAGCAAAAAAACTTACACTCCGACCAATTCTCCCCTTGAATCTTACAACGGAATATGTAAGACCGGGGGATTGGTGTACGACGCCACAGGTAATTTATGGATTACCAATCCTTTGGTGCAACATCAGCTGCACGTGATCAAGCCAGATGGCACATGGAAATCAATGAGTTATCCCGGAATCGACAATCAGTTTGCTGCAACTGGCGACCTGGTGATTACCAAAACCGGCACCAAATGGATGATCGTCAGTAATTCTGACCTTTTTGCACTTCATACCGGCAGCACGATTGATAATACAGCTGACGATGTGTTCAAAAAGACTTCCGTACGAAGTAAATTCTCAAATAGTGAAACGACTATTATAAAAGGGTTTAACCAGCTCAATGCCCTTGCAGAGGATCAAAACGGTTATCTTTGGGTCGGAACAGAGAGTGGTATTGTGCTTTACTACAACCCTGAATCGCTTTTTGGGAATACTGAGTTTTACGGGGTTCAACCATCAGTTGATCTCGGTGACGGACTATACCATCCGCTTCTCGAAAATGTGACTGTCAGTGCCATTGCCATTGATGGAGGTAACCGCAAATGGTTTGGAACCATGAATTCCGGTGTATTCCTTTTTTCAGCAGAGGGTTCAAAGCTGATTTACCATTTTAATACAGATAATTCACCCCTTTTCTCGAATCGTATTAACAGTATTGCTGTCAATGGTCAAAACGGTGAGGTTTTTTTCGCCACTGATCGGGGTCTGATCTCCTGGATGGGGGATGCAACTGCGGGTGAAGGTTCATTTCAACACCTTTATGTCTGGCCAAATCCAGTGAGGGAGACCTATCACGGAGATATTATTATCGACGGGCTTCAAACCGAATCGACCGTAAAAATAACCGATGTTACCGGAAACCTGGTTTTTAAAACGACCTCCAACGGTGGGCGTGCCACCTGGAACGGGAAAAAAGGGGACGGATCGCGTGTAGGCACGGGAGTGTACCTGATATTCTGTTCAGATAGCCAGGGCGACCATTCACGTGTAATAAAACTGTTGTTTATTCATTAAAGGATGCTGCAAAAAACACGCGGAATAGTACTGCACAGCCTCAGGTATGGGGAGAATGGATTGATAACAACCATTTACACTGAAGCTTTTGGCCGGATCTCGTTTATTATGCAGGGAATTCACCGGAAAAAATCGTCGGTCAAGGCAAATCTTTTAAGTCAGCTATCTCTTCTGGAGATGGAAGTCGATTTTAAACCGGGAAGGGAGTTGCAAAGGGTAAGGGAGGTGAAAAGTTGTTTTCTTTTCGGATCAATTCCCTATTTAATATCAAAATCGACTCAGGCATTTTTTATTGCTGATCTGCTTTATAAAGTGCTTCGTGAGGAGGAATCGCGTCCCGATTTATTTGAATTTCTTTTCCATTCAATTCAGGTACTCGATTTGATGGAAGATGGAACGGGCAATTTCCATCTTCTTTTTATGATTCAACTTACCCGTTTTCTCGGATTTGCCCCAACCAACAACTACTCCGAAACGAATCAGGTTTTCGATATGATCGCCGGAAAATTTACCCCTTTACCTCCTGATCACCCCTGGTTTTTAAAAAAAAGGGAAAGTTCAGTTCTATCCCTTTTGCTTGGAATGAACTATCAAAACTCACAGGAATTCAAACCGGATCAGGCTTTGCGGGGTGAAGTACTAAATTTTCTCCTGGACTATTTTGGATTACACCTGGGGAACAAGCTCAATTTAAAATCATTGGAAATACTCAGAGAAATACTTCATTAACAATCTATTATTAAAACACAAACGATGATTTTCAGAATTGACAGAATCTGAATAAGCAAAATAGGAGATTACGATAAAAAAAAATATTACCTTTGCGGCTAGCAATTGAAGACAATAAAATGGGTTCATCAAAGATACCAACACCTAAAAAAAATTCGCTGACGACAATTTTGGAAATTGCCGGGGAGCTTCATGCCATAGACCTGGCAATACCCATGTCAAACCTCGCCTGCCCTGAAAAACTCATTGAACTGGTTAGTAAAAATATGAGGCTCGGGAATAATGACTATTCTCCGGTCGAAGGGGTGGAGCAATTCAGAACACAGATTATTGAACTAGTAAACCGTCAGAATAAAACTACATTTAATCCGGCTACGGATATTACCATTACGGCCGGTCCTGCACAGGCAATGACTACGGCCATCAGTACCTTTGTAAAAGAGGGTGATGAAGTAATCATTTTCGAGCCAGTTCAGGAATCATATGCCCCGTTTATAGAGATGAATGGTGGGCGGCCCATTTTTGTTATACTCAAAGCGCCCGATTTCCGGATTGACTGGGAAGAGGTGAAAAAGCTGGTTACATCGAAGACAAAAATGATCATTATCAATAATCCTCAAAATCCGATTGGAAGGATTTTTAGTGATGAAGATATCGACCAGCTGAAAAGGATGACCAACGGAACCAGGCTGGTTATTCTGAGCAATGAAGTTTTTGACAATATTGTTTTTGACGGTCTGAAATTCCGCAGTCTTGCATCTGTACCGGATCTGGCCGCAAAATGTTTGATTGTCTCAAGTTTTGGTCCGGTATTCAATATTACAGGATGGGGAATAGGATATATTTTTGGTCCGGAGAGGTTGATGAGTGAGTTCAGAAAGATTCAGCAATTTCAGGGATTCAGCGTAAATACACCTGCACAGTTTGCACTGGCTGAGTTTTTACAGGAGGGACCTGATTTTAATTCCATTCGCGAAACCTATCTTGGTAAAAGGGATTTGTTTATTTCGTTATTGAAAGGGAGTAAATTTGAGCTTGTTCCGACTCAGTCGACTTTTTATCAGCTTCTGGATTTCAGCAAGATATCCGACGAATCGGATGTCGATTTTGCAACCAGACTCATCCGCGAATATGGGGTAGCGACATTTCCATTCTCCGCATTTCAACATGAGAAGACGAAATATCAACTTCTCAGAATATGCTTTGCCAAGCCTGACGAAGTAATCGTTGAGGCTGCCAAAAGACTTAAAAGCATTCCTGTAACCGTAGGTCACTAACAGAAACCGGGTGACGAAAATCAGTTTTGGTCAGAATTGAAAAAAGTGTACTTTCGCGCTGTAAAATATTTTCCGGCCTCATAGTTCAAGGGATAGAACGGAAGTTTCCTAAACTTTAGATTCGCGTTCGAGTCGCGGTGAGGCTACAAAACCCCCTGAATATCAGGGGGTTTTCTGCTATATATGATTCATCTAATATCTCACAGGTCACCAATAAATCTGCCATTAATTGAAGATATCATTTTAAACAGTTATCTGTAATTTGCCTACATTTGTCATGGGAGATTAATAAAATTAAAACGGAATAAAATGGAAATTATCTATGAGAAGATCATAGTTTCACATAATTACTCATTCATCACACGGAAACTACAGTTTGCCTCAAACTCCACAAAGATTCATTCTCATTCGAATTTTGAGCTTAATTACATTGAGTCAGGTTCGGGGAAAAGAATTATTGGCAATAATATTAGTGCTTATTCAAAGGGGGATCTGGTTCTTTTAGGACCTCATATTCCACATTGCTGGGATAATTTTGCCACGGAACAGAATAGTATTTCAGAACGGATTGTTACCCATTTTAATGAAAATATCATCAGCTCCGATTTCTTTAATATTCCTGAACTGGAACAGGTTGTGACATTAATGAAAAGTGCCGGCAAAGGGATTTGGTTTAAAGGAAAAAAGACAGAGAAGGTGGCCAAAACCCTCCATAAAATGGTGACATTAAAGGGGCTGGAGCGATACATCCTTCTGCTTGAAGTCTTTCACCTTCTGTTGCAGATAGAAGAGAGGGAAATGTTGACACTTCCGACAAATCTCGCCCACAACTACGATACAGATCTTGATCAGATCAACAAAATATATGAATATGTTTTTAATAATATTCAAACCGGAGTTTCGTTGGAGCAGGCATCTGCACTGGTGTTTAAGGAACCTGGCTCCTTTTGCAGATATTTTAAGAAGAAAACTAATCAGACTTTTATGGACTATGTCAAACATGTCCGCATTGGATTAGCTGCCAAACTATTAGCAGAAACAGACAATCAAATAACGCAAATTTGTTACGAGTGCGGATATAACAACCTGGCTAATTTTAATCATTATTTTAAAGTTTTAATGAACAAAACGCCATCCGAATACCGCAAAGAGTTTAAATAAATCGGTCAGGTCAGAAAAATTAATCCGGAGTTAAATTTTGAAATCTACAAATCACAGCATGATAAACTTCTAAATTTACTCTTATGCAAACAAAAGTTTTATTTGCAGTAATCCTGCTGATCTCTTTGAGTTTTTTCTCCTTTTCAAATGCCGTTGCAGGCGAACCTGTTCCCGGGGCTGAAATTTTAATTGAACAGGAACCTGGTGATGTGCCTGTTGCCACTGTCGTAACAAATAAGGATGGGGAATTTAAGTTCTCTTTTCCTGACGGAATGAAAATTCCGAAGTCCGGAATCTTTAAGATAACCATCACTCCACCTAAAGACCTGAAAAGATCTTTGGCGAAAAGGCTATCCGGAATGGGAAAGCAGACAATTGAGATCCCCTTTAGTAGGAAAGATGGTCCAAAATTCAAATTTGTCCTGACCTGGGAGCCAAAAACCAAAAGCAACAGGGGTGGCTTTGCAGTCAGCGGCAGAAGCAATGCCTGACCAGAAGATGTTTATCAGACAAAATAACTGAACCTCACTAATGATGCAAAACCTTATTATTCAATTAGAATCATATAAAATAAGCCGGTGAATAACCACCAGCCTTATTGCATATTATTTAATTGAATTTTAATGAATTAACCTTAACAGCCTCATCATTTTTTTTGCGATATCGGTGTTTTCCATAAAACCGGTAAATTGTCCGGCGCCAGGACCGAAGGCATAAACCGGAACTGCTATTCCTGTATGCGCGCCCGATGTATATTTGGCAGTCACCATTCCCGTTTTATAATCACCCCCATTGATGGTCATTCCGCCGGTCTCGTGGTCGGCAGTTACGATGATCAGTGTTTCACCGTTTGAAGCTGCAAATTTCAGGGCAGCGCCAATCGCTTTGTCGAAATCGAGTGTTTCGAGCACAACACCCGGGGTGATATTCTCATGGGCAAGAAAGTCAATTTCAGAACCCTCCACCATCAAAAAGAATCCCTTTTTGCTTTGTGAAAGAAGGTTGATTGCTGTTTCTGTTGCGGGAACAAGCATCTCTCCCCTTTCCGGCATGGGTGCATTGTGTTCCTGGGCGGTAAATCCGGCCAATTTGCCGGATTTTACCTTTTGGATATCTGCAATATTGTAAAGAACCTGATAGCCTTTGTCCTTCAACTCTTTACTCAGGTTTCGTCCATCTTTTCGGGCTTCGAAGTTTTTAATTCCACCACCAATAAAAACATCAATATTGGTTTTTAAAAAATCTGCTGCA
>JAHEYS010000135.1:0-11338 GCA_023251475.1 Prolixibacteraceae bacterium
TCACTCCCCTTATTGATGGCCTGGATCAGGAACTCCTGAAGGGTCACTTTACTGTGAATAATGCTTTTAACCGCTTTAATGGCAGCATCAACCGGACCATTACCCGACTCGGTTGCAGAGAATTTCTCACCCGCAATATCGAGCCTGATCGTCGCCATTGGAACGAGATTTTTACCGGTCACCACCTGCAGAAAGTCAAGTTTGATCCGGCGCTCGCCCATGCCACGCTCGCCAACCAGCACCAGAAGGTCATCTTCCTTGATGTCCTTCTTTTTGTCTGCCAAAAGTAAGAACTCTTCATAAACTTCGTCGAGTTTTTCCTTTTCAAGTGTAATGCCCAGTAATTCAAGACGGTGCTTTAACGCTGCACGTCCGCTGCGGGCTGTCAGTTCAATTGATGATTCACTGATGCCAACCTCAACCGGATCAATAATCTCGTAGTTCTCACGATTTTTCAGGACGCCATCCTGGTGAATTCCGCTCGAATGGGAGAAGGCATTCCTCCCTACAATTGCTTTATTCGACTGAACCGGCATATTCATCAGACTTGAAACCAGGCGGCTTGTCTTATAGATATTTTTTGAGTTGATATTGGTGAACAGGTTCAGCTCCTTATGAGACTTAAGGATCATCACAATCTCTTCAAGCGCGGTATTTCCGGCACGTTCTCCAATTCCGTTAATGGTTACCTCCACCTGGCGCGCGCCATTCATCACCCCTGCAATTGAGTTGGCAGTGGCCATTCCCAGATCGTTGTGACAATGGGTGGAAATGATCGCCTTGTCGATATTAGGGACGTTTTCCATCAGGAATTTAATTTTCTGACCATAATCACTGGGCAGGCAGTATCCTGTTGTATCAGGAATATTTACCACCGTTGCTCCCGCCCTGATCACCGCTTCAATCACCCTGGCAAGGTAAACATTATCTGACCGGCCGGCATCCTCGGCATAAAATTCCACATCCTCCACATATTTTTTGGCATACTTTACCGCTGCAACCGCCCTTGCCAGTATCTCTTCAGGATTGGAGTTCAGCTTATATTTAATATGATAGGGTGATGTACCGATTCCTGTATGAATCCGGCCATGTTTGGCATATTTGAGTGATTCGGCAGCAACATCAATATCCTTTTCAACAGCCCGGGTCAGGGCACAGATGGTGGGCCATGTTACCGCCTTTGAAATTTCCACCACTGATTTGAAATCACCCGGGCTGGAAATTGGGAATCCTGCTTCAATAACATCAACACCCAATTGCTCCAGTACTTTGGCGACTTCAACCTTTTCGATGGTATTTAACTGACATCCGGGAACCTGCTCGCCATCCCGCAATGTCGTATCGAAAATATATACACGATTATCCATATCTTTTGATTATTAAACTATTTGGGTTAAACTATTTAGTACTTTTTTCCTCCAGTTTTGCAAAAAGCGAATCGCGTTCCTTGAGGAATTCACTCAGCCGTTCGATCGGAGAACGGGTAATTGCGATTCTTCCCGAACGGATAAACTGAAGAACACCAAAGGTATTTAACCCTTCAAAAAGTTCCTGGGTTTCTGCTTCGTGACCGGTCTTTTCAATTACCGTGTATTCATGCGTGATTTCCAGTATCCGGGCGTTATGCTTTCTGATCATTTTTTCGATCTGATCGCTCTCCATCAAGGCATTGGTGGGAACCTTGTAGAGGGCAATCTCCTGAAAGATCATCTCGTCATTGGTATTATAAAACGCTTTCAGCACCTCAATCTGCTTATCGATCTGTTTGACAATATTTACGACCCGGTCTTTTGTTTCACTTACGACAATGGTAAACTTACTTATCCCCTTCAAAGCTGATTGTGACACGGTGAGGCTCTCAATATTGACTTTGCGCCTGGTAAATATGATGGTAATCCGGTTCAGCAAACCAATATGGTTTTCGCTGTAGGCTGTAATGATAAATTCCTGCTTCATCTTGTTGAATTTTTAATTTGAACCTGATATGAAAATTTATTTCAACTCATCTTTACTCAGAATGATCTGGGAAACCGATTTCCCCTGCGGAACCATAGGAAAAATATTATCCTCCTTCTCAATATGTACCTCAAGCAGATAAGGGCCCTCACATGCAAACATTTTCTTCATCTCACCCTCCAGCTCTTCACGATTGTTCACCTGGCATCCAGGGATACCGTAGGCATCGGCTAACTTAACAAAATCAGGACTTAATATTTCGGTGAAAGAGTACCTTTTCTCGAAGAAAAGTTCCTGCCACTGCCTGACCATTCCGAGAAAATGGTTATTGAGAATCACAATTTTAACTGCGAGATTCTCCTGTGCAATGGTCCCCAATTCCTGAAGGGTCATTTGCATTCCCCCATCACCGGTAAAAACAACCACTTCACGGTCGGGAGCACCCAGTTTAGCCCCCATTGCCGCAGGGAGTCCAAATCCCATGGTACCCAATCCACCACTGGTCACCCAGCTTCGTGAACCTTCAAATTTTGTATAACGGGCAGCCGCCATCTGGTTCTGCCCAACGTCTGTAACTACAACTGCCTTATTATCTGTAAGATTAGACACCATACGAACCACTTCTGCCATGGTCATCCCCGCCTTTTTAGGGGAAAGATCGTCATTAATTACCTTTTCAACTTCAATCGCTTTGGCAGCTTTAAATTCAGCAAGCCATTCGGGATGCTGTTTCTCCTCCACTAACCGTGAAAGCAATCTTAGGGTATGTCTGGCATCGCCGATAAGCGCCACATCGGTTTTGATATTTTTATCAACCTCGGCAGGATCAATCTCAATATGAATAACTTTCGCCTGTTTGGCATAGGTCCCCACCGTTCCGGTTACCCGGTCATCAAACCGCATACCTACCGCGATCAGGACATCACACTCATTGGTTTTTATATTGGGGCCATAGTTTCCGTGCATACCCAGCATGCCCATATTTAAAGGGTGATCGGTTGGTATAGCTGATAACCCGAGTAAGGTTCCTGCAGCCGGTATCCCGGTCTTATTCAGAAAACTGGTCAGCTCCTTTTCCCCTCCTGACAACATGACACCCTGACCATACAGGAGATAAGGTTTTTTGGCATTGTTAATCAATTCTGCCGCAGCCTTTAACAACGATTTATCCGCAGGATATTCAGGGACATAAGAACGAATTTTGATGCATTTTGAGTACGAATATTTCACCTTTGCAAACTGTGCATCTTTGGTAATATCCAGTACAACGGGACCCGGACGGCCGGTTGAAGCAATATAAAACGCCCTTGAAATAGCTTCGGCAATCTCATCTGCACTTGTAATCTGGTAGTTCCACTTCGTTACGGGCATTGTGATTCCGATTACATCAGATTCCTGAAAGGCGTCTGTACCCAGTAATCCTGAAAGCACCTGACCAGTAATGCATACCAGCGGAGTCGAATCAATCAGGGCATCGGCAATACCAGTGATCAGGTTGGTAGCACCCGGCCCTGAGGTGGCAATGCAGACGCCAACTTTACCCGAAACACGGGCATAACCCTGTGCCGCATGAACAGCTCCCTGCTCATGCCGTGTAAGGACATGCTTAAGATTGTGGTGGTGATCATGCAGCGCATCGTAGACAGGCATAATTGCGCCACCGGGATATCCAAAGATTGTATCAACACCTTCGGCAATCAATGAGCGGATAACCGCTTCGGAACCAGTAATTTCAACCGAATCCTGATCGAGAATATTGTCGTTTGTAACAGATGTCATAACTTTATTTTTATAGATTAATCAATTATTCTTACTGCTCCCTTGTCTGCTGAGGCAACAAGGCTTGCATATGCTTTTAATGCTTTGCTGATCATCCGGTTTCTGGTCTGTGGTTGATAGGCCATTTTGCCCCGGGCCTCTTCCGCCTTTTTCCTGGCATCGAGTTCCTCGTCCGAAATCATCAGTTCAATGCGCCTTGCGGGAATATCGATCTCAATACGATCCCCGTCTTTAACCAGTGCTATTGCACCACCGCCGGCAGCTTCCGGAGACACATGTCCGATTGAAAGGCCCGACGTTCCGCCGGAGAAACGTCCGTCGGTGAGCAAGGCACACACCTTATCCAGCTTTGAAGCTTTCAGATAGGAGGTAGGATAAAGCATTTCCTGCATTCCAGGGCCACCTTTAGGCCCTTCATAACGGATAATCACCACCTCGCCGGCTTCAACCTCCCGCTTTAAAATACCTTCACAGGCATCGTCCTGCGATTCATAAACCCTTGCCACACCATTAAACTGAAAAACGGAAGGATCGACACCTGCTGTTTTCACGATACAGCCGTCGGTGGCGATATTTCCATACAGAATGGCCAGACCACCCTCCTTTGTATAAGCGTTTTCAATATTGCGGATACAACCTTTCGAGCGGTCAACATCCATTTCTGCATAATACTTTTCCTGAGAACCCAACTCCAGGTTCCGCCCGATATTTCCGGGTGCGGAGCTATAGAGTTTTCCGGCCTCAACACCAGCCGAGCTCCTGAGAATGTCCCAGGTATTGATCGCACCGTCAAGGGTCCCTTCGGTTACGCGCGAGACGGTGGTATTTAATAAGCCGCCTCTCTCCAGTTCACCAAGGATGGCCATTATTCCGCCAGCCCTGTTTACATCCTGGATATGATACTGTGAATTCGGAGATACTTTACAGATACAGGGGACTTTTCGCGATAGCGCATCGATATCCTGCATGGTAAAATCAACGCCTGCCTCGTGGGCAACAGCCAGCAGGTGGAGTACCGTATTGGTCGATCCCCCCATGGCGATGTCAAGTGTCATGGCGTTCATAAAGGCATCGCGGGAGGCAATGGAGCGGGGCAATACCTTATCATTCCCGTTATCATAGTAATCACGGGTAATCTCAACAAGCCGTTGTGCTGCTTTTTCAAACAGTTTTTTTCGGTTTAAATGGGTTGCAACCACCGTACCGTTCCCGGGAAGTGACAGGCCAAGGGCCTCAGTAAGGCAGTTCATTGAATTTGCGGTGAACATTCCTGAGCAGGAACCACAGGTCGGACAAGCGTCCTGTTCCACCTGAGAGAGGAGATTTTCACTAACAGCAGGATCTGCTGCCATCACCATGGCATCAACCAGATCGTATTTTTTGCCTGCGACCACACCGGCTTCCATCGGACCTCCTGAAACAAAAATACAGGGGATGTTTATCCGCATGGCAGCCATTAACATCCCGGGGGTAATCTTATCGCAGTTCGAGATGCAGATCATCGCATCCGCCTTATGTCCGTTGACCATATATTCAACGCTGTCGGCAATCAGGTCCCTGGAGGGGAGCGAATATAACATTCCGTCGTGCCCCATTGCAATACCGTCATCAATTGCGATGGTATTGAATTCTGCAGCAAAACAGCCCTGCGCTTCAATGAGCCGCTTTACCATCTGTCCAACCTCATGAAGGTGAGCATGACCGGGAACAAATTGGGTAAATGAGTTGACAATTGCAATCAGGGGTTTGCCAAAATGCTCCTCCTTCATGCCATTAGCCCGCCATAAACTCCGGGCGCCGGCCATCCGCCGCCCTTGTGTTGTGGTATTACTTCTTAGTTCATTTCTCATCTGATTCTATTTTGTTATTATAAATTGAACATTAAAAAAAAGCCTTTCTCAGTTTTGAGAAAGGCTCATATATGTTTTAGCATACAATAGTTCACCTTCCTCACCCTGCATAGACGAGAATTAGAATGACTAGAAGAAGAATACTATTTGAAATGATGCTTTTCATGCGCTTTTAAAATGCAAATGTAATAAATAAACAACTGAACTTTTATTTTTGTTTTGCAGGATACTCCCCGCAACCCCTTTTAGAATAAACTTCGGCGCAAAACTACAAATAAAATTATAAACACAAAATAAAATCGTAAGCAATTCAGATTATTTTCATACAATCCAATATATATTCTGCCTTTTTGGTAATATTTAAGATTTTTGCCCCCAATTATAAAGATTTTCCACCTTTTTAACCAGACTCCCATTCAAACAGGGAAACATATCATAATTGAAGATATGCTTCGGCACCCGGAAGCAATTTTCGGGAGTGGAATATTGCTTCAACAGGATGGCGACAGATTTAAAGACGATAAATTATTCTTATCAAATAAACCATTACGGTTTCATCGATGTTAAACAGTATTAATCACAGCTTCCTGCTGCGGAACATTGACCGCCAACATAGTATTCGCTTAATATTAACCGATTATGCTGACATGAATTGGGCATGATTGACCAGACACAAACGGGGATGAATAACAAACTTCATGAGAATTCTTAAAAAAAATTATACAGATGAACACGGAAGAACTTAAAAATCTGCAAGCCCCGATAAAGGAAAAATATCGGGAAGACCCTGATGCTGCTTTAATAACACTTAAAGCACAAGGTAAAATAGGCGAAGGAATCGCCTGCAAAGTGGAGACGGGAAAAGCGATCGTTGAGGCCGGCCTTCATCCTGCAACGGGAGGGAACGGGATACTTACCTGTTCAGGAGATATGCTGCTCGAGGCACTGGTTGGCTGTGCCGGTGTAACACTTAAGGCAGTAACGACAGCTATTGGCGTTGATGTTAAAGGGGGAACAGTTAAAGCGGAAGGTGACCTGGATTTTCGTGGAACTTTAGGGGTTTCAAAAGAAGTGGCAGTAGGTTTTAAATCAATCCGCCTCTCATTTATATTGGAGTGCGATGCCACCACGGAACAATTACAAACCATAGCAAAACTGACCGAAAGATATTGCGTCGTGTATCAGACGCTGGTAAAAGGGGTCCCAATCGAAACGGCATTCCAAATGGATTAAATGGATTAATTATGTCAGGAGCTGGCACTTAAGCTGCAAGAACAATATATTGACGTATTTTACATCTTTGCGCAGGATAATAAGAAAAATCACGCAGAGCCAGGTCGTCAGGTTTTAAAATTGTAAAATAAAGAATACATTAGTTTAAAATATACGACACTAAATTATTCTTTAATGTGAAACAAAAAATAAGTTTTATCGTACTTTTCAGAAACCGGATATGAAGATTGCCTATTGTGGTTTAATCTGTGACAGTTGTCCCATTCACCTGGCAACGCTGGAACAGGAGTTTTCAAGGAAGCTGGCGCTGAGAGCAGCAATCGCCCAACAGTGTTCCTCCACTTACGGACTGAATCTGAAAGTTGAGGATGTTACAGATTGCGACGGTTGTACAGCAGACTGTGGCCGGTTGTTTTCTGGCTGCATCAATTGTGAAGTCCGAAAATGTGCCATTCTTAAAAATATTGAAAGCTGTGCATATTGTTCCGACTATATTTGCCGGATGTTGGAGGAACATTTTTCACTTGATCCGTCAGCCCGGATCAGGCTTGAGCAGATCAGGAAAACGAATCAAAATTACAAAAGAAACGTTCTGTTATTCGTTTTATATTCCCCGTATTGCTTCGTCTCCGCAGCTTATTAAATCGAGACCCGTCACGGAAGGCGAATGGTCCGAAATTACCGGCTATGTGAATGTGGACGAATTTACAAAACTAATATACAATACCTGTAATGTATGTTTTGATGGATGTGATGAATGGATATTCATTCGAAGTAATCAGCAGGCACATAAAATAACTTTTGGCAAAGGGGAAAGTATACATGTAATAAGTAAGTTACAGACTAAATTATCCCAATTGCGATCTGAATTTAATAACTGATTCCTCATCGTCCGGATCAATGGATTAATTGTGTTTCCAATGAAAATCGCACCGCCGGCTGTGCCGACAATACCTTCCTGAATAGCAAAACAACGCCAAATTCCTTATTGGTATAAAATTCAAACCAACTCTATCTGTTTCATTTTATGATTATTAAAAAATATTTTAATTTATTTTCAATTTATATGTTGCAACATATATTGTTATTACATATATTTGCACCGAATTAAAACATTTTAATAAAGATGGAAACGAAACATTTTTTTAATGAAAGAAGGTCTGTCAATCACTTTGACAAGAACAGAACCATAAATGATACACTTTTAAAGGATATAATAAATCTGGCGGTATTGGCCCCTTCGGGATTCAATTTACAACCCTGGCGCATCATTGCGGTAAAAACTTACGAGAACAAGCAAAAACTGTATAACCTTGCAAACCAACAGGAGAAGGTAACCAACGCGCCGGTTTCACTGATCATTGTTGCCGACAAACAGGGGTATGATGAAAGTAACCCTGTCTGGGCTGAGATGCTGCAGAGTGTAGGGGGTAAAAAAGAGATTGTTTCAGGTGCACAAAAGGCGGCGGCATATCTTTATGGATCGACTGAAGAACGTAAGATTAAATTCGCCGAGAGCAATGCCGGATTACTTTCAATGGCGTTAATGATTTCAGCGGCCGAATATGGCGTAGATACTCATCCGATGAGTGGTATTGACTTCGACGGACTTCACAGGGAATTTAAATTAAAAGAGAGTGAATCTGTTGTGATGGTGATATCAATGGGATATTTTGATACATCAAAAAAACTCTATCCCCGCAGACCACGCAGATTATTTAACGAGATCGCAACCGTTATTTAAATTCATAATTAAAAAAAACAAAATATGACAACTTCAGAAGTTTCAAAAACAAGAATGATAGCAGGATGGGTTTTATCAGGATTATTGACCTTACTTTACCTCTATAGCGCAAGCGGAAAGCTTTTCATAAACCCGGATCAAATGGGGCAGATAAAACTTGCAGATTGGCGTATTATTATTGCCCTGGGCGAAATAGGTTCTGCTTTATTATTCCTAATTCCCAAAACAAATAAATTGGGTACCTTGTTACTTAGTTCGTACATGGGGGGTGCTATCATTATTCACATGACAGGCGGTATCAGCATTATGATGCCTGCAGTTATATTAATACTGGTCTGGATAACGGGATTCATCAGAAATCCGCTCCTCTGCAAATTAGATTAAAATGACGATTGAAGAAGAGATAAAAGGGCATTTCAGAAACGAGTATCACAAAGGGTTGATAAATCTCACTTTTACAGCAAAGCACCTGAGCTATGAGTTTTATCAATCCCTAAAATCGCATGACATTACAGAACAGCAATATAATGTTCTGAGAATATTGCGTGGTTTTCGTACTGAAGGTCCCCTTTCAATCGGATATATTAAAGAACGGATGCTCGATAAGGACTCGGATGTGAGCCGTATTGTGGACAGGCTTCTGGAAAAAAGTTATGTTAGCCGTGAGGAAAACCCCAATGACCGAAGGCAAAAAAACATCATGATTACCGAAAACGGGCTGTCACTGCTCAACTCAATGTATGATTGCGAAAAGAGTATTGATAAACTTTTGAAAAATCTCACTGAGGCTGAAGTAAATGACTTAAACCGCCTGCTGGATAAAATAAGAGGTTAAAATGAAAAAATTAATAAGCTTTTCGGGAAAAGGCAGAAGAGCTGATATCGGTGATATGACAATTTACCGCCTATTACCCAACAGGTTTGCCGATGCTGCCGGTCCATTTGTATTCCTCGACCATATCGCACCCACAATTGTTGAGCCGCCAATAAATGATAAAAAAAGGGGTACTGGTCCACATCCGCATCGGGGGATTGCTACACTCACCTATCTGTTAAATGGTCAGGATGTGCATCTTGACAGCAGGGGAAATCATGCATTAGTGAGTTCAGGAGGGGTACAATGGATGAAAGCCGGCAATGGGATTATTCATGATGAATATCTCACAACCGACCCGGCTACAAATGATAATCTGACGCATGGGTTTCAGTTTTGGATCAACCTGCCATCCAAGAATAAATTGGAAGACCCTCAATATCTGGCCATACAGGCAGAGGATGTTCCATTCAGAAATCTTTCGTATGATACGGGATGGATGAAGGTAATTGCCGGAAAATTCGATGACCTGGAATCAATCATACCGGAATACTCTACACAATTCATCTATCATCTTTGCATTAATGCCGGAAAGCAATTTTCCTTCAGTACCAAAAGCGGGCTGGAATATGCAGCATTTCTCCCTCTGAAAAATATGCGAATCAATGACGCGGAATTTGACGAAGGCGAATACATTGAATTTGACAGGAATGACGGGACTATTGAATTGCATAACAACACCTCAGACGCTACGGATATTTTAATCTTTGGTGGTGAAAGATACCTTGAACCGATTGTTGCAGAGGGTCCGTTTGTAATGAACAGCCGTCAGGAAATTGCAGCGGCGTACAGGGACTTCCATGCAGGGAAATATGGAAAGATCGGTCAGTTGTAGCCGCGCTAAAATTTTCAGACCGGTTTCACCTGCAAATAATCCTATTTCAAATCATAAATTTCCAACATAAAATCTTCGATCAACCGACTTACATTCGCCTGGGTTCCTTTGAAATTATTAGTGATCAAGGCAAAAATCACCTTCTCCCCTTTTTTGTTGGTAAAAATTCCGGCGAGGCTTCTCACCCTGGTCATGGAACCGGTTTTAGCTCGAAGATTGTTTTCAAGTACAGATCCCTTAAATCCATTTTGCAGGGTTCCGTTAAGTCCGGCAACAGGGAGCGAGTTGAAAAAATCATCCCGGTTTGAACTTTGATACATATATCGAAGCGCTTCGGCCAGGGTGCGGGGGCAAATCCCATTCGAACGGGAGAGTCCGCTTCCGTCGGAAGGATAAAAACCATCCGTATAGATGTTCTTTTCGGTCCAGAATTCCTTTAACGCAATTAAACTTTTATCGAGTTCCGTCGAATCTTTTCTGGCACGTCCTATCTCGTGTAACAAATGTTCGGCGAAAAGATTCAGGCTTTCATGATTGAGCGGAACGATCAGCTCTTTTAAAGGGGGAGAAAATTTTTCAGCAATCAGCGTAAAATCTTCACCTCCCCATTTATTGGTGCAAAAGATCCTGCCCGAAATATTTATTCCAGTATTCTTCAATACTTTAGACAATTCTATCGCGGCAGTTTCCGCGGGGTTTGGCATTGCTGCTTTTACGGCAAAATCGGATCGCCCGGCAGGAATAGTCCCTTCAACTACCTGTGAAAATGAGCCGGGGGCGCCAATAACGTTTGCAAGATCGCGGTTAACCTCCGAGGAAAGAACATTGTTGGTCAGTCTGAGACTATCCATTTGTGGTTCCGTACCTGTGATTGAAACACGTTTCGCCCGCCCGGAGGGAGATGAAAAATGGATTTTATAATAATTATCGGAATAGGTGAGCGCAGAAACTCCTGAGCCATAATAATTTCCAAGGTCATCCCATTGCCAGCCGCCCGGAACCCCAGACCCGTTAAAACAGGATAAATCAACAATCAGATCTCCCTGAACCGTCTTAATTCCTACTTT
>JAHEYS010000135.1:11438-18456 GCA_023251475.1 Prolixibacteraceae bacterium
AGATAAACGCCAAAATAATTTGTCTTCTGCAAACCTCCGATATAGGCTTTATAATAGATTGGCGCCACAGAGGCAAGGGTTAACTGCGAATGGAATGATGGCAGCAGAACGAGGCGATCGGAGATCTGCTTAGCACCTTTTAAAGTAAGTCCCATTAAAGCGACAGGTGACTCGTCACCTAAACGCAATCCGTTGTCAGTAATCACTTTAAAGATTCCGTCCAGAATCCAACCCTTAACCGGGAAATATGGTTTATCAAGTTCATCCAGTTTTATCCTTGCAAAATAGGTGAGAAAGGTACTATCTCTTAATTCAGATGCATCAGGAACACCGATCATTTTACCAAAATGAAAATGTTCTACAGAGGCTCCCAGCGAAATTCTAAAAGCATCGGAGATGACCGCCTGTGATGCTACCTGAAAGTTATTCAGCTGAACATTAATTTCTGATTCCCGTTTACCGTTTTGGTATCCCCATATTTTATCCGAAATAAACGAACCGGAAACGACAAGTCCGGGCTTCCACCCCCTGTCGAGCGAATAGCGGACAGAAAACAGGGGTAATGAGGATAACTTTGCATCAAGCGAAAGATTTGAACCGCTAATCCGGTTGCTGTAAACGGTAGTGTTAATGAGGGCAGCAGCATTGAGATCGGTATCATAGTGCAATCCAACATTCAACCTGCTTGTAGAACTTTCTTTTACGGTAATATGAATAGTCTTTTTTGCATCTCCGGAAATACTGTAATTCACGTTACTGTAATTGCCTAAAGCATAGACCCTTGAAATTCCCTGACGGATATGCTGCAAGGTGACCCTTGTATCTTTGCCGATTCCCATCTGACCCAGGAACGTTACAATATTTGATTGTTCAGTTCCTTCGACTTCGATCTTATTCACATAAACGACCGCATTAAAATCGGGTAATGCGCGAGATTTCTTATACACAGGGAGGATGCCCAGAGAATCGCGCATTCTGATTAGACGGGGCAACATTTTACGGGCTGCAGCTTCACCTCGTCTGATCAGCTCCTTAGCCGCTTCGCTGTCAAAACTTGCAGCAGAATATCCTGTGATATCAGGTCTGATCAGAATATCCACATTTTTGCGGTTTTTCTCCGTACGTTCGATTGACATAAGGGTAGTCAGCTGCGAAATGACATCAGGTATAGATTTGATCTTTTCTTTACACTGCAGTACATCCTGTATATCAATTCCAATGATCATATTTGCCCCCATCTCACGACACCGATCCACAGGAAAATTATTCACAATTCCACCGTCAACAAGCATACGGCCATTTATTTCGCTTGAGGCAAAGACAGCCGGCACTGCCATACTTGCCCTTAAAGCCTGGGGCAAGTACCCACTGCTTAATACAATCTCCTCACCCGTTGCAATATCGGCAGCAATACAACTGAATGGAATCGGAAATTTCGAAAAATCGGCTACATCATGATAACCATATGACAGATAACTAAATAGCTCCATCACATTCTGCCCGTTTATCAGGCCGACTGGAATGGTTATTTTATTTGCGTCGAATGGCAGTGAAAGGAGATACCGTGATTGCTCCTCTTTCAGGATGGCAGGAATATATTCCCGCTTTGAACTGTTGCTCAAAAGTTCCTCCCAATTCTGATTTACAAACACATTTTCGAGCGTCGCGGCGTTATACCCAATCGCGTAAAATCCCCCTACAATACTTCCGATGCTCGTTCCTGTAATAAAATCAATTGGAATTCCTGCTTCTTCAATCACTTTAAGGGCGCCAACATGAGCAAATCCTTTCGCACCTCCCCCTGAGAGCACCAGTCCTATTTTAACCCTGTTGGCAGGTTCTTCAGCGATTGCACAAAGTGAAAAAATAGTAAACAACACGAACAGAATTTCTCTTTTCACCATTTGATCGGATTCATAAAACAAAATATGATGTCAAAATTATCAAAATCCCCCGAACATCAGGACAGTTCAGCCCGGAACTTAAGATCATAATGAGGATAAAGTGATCGACATGAAAAAAAAGAGATAGAATAGGGGTAATTCGTCAGGCAGCTGTCTATAGTGTATAAAGAAAAATTCAAAAATTGAAGCCATGAAAACACAAACTTTCCAATTGGTTAAAAAAGCAATTAAAATATCAGCGCTGATTTTGATTTTTATGGGATCTTTCAAAGCGGTACTTGCGTTACCATCTGTTCCGAAATCCAATCAGCCCGATACACTCACCTATGTCCAGTATAAAGGTTCGGTGAACGACCAGGATTCAAGATCGCCGCTACCATTCGCTACCTTATCGCTGGAGGGTACAAATATTGCATCCATTACCAATTCAGATGGCGAGTTCTCGCTAAAGGTCCCCAAAAATCTTACTGAGGGAAAAGTAACTATTTCATTCATAGGATATAAAAACAAAACAATCAATCTTTCCCAGTTTAAAGCTGAAAAAACAAGAATTGAACTTGAAATGTTAATTGTTGCCTTAAAAGAGGTAAGTGTTTTTCCCAAAGATCCGGAATTGCTGATCCGTGCGGTGATGAATAAAAGAGCCGAAAACTATTTCAGTGATCCGACCCAAATGACAGCGTTTTACCGCGAAACGATAAAAAAAAGAAAAACATATGTATCCCTTTCAGAGGCTGTAGTTGATATTTTCAAACAACCATATATGTCACTACGCTCAGATGTGGCTCAACTTTATAAAGCCAGAAAAAGTACCGATTATTCAAAATTGGACACCTTGACTTTAAAGCTTCAGGGGGGACCTTATACCAATTTGTACCTCGATATCATGAAAAATCCGGAAATGATCTTCACCGAAGATATGCTGGGAAATTATGAATTTAAACTGGAGAATATTACCAAAATCAATGACCGATTAATTTACATTCTAAACTTTAAGCAGCGTCCTTACCTCACTGAACCGCTCTATTTCGGGAAACTTTATATAGACACAGAGAGCCTGGCAATTACAAGTGCTACCTTTAACCTCAATGTTGAAAACAAGGCCTTAACAGCCGACATGTTTATCAAAAAGAAACCTGTAACCGCCAAAGTGTATCCGACAATGGCAGCCTACTATATCGATTACCGTGAAAAAAACGGCAAATGGTATTATGGTTATTCCAGAGGTCAGATTACCTTTAAGATTGAGTGGCATAAACGGCTGTTTAATACCATTTATGAGACAACGATAGAGATGGCTGTAACCGACTGGGAAAAAACCGTTGAACGACCGGTGAAACCTTCCGACAGAATTAAACCGACTGTCGTGATGAGCGATGAAATCTCGGGGTTTGCAGATCACTCCTTTTGGGGAGAATATAATGTAATAGAACCGGAAAAACCGATTGAATCAGCCATCAGAAAGATTCAGAAAAAACTTGAAAAGGCTAAATTATAACACCATACAAATAATTTTTCAGTTACCTGGTAAAAAGTCAAAACAGTTAGAAAGTGAAGCTCCGGAGGTCATCCCGGAGCTTTTATTTTAACCTCAGCTTTATTCCATTTCAAATATTCAACTACCCGGTTTACCGTCACCATAAATTTAACCTCTATTTAACAGTGGATGACAAATTTTCATGGTTTATCATCTAATGAATGATTATCTTTGTCCCGTTTAAAGACTTAAAATATTATTATTGTATCACACTGTTGTTCTGACAGTAACATTAATGTTTAATATTACAAATACTCAAAAACGATGTTAATCTACAAAGTAATCGGAAGAGAAATTTTAGATTCCCGCGGAAACCCGACTGTTGAGGTTGAAGTTACCCTTGAAAGTGGGATCATGGGTCGCGCCGCTGTACCATCCGGTGCATCAACTGGCGAAAACGAAGCACTCGAACTTCGCGACGGAGACAAGAAGCGCTATCTTGGAAAAGGTGTACTTAAAGCGGTTGAGAACATCAACACAACTATTGCTGAAGAGGTTGTCGGAATGAATGCACTGAATCAGGTGGCATTGGATAACAGGCTGATCGCACTTGATGGCACAAAAACCAAATCCAATCTTGGAGCAAATGCCATTCTGGGTGTTTCTTTAGCAGTAGCCAAAGCAGCTGCAGCCTATCTCGAGATGCCACTTTACCGTTATATTGGCGGAGTTAATGCCAAAACATTGCCCGTACCGATGATGAACATCATCAATGGCGGTTCTCACTCTGACGCTCCTATTGCCTTTCAGGAATTTATGATCCGACCCATCGGCGCAAAATCTTTCCGTGAAGGTCTTCGAATGGGTGCAGAGGTATTCCACAGCCTTAAAAAAGTGCTCCATGACCGTAACCTCAGCACTGCTGTTGGCGACGAAGGTGGTTTTGCACCGAAACTTGACGGCACCGAAGATGCATTAAACAGCATCATCGAAGCGATCACCAAGGCAGGGTACAAAGCTGGTCGCGCTGAAGATGGCGGTGATATATCCATCGGTCTTGATTGCGCCGCTTCAGAATTTTATGAGGATGGCATTTATAACTACGCAAAATTCGAAGGTGTAAATGGCGCAAAACGTACCCGTGAGCAGCAGGTTGACTTCCTGGCTACACTGGTTGCCAATTATCCGATTGACTCAATTGAAGATGGTTGTTCCGAAGGTGACTGGGATGGCTGGGTTATGTTGACTAAGAAAATTGGTGATAAGATTCAGCTTGTTGGCGACGATAATTTTGTGACCAACATTGAATACCTGAAAAAAGGAATTGAACTTGGCGCCTGCAACTCCATTCTCATCAAGGTAAACCAGATTGGCACACTGACAGAAACCCTTGATGCCATCGAAATGGCCCACCGTGCAGGTTATACCAGCGTTACTTCACACCGTTCGGGTGAAACTGAAGATTCAACAATCGCCGATATTGCAGTTGCAACCAACAGTGGACAGATCAAAACAGGTTCCCTGAGCCGCTCCGACCGTATGGCAAAATACAACCAGTTACTCCGCATCGAAGAGGAATTGGGCGCCAGCGCAATTTATGGCTATAAAAAAGTAAAGAAAGGTTAATTACTTCCACCGATTAAAAAAGGCGCTCCGAAAGGGCGCCTTTTTTATGTGCTATAAACCAACATGTGAAGTAATTACGATAACAAAATACCTCCGTTAAAACTTCCAAACTTTCCGGACTGCCTAACGATTATCCACCTTCTCCGGGTAAAGGTCGTGGTTCATCATCCTAAACTCAGCCATCTCCACAAATCTGGTGTCAGGTTTGCCATAATTACAATAGGGATCGATACTTATCCCACCCCGGGGTGTAAATTTACCCCAAACTTCAATATACCTGGGTTCCATCAGCCCGATCAGATCTTTCATGATAATATTCACACAATCTTCGTGAAACCCGCCATGGTTACGAAAACTGAACAGGTACAACTTAAGACTCTTGCTCTCGACCATTTTAATATCCGGAATATAACTGATATAAATAGCAGCGAAGTCAGGTTGACCTGTGATAGGACATAACGAAGTGAATTCAGGACAATTAAATTTCACCCAGTAGTCATTTCCAGGATGCCGGTTTTCAAATGTTTCCAGGATTTCGGGGTTGTAGCTGAATTCATAGGGAGCAGACTTCCCTAAACTCTTTAAATCATCCATATTACTTTGATTTTAAATATTTCTGTAATCCCCTGTTCCGAAGTTTGCATGAGGGACATTTACCGCATCCATCACCGGCAATACCGTGATAACAAGTGATGGTTTGATCCTTAATGATGTCAAATACTCCCAGATCGTTGGCCATTTGCCAGATCTCCGATTTATCAAGCCACATCAATGGCGTATGAATCTGGTATTTATAATCCATTGAAAGATTAAGTGTCTGATTAAGAGATAATATAAATTCATTTCTGCAATCGGGATATCCGCTGTAATCGGCCTGACCAACTCCGGTTACGAGGTTTTTTATGCCGTTAGCCTTGGCAAAAATTGCCGCATAAGTCAAAAACAACATATTTCTCCCCTCAACCAAAGTATTCGGCGGACGGTAATCAGGCTGATCTGACTCTACCTCCATCGTATTATCGGTTAATGAATTATGCGACACTTCACTGAGCAGATTTATTTTAAAGATGCTCAGTGGGACGCTGGCCTGCCCGGCAATCTGTTTTGCTGCCGACAGTTCAACAAGATGTCGCTGGCCGTAGTCAAAAGCGATAGCCTGAATTTCCTTAAAATGATTTTTAGCCCAGAAAAGACAGGTTGTAGAATCCTGCCCGCCGGAATAAACGACCAATGCCTTAGACATATTAGATTTGATTGATTAAGAAAGGATTATAAGATATCGACTCATCGAATGAGTCAACACCCTCCACTCTTTTAACCCATTTTACCACCATAATTGTAAATGGAAGGATCACAATCTCATAGACCGTTTTGATGCAGGCCTGTGTGATGATCATTCCAAATAAAACGTTAACTGGAAGTATCCCTGCAAAAGCGATTGAGATAAAAATCATGGAGTCAGCTGTTTCGCCAACTAAGGTGGAAAGTATGGCACGTACCGAAAAATCCCTGCCTTTCATCAGCACCTTCACCCGGCTCATCACAATGGCGTTCAGAAAAGAGCCAATAAGATAAGCCATTAGGCTGGCGGCAATTATCCGGGGAGTTCCACCCAAAACAGCTGAAAATGCTTCCTGATTGTGCCAGAAAGGTGCAGCCGGAACAACGATAGCCAGCGAAAAGAAGAGCACAGCCAGGATATTAACTGCGAAACCTGACCAGATAATTAAACGGGCTTTCCGGTAACCCCAGACTTCCACAATCACGTCATTAATAATGTAGGCAATGGGGAAAATCAATACTCCTGCCGGAGCCGCCCATGGCCCAATTAAAATTATTTTCGTAGCTAAAAGATTGGAAATCAGCAAACAAATTGCAAACAGGATGCCTGCAAACATAAATAAAACAGAAACGGTCTTTTTCATATCACTTGTTTTTTACGTGGTGTTCAAGCACACGGAGTTTAACCTCAATTTGAGCGGCAAAGATAATAACAAATAGTGTAAATCTA
>JAHEYS010000391.1 GCA_023251475.1 Prolixibacteraceae bacterium
GGGAATATGGTATGCGGATCGGTCTGATACCAGAAACAAACCGAAGCCATGTCGGATTGTTGCTGTAAATACCTGCCTCCCTGCCGCCAGCCTAAATCCTGAATGGTGATTTTCAGGTCTTTTTCAAAACGGATGGGATCCATGATATGCCAGCGGTACAGGCCAAAACGTTGTTGTGATTTATAGGTTCCGTCAGGACGGATCACCTGGTGAAGCCCGGAGTAAGGGGTACAAAATTCTTTATATTGCCCGCCGCGGTCAAAATTATAGGAGCCACAGAAATAATCCTCGGTACCTGTTCCGCAAATAGTGGGGAATTTGGTGTCGCCATCGATAAAAAATTTGATCTCCCCTTCGCCCCACCAGCCGTTGTTGTTGACTCCCCAGGCAAGGTAAACACCAACATACTGCCCTTTTCCTTTGATATTGTCAACAATGGTATAATCGGAAGTGGTATTGGGATTGGAACGTCTGAATTGCGCATGGAAATAGCCTGCATCGGCCGGCACATCAGTTAACGTATAATCAACCTGATAATAAAGGGTCATTGGGTCCTTATCATTTATATTTTCCATGGTAATTTTGCATTTTTTATGGAAAGGCATGGCCCAGTAGCAGTTAAAGGCACTTCCGGGGTTCACACAAACAGCCAGGGAGTTAAGAGGTGCATACTCGTTCCAGCCCATTCCGAAGAAATCGCCGACCGGACATTCAACAGAAGGGGTGGTCTCGTCGTCCCAATAGATGCGCAGGATTGAGAACCGCCAGATGCCTGTTGGTGTCATCCAGATGTGCTGAATAGCGCCCGGTCCCTCAATTTCGGCCAGTGTCAATGTTTCACCAGACTTGATCCTGACGTACGGATTTACCTTCCACCCTTGTCCCAGATCGCGGGCTGCATTTGTCGCATTTGCCTTGTTGGGAATATCCTTGTCTTCCAGTCGGGCCATGCCGGCTTTCCCTTTTTCACCCGTGAAGTTTTCGGGGCTGATCGATCGTGTCCGGGCATTGGACAACCGGTAAAGATTACCCATATTCATTCCCAGTCCATTAAATGGTTCCTGCGAATAAGTGTTTAAAGCGAGCAGACAAATGATTGCCAGAACCGGTAATTTAATTTTCATAATTTTCATAATTTTCATTTTAAAGTTTATTTCCGATTAATTTTTATTTTTTATAATTTTTTTTCGATACCAGACACAACAACTTTCTTTACATCCAGGTTGCCAAAGACCATATTTACAAAAGGTTTTCCATTTTTGAGGCCAACTGTTCCAAAACCTGAATCTGTGGAAAGAAAGCCTCTGAAATCACCGATCCTGGAATCCATATAGAGGGTATGGTCAACGGCATCATAACGGACACCTGTCAAACCCTGCAACAACCCATAACTCGACATGGCTCTCGCATACCAGTGTCCGCACTCATACTCATTGAATG
This sequence comes from Prolixibacteraceae bacterium, assembly GCA_023251475.1. GTDB lineage: Bacteria > Bacteroidota > Bacteroidia > Bacteroidales > Prolixibacteraceae > JAAFHB01. Next base: position 1,441 of record JAHEYS010000391.1, read on the forward strand.
GATTGCGCACCACCCCGTCGTATCTTTTCCGGCATTCACGAACGATCTCCAGTCCTTTTTCCACTTCACCCTTGAACATCAGGTGGCTTGCGACCTCGTATTCAATTCCTGTCCAGACTTCGTTACTGTATACAAACGGGAGGGATAGTTCGCCACCCCGGGGCCAGGTACAAAGCAGTAAACCACCCTCTTTACCACATGCATAGGTTGGACGTTGCGGATTATCATGATTCATCAGGTTTGTTTTCAGGTTATACTTAACCACCGAATTCAAATGACTTTTTGTTTTGTCAGAGTCAATTATCTCGTTAAGCCCGCACACGGAGGCGATCCACATCCCCAGAATTCCGTCGGACAAACAACCCGTCCCATACTGGTATTTGGGGCCTTCGCGCTTCAGCAGGTCCAGTGCTTCAGGAGAATATCCCGAATTGAAGGAGAGCGCTTTCACAGGATCACCCGCTTTTAGTCCGGTCCATTTAATTTTCTGAATAAAATACTCCCCGTTAAATAGTTCCTTTTCCATGAAACTTTTCCCTTTTGTAAGCAGCGCATCATAATTGTTGCAGGGTTCGTTTAACGCTTTGCTCATCTCCACAAAGGCGGTCAAAGCACCAAGATAGAAACTTGTGCACATCCCTTCGGGACCCCAGAATTCGATGTCATAAGTATTATGATGGGGCTCTTCAAGGTAGCCGTTATGCCCGGGATCCCATGTTTCAATTCCGTAGTCGAGGCTTTTCTTAACGTACGGGAAGAGCTTTTTCATCCATTCCGTGTTCCCACTAATCCTCCATTCCCTGTAGATTTTCATGATTCCGCCCAGTTGTCCGTCAGATGCCGCATGAAAATCATGTTTTGGTTCAGAGATGGGAAGATTTGCCCTGAAGGTCTGATGTCCTTCGGAATTCTGACTCACTTCGAACTCTGTCTCGCGAAGTGTTCTTTCCAGGGCCGGGAAAAGATGGGGTATTGCCTGGGCATAATTCCAGACATGGGTACAACTCCCGGAGCAGCAGCCTGAATTATCACCGCATCCCTCCCAGGCCCAGAGCCTTCCGTCCGATTGTCTTAATACTGTTGGGGATTTTATAATCGTAAGATTGGCAGCAACCGCTTCAATGACCTCGGCAGGCAGCGTTGAGGAGAAGAATGCCTCGCGGAACAATTCACTGTTTTTCTTTAATTCTGCGTAATGGAGTGACCAGTACCTGGACACTTCATCTACATTCTGAAACCGACGGGCATACCACGGTTTATAGTATGGATCCTCGCATTTACCTCCTGCCGGGCAGCATTCGGCCTGCCCATCTTCAATTTTCACTGATTCCCATGTTCCATAACTGTTCTTTTCAAAGTCTTCAATTAAAAGGGCTGAAGTGGATAAATTATTCAGATTTTCATCCAACTTATCTGTCAGCACAAACTGATCGGCCAACACATGTCCCCAAGGATTAACGCACAAATCAATGATCTTTATCCTGGCTTCCTTTCCCGGATATGGTTTTAAATCCCAGGTCGTTTGTTCCAGATTTTCGGTTTGATTTCCCGTGGCTGTTTTGATGATTTTCCCATCAACGATAAGATTTACAGATGTTTTATCTTTTAGGTTACCCCCGCCCATCAGAAATTTGAGGTACCGTTTTGTGATTTTGAACGGCGACGATTGCAATATTCCCGTCTGTTGGTCACCCCCCGGATCAAAAGTATTGACCAGCTGTTTTCCAATAAAGCCCGAAATTTTTTGCTGGCCGGAAATGCTTCCTTCGGATGGCTTTTGCCTGAAGGCCGGGCCATTTGGGACTGCTTTGCCGGAGGCCAGTCTGGAATCGGGCAGGTACCAGCAAAAGTTCACGGTAATTGTTTTTTGCTCGCCGGGAAGAAGTTTAAACGGAACAAAAATAGAGGCTCCCGGAGATTCGGTCTCCACAGGTGGATTTGAGGTAACCCCACAGTTCTTAATTGTTTTCCAGAGGATCGTCAACGGATCGAACCACCCTCCACGGAACCAGCAATAGTCAACGACAGCATTGTTGTCATCCACAAAAATAGTAAATCCCGAACCTGTTGACTTTTCTTCTGACGGATTGATTAAAGTAAAACCGTTCTTTGATTTTATGATGCGCCCTTTTTTTTCGGCAATAAAATTCCTGGCATGCCACGAAAAAACAGCCTCAGCTGGTTTTGCTGAGTTATTTGTAAAATGATATTCCATAGCTCCTGCCGGTAAGCTGGAATTATCCTCGTCCGTTGGAATGAAAGGGCTCCATCCCTGAATTTCGACCTTGAGCGGAATGTCTTTATCCTCCAGCGCCAGGGTCGCAAAAGGGAATCGGGGTAAGAACCGGCCATTCTCAAACCGCGGGAGTCCGTAACTCTTTCCTCCGCCACCATTACCTGTTCCTCCCGGTCCGAAAAGCTTCCAGGTAGGAACCTGTGTTTCGAGGACTTTGGCTCCGTTTGCTACTCCCCTGACACTTATTGCAGCAAAAGCAAATGGCTCATTATAGATTTCAGGTTTGTTTTTGACTGAAAGGTGAGAGATTGAACCTGTACCTTCCATGCAGAACATGCCGGCGCCAATTCCTCCAATCGGAAAGGCCACACGGTCAAGATATTTTCCTGTGTAATCGCTGTTAAATTTATGAATTTCTGAATCGGGACTTCCATTTACCTGCGAATAAGCAAAGTTTACTGAGCAGATCAGTAAAATGGATGCTAAAAATTTGGGATATAACTTTTGCATTTGTTTGCGATTTAATTTATAGTCCTGATGTTTAAATCTTTAACACATTGTATATAATGTTGGTTAATTGTGGTTTAGGTTTCTTATGATGCAATTTTACTACTTATTTAAATATCCGGATTAGGTGATTTGGCTTTTCCAATTCAAAATTAGTATTTCTCCTCATTTTAAATCTGTTTATAGAAAATTCCTGATTCTTAAATGAAGTCAGCAGGGATAAAAATTACTTAAAGAAATAATTTTTATCGTGGATAATAAAGATCAACCGGGTTGCCGGAATTATCGCGGCTACCATCGTAGAGGTTAACACTCCTCCTGAATGTCTCACCCGGCATCGGGTTGAAATTCATCCAACCGGAAGGATCATTATTCAATATATTGGAGAAGCCACTCTCTCCATTCCCGTTTACAGCGGTAACGGTGTATTCATATATTTTGTTGGCTTGCAATGAATTGTCATTGAATAGGGGTTCTTTCCCATGGTAGATCACCTGAAATTTTTCTGATCCCTTAATCCTCCGGTAAAGTTTAAACTCACTACAACCAAGCACTTTTCCCCAGGTCAGATCAATCTTTCCATTACCAATATTCAATTTTAGGCCATCCGGATAATGTGGTTTTTCCGTGGTGAAATAAACCGGATAAATGACTGACGGCTGACTTTCATGTTCCTTGTTGAGGGCAACCACGCGAACATATCCTTTCGTTTCATTTTTCATGGCTTCCATAAGTAGCTGTTCCTTAGGTTGCGGTTTTAGCTTTGTCCAGGATTTCCCGATATCGGTACTGTAATCAAAACGATAACCGGAAGCCCCGGCGACGGGATGAACAGCGAACAGAACTTTTCCCCTGTCATTTCGGGTAAAGTCGATTTCAGGGCGGGGCAAATCGGGTAATCCAACAGTAAGGTTCCAGAGATGTTTTCCGGCAGGAATAGTGGCCACAATGGTTTCATCGGTTGCCTTTACTGACTGCCTGATCCCGTCAAGATAAAACCGCATCTCTTTAGGTATTTTCCTGGTCCATTTAAATGTTACGCCGGATGATCCGACACACGAATAAAGTCCGCTGATTGACAGGTCATTGGATAAAACCGTGCTGATTCCTGCATCCTTATTTGTTGTGCTGATTTCAAAGCGGCTATCGCCAATTCTGGAACCATGAAACAGGGCCAATTCAGATTTCCCCGCTTCCCGTTCACGGATGAAACCGGCGGTCCCGGAGAATACAATTCCAGCCTCATTCACCTCGACGGGCAGATCATTTCTGAAAATATAATCCTTTTTTCCCTCCTTTGAAGTAATGATAGCTCCATAGGCGGTTGGTTCAGTT
>JAHEYS010000392.1 GCA_023251475.1 Prolixibacteraceae bacterium
GAGCCGGAAGCGTTTCTGGGGTGGAGAGTATGATACGGATAAAATTTCTGCCTACCAGACCCTTTACAGGTGTCTTGAAACAGTTGCAAAGCTTGCGGCGCCCATTGCACCGTTTTATACTGATCAGCTATATTGCGATTTAAACCGGATCAGCGGACTTGAACCTGACGATTCGGTCCATCTGACTTTGTTCCCCAAATGCAATGAAGCGGTAATTAATAAGGAACTTGAAGAACAAATGGATATCGCCCAGAAGGTATCGTCCATGATTCTGGGTTTAAGGAGAAAAGAGAAGCTTAAAGTTCGTCAGCCGCTGGCAAAAATCATCGTACCTGTGCTGAACGAAAAATTCCGCAGGCAGTTTGAGGCGGTCGAAAACATTATCCTGACCGAGGTTAATGTAAAGGAGGTTGAATACCTGACTGATTCAGAAGGGGTCATCAAGAAGAAGATTAAAGCCAACTTTAAAACACTTGGACCAAAATACGGAAAGCTGATGAAAGCGGTTTCGGTGTTGATTGGCAATATGAGCCAGCCGGAGATCGCTGCATTTGAACGTCTGGGGACTTTTGATGCCTTAATTGAAGGGGAGACGGTGACGCTGGCCCTGGAAGATGTGGAAATTCTTTCGGAGGACATCCCGGGTCTCCAGGTTGCCAGCGAAGGGGCTATCACTGTTGCGCTTGATATCAATGTAACTCCTGAGTTAAGGCTCGAAGGGATCGCCAGGGAGTTTGTAAACCGTATTCAAAACCTGCGTAAAGAGAGCGATTTTGAAGTGACTGATAAGATAATCCTGCGGATTGTCCGACATCCCGAGCTTAACGCCGCCATGAATAAATATGGTGATTATATTGGTATTCAGACGCTTGCCTCACGGGTTGAATTGGTTGATCAATTGTCTGATGGCGTCGGAAAACCGGTTGAAATTGAAAAGGGAATCGAAACTTTTATCCAGGTGGAGAAAGAGACGCTTTAGCTATTGTTGATTGACCTGTTAGCAAATATTTTTATAGTTGATATAATTGGAGCCTAAATATATTATTTTTACATAAAACCATAGATACAATGAGCGAGAAAACCAGATATTCAGACGAAGAACTCCAGGAGTTCAAAGAGTTAATACAGGATAAGCTGCTAAAAGCCCGGCAGGACTATCAGTTGTATAAAAATGCTATTACTCATGGTGATGGTAACGACACTGAGGATACATCGCCGACTTTTAAGGTTTTGGAAGAGGGGGCCGCAACCTTGTCAAAAGAGGAGGCGGGTAAACTTGCTCAGCGGCAGCTGAAGTTTATTCAGTATCTTGAAGCAGCACTGGTACGCATAGAGAATAAAACTTATGGAATCTGCCGCGAGACGGGCAAGCTGATTTCGAAGGAGCGACTCCGTGCCGTACCTCATGCGACCCTTTCAATTGATGCAAAAAACAATCAGCGTTAGGAGACACCCCTTTTTCTACCCACAGTCGGTTAGGATATCCTTAAAATTTTAATAAACTTCGGGGTGGTCGCGTATGCCCCGTTTTTTTTGTCATTATCACGCCAAAATATTTTTATATGAGTGCAAAGACGAAGTCTATCCTGATTGTTCTGCTGATCCTTTTTCTGGATCAGGCGCTAAAGATCTGGATAAAAACCAATATGATGCTTGGTGATGAGTTTATTATTGCAAAAAACTGGTTTATCATCCACTTTGTTGAAAATAACGGGATGGCTTTTGGCCTTGAGTTTGGCAATACAATCGGTAAATATTTCCTTAGCATTTTCCGCATCGTCGCTATTGGCGCCATTGGCTGGTACATCTCCAAATTATGGAAACGTGAAGTCCCTTTCGGCCTGATTGCCTGCTTTTCACTCATCATGGCCGGAGCGATAGGCAATATCCTGGACAGCGCATTTTACGGATTGATATTTAATGATAGTTACGGAAAAGTGGCGACACTCTTTCCTGCCGGAGGCGGTTATTCCTCATTCCTACAGGGGCGTGTCGTTGATATGTTTTATTTCCCCCTTGTCTCGGGTAATTATCCCGCATGGCTCCCATTTGTTGGTGGCGATAGTTTTATCTTCTTTCGCCCTGTATTTAATATGGCCGACTCATCCATCACCGTTGGAATTATCTCAATACTAATATTCTACAGGCATTTCTTCGAAGAAAAAAGTGATGTCGCCCCAACCGGGAATTCAGAAGCGGTGAACCCGGATACGGAAGCTGAGGTAAAAACAGAAGCAGAATAGATAATTAGCATTATTTAACGGGATTGCAGAAGCCAAAGCTGAACCAAAACGTTGATTAAGATGTAATATTGCAGATAAATAGGTACCTGCTTTGGTAAGATTATTAAAATAATTGGTTTGGTTATGAAAATTGCACAAAAATATCTGGTCAGTATCCCTTTAATTATGTTGTTAGCCGTTGTATTATTCAATTGTAAAAAGGATAATATCGCTGCAACCCCCGAAGTAATTGTTCCTGTTGTAATTCCTGACACCTCGGTTGTAAATCGGTTTATTTATAACGGCCTTAAACTATACTATCTGTGGGAAGATAGGATTCCTGAATTTACGGCTCAGAAATATACCAATAAGGATACATTAAATGCGTTTCTGAATTCCTTTAAAGACCCTCAAAAGCTTTTTACCGGTCTGCTGTACCAATACAAAACCGTTGATAAATGGTCGTTTATGGTGGCCGATCCCAAAATAATCTCCGATTGGATTCAGGGTATTTCCGAGACGATGGGTTTCGATTTTATGCTGGCCCGTGTCGGTACAGCCGGTGATGTGTTTGGTTTCGTGAGGTATGTTTTAAAAGGGTCTCCGGCTGACAAAGCGGGGATAAAACGGGGCGATCTGTTTACAAAAGTCAATGATCAGCAGCTCACCGTTTCCAACTATCAGACATTATTACTCAATACGCTGACTTATAAACTTTCCATGGCGACCATCAGCGGGAATACGATCTCATTAAATGGAAAATCATACACCATGACTGCCGTGCTAATGCAGGAAAATCCTGTTTTACTCGATACTATTCTGAATGTCAGCAGCGGCAAGGATGGGTATCTTGTTTATAACGCATTCAATGCGGTGTATGACCTGAAGCTGGACAGCGTATTTTTGAGATTCAAAAATGCTGGTATTAGCAACCTTATTCTTGACCTGCGCTATAACGGCGGCGGATCGGTTCAAACAGCAGTTTACCTTGCAAGCATGATTTACGGAACCAATACGGCGAAAATTTTTATAAAAAACCAATACAATCCGGCATTACAGGCTGAAATAATCAGCTATTATGGTACATCTACCATTCTGAATCAAAATTTTACCAACGTGATTGCCAAGACCTCGACTACTGCTGAAGCTCCAATTAATACTTTAAACCTGTCTAAAGTGTATGTCATCACATCGGATAATACGGCTTCAGCCAGTGAATTGTTAATCAACGGACTGAAGCCTTATATGCAGGTTGTTCAGGTTGGAGACACCACTGTTGGAAAGTATGTGGCTTCAACAACAATACAGGAAGCCGATGTTTATGATGTGCCCAACCCCAAAGATACTTATGCCATGCAACCCATCATCATGAAATACTATAATTCAGCTGGCGTTTCTGACTTTGTTACCGGGCTGATTCCTGATCCTGATAAATACATTAAAGAAGATTTTACAAATCTTATCGCATTTGGTAATCCCAATGAGACCATTCTGAAAGGTGTTCTGAACCTTATTCAAGGATTGCCGCTTAAAAGTATTCCACTTCGATCAGCACAAATGGGAATGAAGAAGATTTTTGATGCTCAGGATAGCCGTCCTTTCGCAAAGCAAATGTATATTAATTCATTACCTAAGATTGGCAGGTAGTTTGACCAACGATAACCCCTTATTCTTTACTTTTAATTTTCAGATTTATGAAAAAACTGTTTGTATTATTTGTGGTTTGTTTTTCTGCTATTTATTCTCAGGCTCAAAGTGCTGATGATATAACCGGAACCTGGTGGAACGATATCAAGACGTCAAAAATTAAAGTGGAAAAGAGGGACGGAAAGTACATCGGCACTATAGTGTACATTGTTCCTGAAAAATATGTAAACGGAGAACCTGAAAAAGACACGAAGAACCCCGATTCAAAGCTACAAAGCAGATCTATACTGAATCTGCAGATTTTAAATGGTTTGGTTTATAATGCTGGTGACAAGGAGTGGGCCGGTGGAATGATTTATGATCCGAAATCGGGTAAAACTTATGAGTGTTTTGCCTGGCTTGAGGGCAGGGATGTCCTTCAGCTAAAAGGATTTGTCGCAGGTATCCGGATGTTGGGCCGTAAATCGGCCTGGACGCGGACCACTTTGTGATGGAAAAAGCGTGAATCTTTGCCTGATGCGGGCACTAATTGTCGATGGCTAATTTTACTTCCCGTTTAAGGTAAAGTGTTCTGAAAAAAACCGATAAAAAAATCAGGCTTACAATCACAAGGTAGAAACTGTTGTCAGAAAAAGTGCCTGTTTTATCCAGATCATTGCTTATTAGTCCTTTGTGAGATAAATAAAAGGCGATAACGGCAGTTGTATTATTGATAAAATGCGCAATAACCGGAAGCCATAACGTTCCGCTCCATTCGAGCATGTAACCAAACATTGCACCCAGAACAAGCCTGGGAAGAAATCCGAAAAACTGGAGGTGTAATGCACTGAATATTGCGGCTGAAACCCAGATTGCAGCGTGAGCATTTCCATATACCTTTTTAAATAGCTGTTGAACAACCCCTCTGAAAAGCAACTCTTCCCCGAGTGCCGGAAGAACGCCGATCATCATAATATTCAATAGCAGGGTGGGGAGCGAGTTGGTTGTCAGAAATGCGTTGGTGATTTTAGTTGCCTGGTTTTCTGAATTCTGCATCCAGATTTCTATTGAACTCATCCATTCGGGCAGCGATAATTTTGAATTAATTTCATTCAGCCAGTTAATCAGGGGATTTGAGAAGAATATGATCGCAATGACAAGGAGTAAACTTTGGAAATCGGGACGCCTGCGATATTGCAAAAAAACAGATGGTTTTCCGTAAAGAAACCATGCAACTATAAAAGGGGGCAAAATAAATATGCCGATTGACTGGATCGTCTGAAAAAACTTGAGGACAGCAATGTTCCTTGGCTTGGAGAGATCCTGCATCATCGTTTCCAGCTCCGAAAGATTTACCCCAAAAATCACCCACCCAAGCGCCATCCCCAGCACTGTTACCGCGATGCCACAAATGAAAATAACGAGCGCTGTAAAGAGTAGCTGTGCTGATGGTTTGGATTCACGAAGTGCCTGACGATACATCTGTCTTAATGTTTTTACAAAGTTAACAATCCTGTTCAAAGTAGCGGTTATACCCCTTCTATTTGAAGTTGCGGCGTTTTTCTATCTTTGCAGCCTGTTTTAAACCCATTTATTGTGAAAATTGGCAATCTGGAACTGGGAACGATGCCGCTTTTTCTGGCCCCCATGGAAGATGTTA
>JAHEYS010000136.1 GCA_023251475.1 Prolixibacteraceae bacterium
AATTTTTATTTCTATACCAGTTACGAATCACAGAAACAGCTTTTTACAGGGGGAAACGAGGAGGCTCAAAAGAGTAAAAATGATACAGTCACAATTGGTAATCAGTATTTTATATCCAATGGCAAGTTGACTTTTCATCCCGAATTATTGATGAATATGAACCATATCAACGATAAAGGATATTACTGCGTTGATCTTGTTGAACGAACTTATAATGAATTATTTTCCCTAAGACTTTTCAAACTTATCAATATTCGGTTCGTGGAAACGAATCAGACTGATGCCCAGGGGAATCCTACACTTGATTGTATCATTCAGCTTACCCCTTCAGTGAGGCAATCGTATTCGGTCTCACTCGAAGGGACCAACTCTTTGGGCAACCTTGGAATTGCCGGAAACCTGGGATATCAGCATAAAAATATTTTTAAGGGAGGGGAGTTACTGGACGTGGTTTTATTGGGTGCAACCGAAAAGCAAAACTATGGCAGAGGCGTCTCTGATACGACTTTTCACTCTTTCGAGTCGGGCATTGAGACAAAGATAACCTTACCCAAGTTTTTAGCGCCGGTGCAGACGAAGCGTTTGTTTCGTTATTCAACACCACAAACCCTGATGAGTCTCTCCTATAATTATCAGCGCCGTCCCGACTATACCCGGACAATTATCCGGTCAAGCCTGGGATATCAATGGAAATCATCCGAAATCACTACCCATCGGTTTAACTTCATTGATCTCAATATGGTCAAAATGTTTGCCTATGATTCAGCCTTTGTTTCGCGAATCGAAAATCTTTATATAAAAAGTTCATATACCGATCATACCATTACTGCATGGAATTACACCTTTAACCGCACTACCCAGAATATTCAGAAGCAGTCGAATTATAGTTATATCAGGGCCTCTGTTGAAACAGCCGGAACCTTTTTGTACGGAATAAGTAAACTTTTTGACCGGACACTTCATCCCAGCGATTCACTGGGCAGTATGAAATACCATTTTTTGGGAACCCCGTTTGCCCAATACCTTAAAAGTGATTTTGAATATCGCAGGGGATGGTTGATCGATAAATATAATACCATTGTGATCCGGGCTTTATCCGGCATCGCCCTCCCATTTGGCAACTCCGATCAGGTTCCTTTCGAACGAAAATTTTTCACCGGCGGTGCAAATGGGATCAGAGCCTGGCCCGTAAGAACACTTGGTCCTGGTTCCTACAAGGCAAATCCAAACGAATTTCCCAATCAGTCGGGTGATATTAAGCTGGAGGCGAATGCCGAATACCGTTTTGCTATGATCGGACCCTTCGAAGGTGCATTGTTTGTAGATATGGGAAACATCTGGTCATTAAAAGATAACCGGCCAGGAACTGAGTTTTCCTTATCAGAATTTTATAAGGAGATTGCTGTTGGTACAGGTATGGGGTTGAGATACGATTTTTCATTTGTAATTATCAGGGTAGATCTTGGAATCAAACTTCACGATCCCTCACTGGATGAAGGATCCCGCTGGATACCAACCAACCATCTTTTTACAAAGGATAACATCAATTTTGCCTTTGCAATCGGGTACCCGTTCTGATCACTTATTTTTCATGGTATGAAATCGCCATGGTTGAGAAATCATAAACCGAAATGAATATTCCCCATGACGATTCCATCTTACCTTTAAAAACAAATTATTTACCGATGAAAAACGGATGGATTCGTGAAATGTTCAGTTTTTCAACTAAGGAACGTCGCGGGATAATCATTTTAATCCTGATTATCTTTCTTTTGATCCTGACCGGAAAGGTAATTCCACTTTTTATTCATGATGATCCTACAAATTTCTCCAAATGGGAGTCAGAAGTGAATGCCTGGCTGGATAAGACAGAGAAGCCAAAGTTGACTGAAATTGCCCTTCACCCGGTGACTTTTGATCCTAATTCTATCGATTCAATCACCCTTGCAAATATGGGATTGCCCTTAAAGGTAGTTGCAAACTGGGTGAAGTATCTTGGGAAGGGGGGGCGTTTCAGAAATAAGGAGGAGGTTAAAAAGATTTTTGGGATGACTCCCGTGTTATTTGAACAGCTGGATTCGTTTATTGTCATAGGGAATAATGGCGCTGTAGCTTTAAACAAAGGGCGAACCAGCTCACGGATTAAACCGTCCACCGCTCCTGTGCAGGATGCGCCAATACGACGGAATGACATACCTGCTGAGAAAATTGCATTGGAACTGCTCGAGCTCAACAGTGCCGATTCGGCTCATTTGCTACAAATCAGAGGTATTGGTACTGTACTGGCATCCCGTATCATTCGCTACCGGAATCTTCTTGGGGGATATTATGCAATCAACCAGCTGAAAGAGGTCTATGGGCTGAGGGAGGAAAACTATTCGTCGGTGGCTCCCTGTTTAACCGTGGACCCATCTGCCATAAAAACTTTGAATATCAACTTTTCAACCGTTCAGGATTTGGGACATCACCCTTATATTGGCTATCGAACTGCCAGGAAGGTGGTTAAGTTAAGAGATAAAACAGGGAGGTTTAGCACAGCGGATGAACTTTCATCGGTAATAGCAGCCGATTCATTGAAAAAATTAATCCCTTACCTGAAATTCGGTCCATAAATCAGGTGAACCATTAACATTTACCCATTTTTAATATTATTTGAGTTGATTATTTGAATAGTAATAGAAAATTAATAAATTTGCCGACCGAAATAGTAGTTAATTATATAAAACAAAACAAAGAATTCTATGATTGTTATTCCAGTTAAAGACGGCGAAAATATTGAGCGCGCATTGAAACGTTTTAAAAGAAAAATCGAGAAAACCGGTGTTGTGAAAGAACTTCGTAACCGTCAGGCTTTTGAGAAACCCTCAATAACCCGCCGTACTGAGATTAAAAAGGCGATCTATATCGAAGATTTACAGCGGTCAGAAGAATAAATCCAAAAATAGCAAATTTTTTAGGTGAATCAGTTTTTTTTTCGTATATTGAGTGCGAAAATCATTCTCGCCTGAAATGATGAATCTGGAACTTTTTCTCAGTTACCTAAAATACGAAAAGCGGTATTCACCACACACCATCACCGCCTATGAAAATGACCTCGGCCAATTTATCTTGTTTGGAAAGATACTGGTTGAGGATTTTCATGTTGAAAAAACAGATTACCATCTGATTCGTCAATGGGTCGTTTCATTGATGAACAATGGCACTTTAGCCAGGAGTGTAAACCGGAAAATCTCTACATTAAAGACTTTTTACAGGTTTCTGATGCGTGAAGGGGTGATAGATAAAAATCCAACTGATCATGTTTCTGTGCTTAAAATGGCAAAGAAGTTGCCTGAATTTGTCCAGGAGAAGGAGATGAACCAATTACTCGACGGGCAGTTTTTTTCGGGTGATTTTGAAGGGGTGCGTGATAAGGCGGTGGTATCGTTATTTTATGGGACTGGCATAAGGTTATCGGAATTGGTGGGTATACGGCTTACCGATCTGAACCTTGCCGAAAAAATGGTAAAGGTTAACGGTAAAAGAAACAAGCAGCGGCTGGTCCCATTTCCGATGGAAATCTCATCCTTATTAAGTGATTACATCAAATTGCGAAATGAACTTTATCCCGATTCGGGGAATATTCTTTTTTTAACCGAAAGCGGGGAGCCTGTTTACAACAAATTAGTCTATCGGATTGTTAAAAGACAATTATCGCTTGTTACCACATCCGATAAAAAAAGTCCACATATATTACGACACAGTTATGCGACCCATTTGCTTAATCGCGGGGCGGATCTGAATGCAATCAAGGAGTTGCTTGGTCATGCAAATCTTGCTGCAACTCAGGTCTACACGCATACCTCGTTCGAACAGTTAAAAAAGGTCTACAAACAAGCTCATCCAAGAGCTTAAATTAAAGGAGGGAAAATTATGGACGTAAAAGTACAAAGTGTTCATTTTAAAGCCGACCAGAAGCTGATCGACTTTTGCGAAAAGCGAATTAGCAAACTTGATCTTTTCTTTGAAGGGGTTATCGGATCGGATGTGATCTTAAAACTCGAAAAAGACGAAGATCAGGAGAATAAAGTCGCTGAAATTAAACTGTCTGTTCCGGCAAATGAATATCTTTTTGCAAAAAAGCAGGCAAAATCGTTCGAAGAGGCTGTCGATCTTGCGGTGGATGCGCTTCGAAAACAGTTAGATAAATACAAAATGAAAGTCAAATCCAAATAATTTTTAAAAAAGTATTTTAAATAGCTTTTTAGAAAGAAAAATAAATTAAATTTGCAGACCATTTTTGAGGCACGATTCTTTAAAATGGTCTGTTCTTTTAAGGATTGATTAAGACACAAGATTGGGGAGATACCAAAGCGGCCAACTGGGGCAGACTGTAAATCTGCTGGCGTATGCCTTCGTAGGTTCGAATCCTGCTCTCCCCACCATCTCTTTTCGGAAAGTTTTCAGGCAAACCAAAAGGGGGAATAAGCGGGAGTAGCTCAGTTGATAGAGCATTAGCCTTCCAAGCTGAGGGTCGCGGGTTTGAGTCCCGTCTCCCGCTCAAGTTTGCCAGTGTAGCTCAGGGGTAGAGCGCTTCCTTGGTAAGGAAGAGGTCATGAGTTCAATTCTCATCACCGGCTCAGATAAGATGAATGGAATAAATATAAATTTTTAAAAAAAATTAGTTATGGCTAAAGCACATTATGACAGGTCAAAACCCCATGTAAACATTGGGACTATCGGTCACGTTGACCACGGAAAGACAACCCTTACTTCTGCTATTACCATGGTATTGGCAAAGAAAGGTCTTTGCGAAGTAAAATCTTTCGATTCAATTGATAATGCACCGGAAGAAAAAGAGCGTGGTATCACCATTAACACTGCTCACGTTGAATACGCAACTGCAAACCGTCACTACGCTCACGTTGACTGTCCTGGTCACGCTGACTACGTTAAGAACATGGTTACTGGTGCTGCCCAGATGGACGGCGCTATCATCGTTGTTGCTGCAACAGATGGTCCTATGCCTCAGACCCGCGAGCACATCCTGCTTGCCCGTCAGGTAAACGTACCTCGTCTTGTTGTATTTATGAATAAAGTGGACATGGTTGAGGATCCTGAGATTCTTGAACTTGTGGAAATGGAAATTCGTGACCTCCTCTCTTTCTATGAATTTGACGGTGACAATACTCCTGTTATTCAAGGTTCTGCACTTGGTGCACTGAACGGCGAACCACAGTGGGAAGAAAAAGTGATGGAACTGATGGATGCTGTTGATACCTGGATCCCAATTCCTCCGCGTGATGTTGACAAACCATTCCTTATGCCTGTTGAAGACGTTTTCTCGATCACTGGTCGCGGAACTGTAGCTACAGGTCGTATCGAAACAGGTAAGATTCACACTGGTGATGAAATTGAAGTGATTGGTCTTGGTGCAGAAGGTCGCAAGACAGTTTGTACTGGTGTTGAGATGTTCCGCAAGATCCTCGATGATGGTCAGGCTGGCGACAACGTAGGTCTGCTGCTTCGCGGTGTTGACAAAAAAGAGATCAAACGCGGTCAGATTCTTGCAAAAGCAGGTTCTATTACGCCTCATACTACCTTTAAAGCTGAGGTTTATATCCTTAAAAAAGAAGAAGGTGGACGTCACACGCCGTTCCATAACAAATATCGCCCGCAGTTCTATATCCGTACACTGGATATTACAGGTGAGATCAATCTTCCGGAAGGAACTGAAATGATCATGCCGGGTGATAACGTAACCATCACGGTAGAATTGATCTATCCTGTGGCTTTGAACCTTGGTCTCCGTTTCGCAATCCGCGAAGGTGGTCGTACCGTAGGTGCAGGTCAGGTTACTGAAATTCTGAAATAATCTGATTTTAAATATCATGTAATACAGTCCCAGGCGTCAGTTTGGGACTGTATTTACGGATAAACTCATAAAGGGGAGTAACGTAAGTTCGATTCTTACTATCCGGCAATATTTGATTCTTTAACGAAATTTGTCTCTATACAAATGAATTTAAATTATTTCAACGAGTCTTACAACGAACTTATCCATAAGGTTTCATGGCCAACATGGAGTGAGTTGCGTAATAGTGCTGTAGTAGTAATGGTTGCTTCCCTTATAATCGCACTGTTAATATTTTTCATCGATTCCGGCTTCCGCGGTATCATGAAATTAATTTACAGTTTTTTCTATTAATAATTTTCTGGAGGTCCGTGATGAGCGATAATCAACGTAAATGGTATGTTCTTCGAGCTATTGGAGGGAAAGAGAAGAAGGTCAAGGAATATATCGAAAATGAAGTTGCGAATTCTGGACTTAAGGAATTTGTATCCCAAGTCTTAATCCCTGTAGAAAAGGTTTATCAGATCCGGAATGGGAAAAAGGTTGCAAAAGACCGCAATTTTTTCCCCGGTTACATTCTGATCGAAGCCATACTGGTGGGCGAGATTGCCCATATGCTTAGAAATATTCCCAACGTTATTGGTTTTTTGGGCGACACAAAAGGGGGCGAACCTGTTCCCATGCGTCAGTCTGAGATCAACCGTATCCTCGGGAAGGTGGATGAGCTTCAGGAAGGTGGAGTGGAGCTGGATAACCCATTCATCGTAGGAGAGACAGTAAAAGTGACCGACGGGCCATTTAACGGTTTCAACGGAACCATTGAGGAGATCAATGTGGAGAAGAAGAAACTGAAAGTAATGGTTAAAATTTTCGGTCGTAAAACACCCTTGGAGCTTAGCTTTATGCAGGTAGAAAAGGAGTAAGTAAATTTTTTTAAAAAAAGTTATGGCTAAAGACATTGCTGGATTTATCAAGTTACAGATCAAAGGTGGTGCAGCAAATCCTTCACCTCCGGTAGGACCCGCTTTGGGATCCAAAGGGGTGAACATCATGCAGTTCTGTAAGCAGTTTAATGCCAGGACCCAGGATCAGGCTGGAAAAGTACTACCGGTGATTATTACCGTTTACGGCGATAAATCATTTGATTTTGTAGTAAAAAACCCTCCTGTGGCCGTCCAGTTAATTGAGTTGTCGAAGGTTAAAAAAGGATCTTCGGAACCACACGTTAACAAAGTCGGTTCAGTGTCGTGGGAACAGGTGAGAGAGATTGCAGAGATCAAAATGCCCGACTTAAACTGCTTCTCTTTGGAAGCGGCGATGAGTATGGTGGCTGGAACTGCAAGAAGCATGGGGATTACCGTAACAGGCAAATCACCGATTATTAACTAATTAAAGTTAAGGTTGAAATGGCAAAAGTTACCAAGAATAAGAAAGCTGCATTGGCGAAACTCGAAGCTGGAAAAATCTATGGTTTACTTGAAGCAACAGAACTGGTAAAAACGATTACTTTTACCAAATTCGACGCCTCAGTAGATATTGATGTAAGGCTTGGGGTTGATCCTCGTAAGGCTAATCAAATGGTTCGTGGTGTAGTAACTTTGCCCCATGGTACCGGAAAAGAGGTACGGGTTCTGGCATTGGTCACTCCTGACAAGGAGGCCGAAGCGTTGGAAGCCGGTGCTGATTTTGTAGGACTCGACAACTATATCGAAAAAATCAAAGGTGGTTGGACCGATGTAGATGTCGTCATTACTATGCCCCCGGTTATGGGAAAAGTTGGGGCGTTAGGCCGTATTTTAGGACCTCGTGGTCTTATGCCTAACCCGAAGAGCGGAACTGTGACTATGGAAGTCGGTAAAGCCATCAGAGAAGTAAAGATGGGTAAAATCGATTTCAAGGTTGACAAGTTCGGCATTGTGCACACTTCCGTTGGTAAAGTATCGTTTGATCCACAACAGATTGTGGAAAACGCCAGAGAATTTGTTCACACAATTCAGAAATTAAAACCCGCTGCTGCTAAAGGTACTTACATAAAAAGTGTTTATGTATCCAGTACTATGAGCCCCGGCATCCAGGTGGAACCAAAATCCTGTCTGGAATAAGAAAATAATGTTGAAATGAAAAGATCAGATAAATTACAGGTTATTGAACAATTGACCAAAGAGATCAATTCATACAGCCATTATTATCTTGCCGATATCTCCAACCTGAATGCTGAAGTTACTGGTAACCTCAGAAGGTTGTGCAACAAACGGGAAGTTAAACTGGTTGTAGTTAAGAACACCATCCTCCGTAAAGCACTTGAAAATTCTGAAAAGAATTCACAGGAGCTCTATGATGTACTTGTCAATAATACATCGATCATGTTTTCCAATACCGGAAGTGTTCCTGCTAAACTCATTAAAGAGTTCAGCAAGAAAAATAAAAAGCCGGTTTTGAAAGGAGCTTATGTTGAACAGTGTACCTATATTGGCGCTGATCAGCTCGAAGCATTGATCAATGTAAAATCAAAAGAAGAACTAATAGGCGGTATTCTTGCTTCTCTTCAGGCTCCTGTTAAAAATGTGCTGTCAGCCCTGCAATCAGGGGGACAAACCATTGCAGGGGTATTGAAAACCCTGGAAGAGCGTAATGCCTAGATCAAAAGTGTTAGAATAATTAAAGAATCAATTAATATTTAAATCTCAAGTAAAATGGCAGATCTTAAAAAACTTGCAGAAGAACTTGTTAACCTGACTGTTAAAGAAGTTAATGAGCTTGCAGGTATCCTTAAATCAGAATACGGTATTGAACCAGCTGCAGCAGCAGTTGCCGTTGCTGCTCCTGTTGCAGCCGAAGCTGAAGCTCCTGCTGAAAAAACTGAATTTGATGTCATCCTTAAATTCGGTGGTCAGTCAAAATTGGCAGTTGTTAAATTAGTTAAGGAACTTGCTGGTCTCGGACTAAAAGAGGCTAAAGACCTGGTTGATAATGCACCAAAAGCTATCAAAGAAAAGGTTTCAAAAGAAGAAGCAGAATCTCTTAAAGCTCAACTCGAAGAGGCTGGCGCAGAAGTTGAAATCAAATAGGATTGGACCTGTACTACAAGGTTATATGCGGTTTAGAATCCCGTCAAGGGATTCTAAACCTTTTCATGTTTATATTTTGGTTCCTTAATTTGGCTGATAATGTCCTCAAATTACATAAATCAAAGGATTAGTTTTGCATCCACCAGAAGCAAACTAGAGTACCCCGATTTTCTGGAGGTGCAAATTAAATCTTTTAAAGAATTTTTCCAGTTGGGAACCTCTCCGGAAGATCGAAAGAATGAAGATCTTTACCAGGTCTTTCAGGAGAATTTCCCGATTTCCGATACCAGAAACAATTTCGTTCTCGAGTTCATCGACTATCAGGTCGATCCTCCACGTTATAGTATCGAAGAGTGTATAGAACGGGGCTTAACCTATAGCGTGCCGCTTAAGGCAAAGCTGAAACTTTTTTGCACCGACCCTGAGCACGAAGATTTTGATACAGTAGTCCAGGATGTCTACCTCGGAACTGTACCCTATATGACCCCAACCGGTTCGTTCGTAATTAACGGCGCCGAAAGGGTGGTCGTTTCACAGCTTCACCGTTCACCCGGCGTATTTTTCGGACAGAGTGTCCATGCAAATGGAACAAAACTCTATTCCGCAAGGGTAATCCCCTTCAAAGGCTCCTGGATCGAATTCGCAACCGACATCAATAATGTGATGTTCGCCTATATCGACCGGAAAAAGAAATTGCCCGTAACAACACTGCTTCGCGCAATCGGTTATGAGAGCGATAAAGATATCCTTGAAATTTTCGACCTCGCCGACGAAATCAAAGTTTCTAAAACTGCCCTTAAAAAATATGTTGGCAGAAAACTGGCTGCGCGTGTTTTAAAAACATGGGTGGAGGATTTCGTGGATGAAGATACGGGTGAAGTTGTTTCTATTGAACGTAATGAAGTAATTGTTGACCGCGAGGTGGTGATTTCAAACGATCACGTCGATGAGATCCTCGATTCCGGTACAAAAACAATTCTTTTACATAAGGAAGAAGCTGGTTCAGGTGATTTCGCAATTATTTATAATACTTTACAGAAAGACCCCTGTAATTCTGAAAAGGAAGCAGTACTGCACATTTACCGGCAGCTTCGTAACTCTGAACCGCCCGATGAGGCCACAGCCCGCGATGTAATCGATAAGCTGTTCTTCTCCGAAGTACGTTATGACCTGGGCGAGGTGGGGAGATTTCGTATCAATCGTAAATTAGGATTAAATATTGATAATACGACCAGGGTACTTACTAAACTTGATATTATCGAGATTATTAAATACCTGATCAAGCTGATCAATTCCAAAACCGATGTTGATGATATTGACCACTTGTCGAATCGTCGCGTAAGAACCGTCGGTGAACAAATGTTTACCCAGTTTGGCGTAGGTTTGGCCCGTATGGCCCGTACCATCCGCGAGCGTATGAATGTCAGGGATAATGAGGTTTTCACACCTATTGATCTGATCAATTCAAAAACGCTGGTTTCGGTGATTAATTCCTTCTTTGGAACAAATGCCCTTTCACAATTCATGGATCAAACCAATCCATTGGCGGAGATGACCCACAAAAGGCGTATGTCTGCACTGGGACCGGGTGGTCTTTCGCGTGAACGTGCAGGATTCGAGGTGCGTGACGTCCATTATACTCACTATGGCCGTCTTTGCCCGATTGAAACTCCGGAAGGACCTAATATCGGACTAATATCTTCACTTTGCGTTTTTGCCAAAATAAACGATCTGGGATTTATTTCAACCCCTTATCGTAGTGCAAGTAATGGTAAAGTCAATTTAAATAATGAGGATGTCTCCTATTTCACCGCCGAGGAGGAAGAGGGAAAAATCATTGCTCAGGCTAATGCCATCATTGACGAAGAGGGTAATTTCAAAAATGCTAAGGTAAAGGCCCGTCTTGATGCCGATTATCCATTGGCAAACAAAGAAGATGCCAATCTGATGGATGTCGGTCCGAATCAAATTGCTTCAATTGCGGCTTCACTGATCACTTTCCTTGAGCATGACGATGCCAACCGCGCGCTGATGGGATCCAACATGATGCGCCAGGCCGTCCCTTTGTTACGACCTGAAGCACCTATCGTCGGAACCGGTCTCGAAGGCAACATCGCCCGGGATGCACGTATCAATATCGCTGCCGAAGGACCAGGAGTTGTGGAGTTTGTCGATGCCTCTAAAATTGTCATTCGCTACGATATGACAGAAGAGGAGCGCTACGTCAGTTTTGATCCCGATTTTAAGAGTTATAATCTCTCTAAATACAAAAAAACCAATCAGGGAACCTGTATTGACCTCAAACCTCTGGTACGTAAAGGTCAGCGGGTACAGTTGGGCGATATGTTAACTGAAGGATACGCCACAGCAAAAGGGGAACTGGCGCTGGGTCGTAACCTGAAAGTGGCCTTTATGCCATGGCAGGGTTATAACTATGAAGATGCGATCGTTATTTCCGAGCGGATCGTCCGCGACGATATCTTCACCTCCATACATATTGATGAATATTCACTTGAAGTTCGCGATACAAAACGCGGAGCAGAGGAATTTACATCTGATATTCCTAATGTAAGTGAAGAGGCAACCCGAAATCTTGACGAAAACGGGTTGATCAGAATCGGTGCCATCGTAAAACCAGGAGATATTCTGATTGGAAAGATTACCCCCAAAGGTGAGTCTGACCCATCTCCGGAAGAGAAACTTTTGCGCGCTATTTTTGGTGATAAAGCGGGTGATGTGAAGGATGCCTCCTTAAAAGCTTCCCCATCATTAAATGGTGTTGTGATTGACAAGAAACTTTTTTCCCGTGTTGTTAAGGAGAAAAAGGGTAAAATGGCTACAAAACCATTACTTGAACAGATCGATGTCGAACTTGAGGCTGAAACGAGCAGATTGCGTGAAATCCTTATCGATAAGCTTTTTAACCTTGTAAATGGTAAAACATCCCAGGGGGTAAAAGACTATTTCAACAGTGATTTGATCACAAAGGGGAATAAATTCACCCTTAAACAATTACAGGGTATCGACTTCCTGAATGTTAATCCAAACAAATGGACTACCGACAAGGATAAGAACGATATGATTGCTGCTCTGGTAAATAACTTCATCATGAAGCACAAGGAAGCCGAAGCAGTGGCACGTCGTAAACGGTACAATGTCACCATTGGAGATGAGCTTCCCGCAGGTATCCTGCAGTTGGCTAAAGTCTATATTGCGAAAAAGAGGAAACTCCAGATTGGGGATAAAATGGCGGGGCGTCACGGAAACAAAGGTATTGTCTCCAGGATTGTTCGCGATGAAGACCTCCCATTCCTTGCAGATGGAACTCCTGTTGATATTGTTTTAAATCCGCTTGGCGTACCTTCGCGTATGAACCTTGGACAGATCTATGAAACTGTACTTGGATGGGCAGGGAAAGAGCTTGGTCTCACCTTTGCTACACCGATCTTTGACGGGGCCACACTTGATCAGATTTGCGAATATACCGATAAGGCGGGAATACCGCGTTTCGGGAAAACAAATCTCTTCGATGGGGAAACAGGCGATCCATTTGACCAACCTGCAACAGTGGGTGTGATCTATATGCTTAAACTGGGCCACATGGTTGAAGATAAAATGCATGCCCGTTCAATTGGACCATACTCCTTAATCACTCAGCAACCACTTGGAGGTAAAGCTCAGTTTGGAGGTCAGCGGTTTGGTGAGATGGAGGTGTGGGCACTCGAAGCTTTTGGCGCCGCAAATATACTCCAGGAAATTCTTACCGTTAAATCAGATGATGTGATCGGCCGTGCAAAAGCTTATGAAGCTATAGTGAAAGGCGATCCGCTCCCACATCCCGGAATCCCGGAATCTCTTAACGTGTTGTTGCACGAACTGAGGGGACTTGGATTAAGCGTGAACCTGGAATAGTAAGTTCAGATTGAACCAGTCAAAGTTCGCTTTAGCCGGTTCAATCTGATCGTTGAGAATAATTTCAGTTATATTCTTACATTTTTTTTCAAAAAATTATGGCATTCAGACGAGATAATAAGGTTAAGAGTAATTTCACCAAGATCAGTATCAGTCTTGCGTCACCGGAAGAAATACTTGAACGCTCTCATGGAGAAGTTCTTAAACCTGAGACTATAAACTACAGAACCTATAAGCCTGAACGTGACGGTCTCTTTTGCGAGAGGATATTCGGCCCGGTAAAAGACTACGAATGTCATTGTGGCAAGTATAAACGGATCCGCTATCGTGGTATCGTTTGCGACCGCTGTGGTGTCGAAGTGACCGAGAAGAAAGTACGCCGCGAAAGGATGGGGCACATCTCTCTTGTTGTCCCGGTAGTTCACATCTGGTACTTCAAATCATTGCCAAATAAAGTGGGTTACTTATTGGGCTTACCCACCAAAAAACTGGATATGATTATCTACTACGAACGTTATGTGGTAATCAATGCCGGAATCAAACGTAACGATGGTGTAAAATACCTGGATTTTCTGACCGAAGAGGAGTACATCGATATCCTTGAATCCCTTCCAAAGGAAAATCAGCTGCTTGATGATGAACATCCCGATAAATTTATTGCAGATATGGGGGCTATTGCTCTCCATAAATTACTTGAAAGGCTCGAACTGGATGAATTATCCTATGATCTGAGACATAAAGCGGGTAATGAAACTTCCCAGCAGCGTAAAAATGAAGCGCTTAAACGGTTAAACGTTGTGGAAGCTTTCCGCGCCTCAAAAGGGAGAAACAAACCTGAGTGGATGATCGTGAAAGTTGTTCCGGTAATTCCACCCGATCTGCGTCCTTTGGTTCCACTGGATGGCGGCCGTTTTGCGACCTCCGACCTTAATGACCTTTATCGCAGGGTGATTATCCGCAACAACCGTTTAAAACGGCTCATCGAAATCAAGGCACCTGAAGTAATTCTCCGGAATGAAAAACGAATGTTGCAGGAAGCTGTTGATTCGCTGTTTGATAACAGCAGAAAATCAAATGCTGTAAAAACAGATAATAACCGTCCGTTAAAGTCTCTTTCAGATTCTCTGAAGGGGAAACAGGGACGCTTCCGCCAGAACCTGCTGGGTAAACGTGTCGACTATTCCGCCCGTTCGGTAATCGTCGTCGGTCCTAACCTGAAATTACATGAATGCGGGATTCCGAAAGATATGGCAGCTGAGCTCTACAAACCTTTTGTAATCAGAAAACTGATTGAACGAGGTATTGTAAAGACCGTTAAATCGGCTAAAAAAATTGTCGACCGCAAAGATCCTGTTGTTTGGGATATCCTTGAGAATGTGATGAAGGGGCATCCAGTTCTGCTGAACCGCGCACCAACTCTTCACCGTTTATCCATACAGTCTTTCCAGCCCGTTTTGGTTGAAGGGAAGGCCATTCGTCTGCACCCATTGGTTTGTACCGGATTCAACGCCGACTTCGATGGTGACCAGATGGCTGTCCATCTTCCGCTTGGAAATGCTGCAATTCTTGAGGCTCAGGTATTGATGCTCTCTTCACACAACCTGCTTAACCCTGCCAACGGTGCCCCTATCACCGTCCCTTCACAGGACATGGTACTTGGTCTGTACTACATGACCAAAGCCCGCAAGGGAGCCAAAGGTGAAGGTTTATCCTTCTATTCCCCCGAAGAGGCAATTATTGCCTACAACGAAGGGAAAGTTGATATGCATGCCATCGTAAATGTCAGGTCCCAGGATCTTGATGAAAATGGCGAGCTGAAAACCATGATGATCGATACTACGCTTGGACGTATCCTGTTTAATGAATATGTGCCAAAAGCGGCAGGTTATATCAATAAGATTTTAACTAAAAAAGCTTTAAGGGATATCATTGCTGATATTCTTGCCAGAACAAATAATGCCACCACGGCTCAGTTCCTTGATGATATTAAGGATCTGGGGTATAAAATGGCTTACCGCGGCGGTCTTTCCTTTAACCTTGACGATGTTATTATTCCCGATGTGAAAACCGAAATGGTGGCTGAAGGATTTGCTGAAGTTGAGGAGGTACTGAATAACTATAATATGGGATTCATCACCAACAACGAAAGATACAATGGGGTAATCGATATCTGGACACATGTGAATGCCAAGCTGACACAAAGCGTGATGCAAACGATCAGTTCCGATAAACAAGGGTTTAACTCTGTTTATATGATGCTTGACTCGGGTGCCCGTGGATCCAAGGAGCAGATTCGTCAGCTGTGCGGTATGCGCGGATTGATGGCAAAACCTCAGAAATCCGGTTCTACCGGTTCTCAGATTATTGAAAATCCAATCCTTGCAAACTTTAAGGAAGGTCTTTCGGTACTTGAGTACTTTATTTCTACTCACGGTGCGCGTAAAGGTTTGGCGGATACCGCTTTAAAGACGGCTGATGCAGGTTATCTTACCCGTCGTCTTGTCGACGTTGCGCAGGATGTGATTATAAATCTCGAAGATTGTGGTACACTGCGTGGCTTGATCGCCACAGCGTTGAAAAACAACGAAGAGGTGGTAGCCTCATTGTCTGAGAGAATCCTTGGCCGTACAACCGTCCACGATATTTACCATCCCCTCACGGGCAAACTGATCATTAGCTCGGGTGAGGAAATCATCGAAGATGTAGCTGCAATTATCGAAGATTCACCCATAGAACGCGTTGAAATCAGGTCGGTACTGACCTGTGAAGCCGAAAACGGGGTTTGCGCCAAGTGTTACGGCCGGAATCTGGCAACAGCCAAGATGATTCAGCTCGGAGAGGCTGTCGGCGTCATTTCTGCCCAATCAATCGGTGAGCCTGGAACGCAGCTTACATTGCGTACCTTCCACGTCGGGGGGATCGCGGGTAACGTTTCCACACAGTCGACCGTTGTAGCCCGTTATGATGGAATTGCGGAGATTGAAGAGCTTCGTTCTGTAGAATGGAGCGATGAAAAAGGTGAGACACTTGATATCGTGGTAAGCCGGCTGGCCGAGCTGAAGATTATCGATAAAAATACAGGCATCACTTTATCCACACACAGTATGCCTTATGGGTCAAAACTGTTTGTGAAAAATGGGGCCGAGATCAAGAAGGATACCATCATTTGCGAGTGGGACCCTTATAATGGAGTTATTGTCAATGAATTCAACGGACGTGTATCGTACAGCGATTTGATTGATGGTGTAACCTGCCGTGAAGAATCTGATGAGCAAACCGGTTACAAGGAGAAGGTAATCATCGAAACCCGTGATAAAACCAAGAACCCTACACTACAGATTGTGGATGAGAACGACCAGGAAATCCGTTCTTATAACCTTCCGGTAGGTGGTCACTTAAGTGTTGAGGATGGGCAGATGGTGAAGAGCGGGGAAGTTTTGGTGAAGATACCACGTGCCTCCGGTAAAGCGGGTGACATCACGGGTGGTCTTCCACGTGTGACCGAGCTTTTCGAAGCGCGTAACCCTTCCAATCCTGCAATTGTCTCTGAGATTGATGGTGAGGTAACCCTTGGCAAAATTAAACGCGGTAACCGGGAAGTGGTGATCACATCACGTACCGGTGAGGTTAAAAAATACCTTGTTCCCCTCTCCAGGCAAATCCTGGTTCAGGAGAGCGACTATGTACGTGCAGGTATTGCCCTCTCTGATGGTGCAATTACTCCGTCTGATATCCTTGCCATCAAAGGCCCGACCAAAGTTCAGGAGTATATCGTTAACGAGGTTCAGGACGTATATCGTATGCAGGGTGTGAAAATCAACGACAAGCATTTTGAGGTTATTGTACGCCAGATGATGCGCAAGGTGGAGATTGAAGATGCCGGCGATACCCGGTTCCTCGAAAAACAGGTGGTTGACAAAGGTGATTTTACGACTGAAAATGACTGGGTTTTTGCTAAGAAGATAATCATCGAATCGGGAGATTCCGAGACCTTACGTCCAGGTATGATCATCACTGCCCGTCGGTTAAGGGATGAAAATTCGTTACTCAAACGCCGGGATAAGAAAACTGTTGAAGCACGCGACGCTGTTCCTGCAACCTCAAGCCAGGTATTGCAGGGGATCACACGCGCATCGCTTCAAACCAAATCATGGATGTCGGCGGCTTCATTCCAGGAAACAACCAAGGTACTTAATGAAGCTGCAATCAACGGCAAAATAGATTACCTCGAAGGTTTGAAAGAGAATGTAATCTGCGGTCACCTGATCCCTGCCGGAACCGGTAACCCAATGTTTAAAAACATCGTGGTTGGTTCAAGGGATGAATATGATCGACTGATCGATTCCAAAAAGGGTGATAGTATTGACGAAGATGATGACTATTGATTATGCAAAACGATGACCAGAATCAGCAACAGCTGAATATTGAATTAAGTGAAGAGGTGGCTCAGGGTACTTATTCCAACCTGGCAATTATTACCCATTCCCCCTCCGAGTTCGTGGTCGATTTTATCCTCGTTATGCCCGGTATTCCAAAGGCGAATGTAAAGTCGCGGATCATCTTAACCCCCGAGCATGCAAAGCGACTGATGATGGCACTTCAGGAAAATATTTATAAATATGAAGCGCTGCATGGTCCGATTCAAATTAATCAGGTGCAGGATAATAGTGTGCCCATGAACTTCAGCGGTCCGACAGGACAGGCTTAATCACCCGTACTTTGAAGCAATAAAAAAAGCTCTTCCGAAAGGAGGAGCTTTTTTACTTGATAAATGGTTACTTTCCTGAGTAGAGCACCACGGGACCAATCAGCCCGCTCTCCCTTAGCGCTGCATCTTTCTTAGGGCCGTTGATGGTCCATGTTTTTCGTTGATTTTCGGGTTGACCGGCATCATATACAAGACGGTTAAACCAAGTGCTGGTCACTTCAACGGTTAAAGTATTGGTCCCTGTTTTAACGGCTCCGCTAAGATCAACCTTGTAGGGTGGTGTCCATAAGGTACGTATTGGTTTACCATTAAGCGATACAACGGCAATCATCTCAACGCGCCCAAGATCAAGTAAAAAGCTTTCGTTTTTCCCGATATTACCGGCATCGAATGTCGTAGTGTAAGTGGCCGTTCCGGAAAATACTTTGGCTTCAGGTGTCAGATCAAGGTCTTTCCATGCCTTCAACTCATTAACCTGAACCATTGATGGCGAACCCCATCCTGAAGGAAAGGAGAGTTGCCATTTTCGGGTGAAGGGTATTGTTTGTGTCATTTTATCAGATTGCAGATTATTTATCATGCTATCTGTTTTGCCTGACTTCCGGAAAACTACAAAACAGGAACCAGCCTGTGGTAAATCCAGCATCACCTGTGCGCGATTGCCTGTGGTGCTGGCTGCTGCTGGTGATGCAGTGCCGGTCAGCGGATCCCAGATTTCAATATTTCCGCTGTTGCGAAAGTTAAGGGTCCCTTTAAAACCACTTCCTTTGGGGGCACAAACGTAATACCAGTCAGCGCCATCCGTTTTTCGGT
>JAHEYS010000393.1 GCA_023251475.1 Prolixibacteraceae bacterium
GGAGATCCTTCAACCGTTTGGATTTACAGTGAACGAGATGAGTAATCCGGAATCTTTATCATCGGAGCTAAACAGCCGGCTTAAAAACTGGGAAGATAACCAGCAAAGGAAGGTTACTGTCGAAGGAGAAATAAACGGGTTGATTTCACGCATTGAAAACATTAATGTTTTAATCCGAACCTTGGGAAGTACCCTAAAAACGAAATCACCTGAAGTTAGTGCCTACCGCAGAGAACTTTATGAACTGGAAAATCAGCGGTCAGTCCGGTATGGGTTGAAAGATCCGGATGTGGAGGAACGGCGGCTCCAGACACTCATTTTTACCGCAGAAAAATCGGAAAGAGAGGCCAGTGATCACAAAAACAAGGTTTCACAGGAGTTGGATGGATTGAAAAACCGAATCAAGGAACTAAAAACAAGTACCTCAGTCCGCAAGATTGAACTGGAAATTGATGAGTTAACATTCCTTGCGTCCCTTCAATCTGCCGGTTTTGATGATGAAACAATTTTTACCGGTTGCAGTCTATCGCGCGAAAGGCGCGAGGAACTTGGCCGTCAGGCCACATCACTCGATTTAAAACAGGCAGATATTATCACCCGGAAAAGAGACAGGGAGAGACAGTTGGTGACCGAATCCGCTAAAAAGCTGACTGAAATTCCATTGGTTGAATTAACGGAACAACAGCAGACTGCTGGTAATTCACTACTTTTCATCCGCGAAAATATTGGGGCCATACGGCAAAAATTGGCCGACAATATCATTGCCCGGAAAAACCTTGGTGAGACCATGTTACTGATTGAGGCGCAAAAAACAGAACTTAAAAGATGGGACTTGCTCTATAACCTGATTGGGTCGGCAGACGGAAAGAAATACCGGAATTTCGCCCAGGGTCTCACCTTTGAGATCATGGTGGCCCATGCCAATGTACAGTTGATGAAGCTGACAGACCGCTATCTGCTGACCAGGGATAAGGACCAACCTCTGGACCTGAATGTGATCGACAATTATCAGGCGGGGGAGGTCCGTTCGACAAAAAACCTCTCCGGCGGCGAGTCGTTTATTGTCAGTCTCGCACTTGCACTCGGTCTTTCAAAGATGGCCAGTAAAAAGGTGCGCGTTGATTCCCTGTTCCTCGACGAAGGATTTGGCTCACTGGACGAAGATACCCTTGAGACTGCCCTTGAAACCTTGGCAAACCTGCGTCAGGATGGCAAACTCATAGGAGTGATCTCCCATGTTTCAGCCTTAAAAGAGCGGATCACCACAAAAATATTGGTTCACAAGAGCTCAGGTGGTAAAAGCACCATCACCGGTCCGGGATGCAGTCAGGGCAATTAATAATAGAGATTCTGTCTGGCCATTTGGCGTCCGGAAATATAATTTTCAAATTTTAATTGGCGGTGGAGTATTGATAATCAGCTCTCAAAATACCCAATAAATCTGAATTGCCAACCTGATTATTCCAGAAAATGAAAAGCTTTAAATTAAAATTCGCTATATTTGATATTTAAAGTTTAATTTAAAAAGATAGGTTATGAAAACAAAAATTCTATTTTTCATTTCTTTACTGGTAATTACAACAAGTATTAATTCCCTTGCTCAGGATAGCAGGAGAAACAAAAAGCAAAACTATAAGGGTGAACAACCCAAACAATCGGAATGGAAGGGACCAAAAAAAGGGAAAGGGGAATCATATAATGAAAACATTAACCCTTCATGGAAATCGATCAAATTCAGAAAATCTCCCAGGGTAACAGTTAAAAGGGATTTACCTGGCGGGCGTATTGTCTTTAGGGATAAAGACCGGAATTACTACTTCCATGACGGCAGGTATTATGATTATAACAATGGCAGGTATATTTCAGTGGTTCCACCCATCGGATTCAGGGTCAGAAACCTTCCTTTCGGGTTTAGAGAATTCGTTAATTCAACCAGGACGTACTTTTATTTTGGCGGACTGTTTTACATACTCCTCAATAATGAATATGAGATTGTGGATCCCCCTGTTGGTGCAATTGTCTACGACCTTCCGGATGATGCAGACAGGGTTCAGATTGAAGGAAGGACTTATTACCAATATAACGGAACATTATACCGGCGGGTAGTAACGCCAAACGGCAGAGCATTTAAAGTTGTCGGAAAATTGATGGAATGATTTTCAGATCTTATGTTGCAAACTACTCCAGGCTCCACCATTATAGACTTGAGTGAAACCGTTTGATTTTAAGATGCTTTTCGCAGATGCACTGCGCATTCCGGAAGCACAGCAGGTGATAACCGGCTTATTTTTGTTTTTCAGCTTATTATAGTTGCTGCCAAGTTGTTCAACGGGAATATTGATCGAGCCTTTGATGTGACCGCCTGCAAATTCACCTTTGCTGCGAACATCCAAAATTGTAGCGCCTTCTTTGACTAATTGCGCATAGTCGGTTTTCTCAAATCCAAATAAATTTTTAATTGATTCAAACATTGTAACTTATATTTACGTTGATTCAGGTGTCAAAAATACATTAATTTCTTTATGTCCTTAGGAACAAAGGTGCTTTGAAGTAAATCCAATTCGCCGGATGTCAAATAAAATGACCGCAACTTAATTTCAACCAATTATTTATCCCATATTCAGGAGCTTAAACAGCCAGTAGATAAAGGCGGCAAGGACCATCGAAACCGGGATGGTCAGTATCCATGCATAAAGTAATTGAACCGTCACACCCCATCGAACTGCAGAAACCCTTTTTGTCAGGCCAACCCCCATAATGGCTCCGGTGATGGTGTGAGTTGTACTTACCGGAATTCCAAATGCTTCGGTTCCAAACAGCAACATTGCACCTGCACTCTCAGCTGCAACCCCTTCAAAAGGGGTAAGTTTGGTGATCTTTGACCCCATGGTCCTAACAATTCTCCATCCTCCGATTAAAGTTCCTGCGGAAATGGCCGTATAACAACCGTAGACAATCCATAATGGAATGGCATGGATTTTACCCCCAATAAAAGTGATTTGCGCCCAATGAGGAATTGCAGAGGGATCTGCTGTTTTAAAATATACCAGTAAAGCGGCAGAAATAATTCCCATAACTTTCTGGGCATCATTCCCGCCATGCCCGAGACTGAAAAGTGCAGAAGAGAATAACTGCCCAACCTTAAACCACTTGTGTAATCTGAATGGGTTGAAATTTTTGAAGATCCATAAAAGTGCAATGGATGTAAAATAGGAAAGTAACATTCCAATCAGTGGGGCAAGAAATATAAAGGCGGCAATTTTTAAAATCTTATCGGAATGTACCACACCCCAACCTGCATAAGCGATTGCAGCTCCTGCAAATCCACCTACCAGGGTATGAGAAGAACTTGAAGGAATTCCAAGGTACCAGGTAAGCAGGTTCCAGATAATTGCAGCAATCACGCCCGCCAAAATCACCTGCAGATTTATTGCACCCGTATCCACCACTTTTGCTATGGTATCTACAATATGAAGTTCAAATATTGCATAAGCGGCAAAATTGAAAAAGGCGGCCCAGATTACTGCCTGTAAAGGTGTCAGAACTTTGGTTGACACTACGGTAGCTATCGAATTGGCCGCATCGTGAAAGCCATTAATAAAATCGAAAATAAAGGCCAGGACAATAATGGCTATCAGAAATGTAAAATTCATGGTTCCTTTGGTATTTTAAAAATGAATATTAAAAATTCAGACATTAACATTCAAGATTATTACATTCAAATTTAAGAACAGAATATTACAATGATGTTACAATGATGTTACAATGATATTACAATAGCTTTAAAGCCTGTCGCCCCGGCATCAAAACAAATCACCCGGCTAAGGAGGAACAATTTACCAATATTAAACCGCTTAAAAATAGTTGATTACGATCCAAACAGCCAATCCAGACGTACAATGTTCCCCGGAGGACTTTCAGTTTTTATTTTGATTGCTGTATTTTTAATCTCCCTGAATGATTCAATAATAATCTTATTGATCACCCCACCGGTTCAGCGACACTTAAATCTTATGAGGGGAATTGGGGAATCAGGGATGTTTGAGAGGAATTTCAGTTGCATAGATCAATGACAGTCATTTTTCTTATCATTTTTGAAACATTCCAGTCGGGAATAGAGTATTTACTATTTTAAGACACTGATTTGCATTTTGAATATTGTTTAAACCCTAATAAATCACACACAATGCCTGTAAAAAAACTAATTGAATTTCTCGATCAGAAGAGTGTCAGGTACATCACCATACGACATTCGAGTGCGTATACCACGCAGGAGGTTGCAGCAAAAGCGCATATTTCAGGGAATGAAGTGGCAAAAACGGTAATGATTAAAATTGAAGGGAAAATGGCAATGGCGGTACTGCCAGCTTCCACTGACATCGATTTTGACAGATTAAAGGAGATCTTCAAAACCAATAATGTGTTGCTGGCAACAGAATTTGAATTCAAGAATCGCTTTCCAGATTGCGAATTAGGGGCAATGCCACCCTTTGGCAACCTTTACAATATGGAGGTTTATGCAGATGAAACGCTGACCCGGGAGCAGGAGATTGCTTTCAATGCCGGCTCGCATATCGAAATGATCAGATTAAAATATGATGACTTCCAACGTTTGGTCAATCCGCAGATTTTCAATTTTTCATGGAAACCTGTATCGTTTCCCGGCGATCCCGGCGAAAGGTGGAACGATGATTTATAACGAAGCAAAACATTGAGTTTCTCAGTAAAAACGTTACTCAAATTTTGTCACCAATTGAATATTACGTTTCCCGATGGTAAGTTGGAGCAAACTAATCCCCGGTATGTTTTCATCCTTACACAAAAGCTGTATTTAAAAAAATGATTTCAACCTGGAATTACTTTTCTACGAAGCCTCACCTTTGCAAAAGCAAGTTCCATTTGGGCCGAACTTCCTTGATCAGTTTTGACCCACCTTTCATTTGAGGAATCAATTCCAAAGATGTTTGGGCTATGTGAAGACCCATAATCTTTAATTTTCAACAACTCCTGATGCTCTGATAAAAACCGTCCTATTTGAGCATGAACGTTTCGGAACGGTTCAATTTTATAAGAACTTAAGAATTCAATATAGGTAATCTCATATTTCTTTATGAAATGCCTGATAAATTCATGAGAATCAAATTGTGGATTAGGAATATTTTTGATTATCTCATCTCTTATGACATCCAAATTTTCGTTCATAAATTGATTTAAACTCATAGCAGACGTTTTTAGAAATTAGTATATTTCTGTAAATCTACATAATCCTTTACTTTTTTTTATCCTTGCCGAAAAAAAAATGAGTTGCCGACAGCCAACCCTAAAAATCAATAAACAATTCAATCCAAATGCAAATTTTAACAGTGTATTTCCGTAAGCATTCGGTGAACTCCGTCTTGTTTTTGTAGAAATCAGAGTAATCATTCAAAGATTCTCCAAAATGTTCGGAGAACTTTGCAAGAGGTTGGAGACTGTTTTGTTTAATCCGGGTT
>JAHEYS010000394.1 GCA_023251475.1 Prolixibacteraceae bacterium
ATTGGTTGGAGCTTTTCCCCTATTCCGGTTGCAAAGGCAGGTTGATTTTCGACAAAGAAAGAGCAGTCGGCGCCCAGTTTAAGGGCATACCCTTTCAACTGAGCGATGGTCAACCCCAGTTCAAAGAATTCATTAAGCCCTTTCAACAAGAATGCGGCATCAGACGATCCTCCACCCAGACCGGCGCCAGACGGAATTACTTTATGCAAATGGATATCGAGTCCCGGCAATGAATGATCCGCTGCCAGTAACCGGTATGCTTTTACGACAATATTCTCCTCCGGTCCAATATTCAGCGGAATACCCGAACCTGAAAAATTGATCTTGTTTTGATTATTCTCAATAAATTCCAGGCCATCTTTTAATCCAATGGGATAGAAGATCGTTTCAAGTTCATGATAACTATCCGATCTTTTCCTAAGAATATTCAGTCCAAGATTAATTTTGGCATTAGGGAATAATACCATTGGTGAAATTATTAAGCCCTGACAGGATTCAAACCCTGTCAGGGTTATAAATTTACTAATTATTTATAACTCTCCAAAGGTTCACAGGTACAGAACAGGTTGCGGTCGCCCCATGCATTATCTACCCTGCCAACGGGTACCCAGAACTTATTCTCCCGTAACCATTCAAGCGGAAAAGCCGCTTTTTCGCGGGAATAGGTATGTGTCCATTCGTTTGCAGTGAGCATTTCAGCCGTATGTGGCGCATTCATCAGTACATTATCCACCTTATCTGCCATTCCTGTTTCGACCTCTTTAATCTCCTCAAAAATCGCATTCATCGTATCGATAAAACGATCCAGCTCCTCTTTCGATTCACTCTCGGTCGGTTCGACCATCAATGTTCCGTGAACAGGAAACGAAAGTGTGGGGGCATGAAAACCATAATCCATCAGTCTTTTCGAAATATCGGTTTCCGAAATACCCGAAGCGCTCTTTAAGTGACGGCATTCGAGAATCATCTCATGTCCTACACGTCCATTTTCACCTGTATACAAAATTCCGTAGTTATCTTTCAGACGGGCAGCAATATAATTGGCATTTAGTATTGCAATTTTTGTCGCCTCTGTGAGTCCGTCAGCTCCAAGCATTTTGATATAACCATAGGTAATGGTCAGTACAGAAGCGCTACCCCAGGGGGCTCCGGATACGGCATGAATCCCAACATGACCGTTATTCATCACGGAATGGGCGGGTAAAAATTCAACAAGGTGTTTTGCCACGCAGATCGGGCCAACACCCGGACCACCGCCACCATGAGGAATAGCAAATGTTTTGTGAAGGTTAAGATGGCACACATCTGCCCCTATGCGGCTGGGATTGGTTAATCCAACCTGGGCGTTCATATTGGCGCCATCCATATATACCTGACCGCCATACTGATGGATAATGCTGCACATTTCAGTAATCGAAGATTCGAAAACGCCATGTGTGGAGGGATAGGTGACCATAAAGCACGAAAGCTCATTTTTGTACGCTTCAGCTTTAACCTTTAAGGCATTTACATCAATATTCCCGCGATCGTCACATGGAACGACCACTACCTGCATACCAGCCATAACGGCGCTAGCGGGGTTTGTTCCGTGGGCGGATGACGGAATCAGTGCTACATTACGATGCCCTTCTCCCCTGCTTTTGTGGTACTCCCTGATCACGAGCAATCCTGCATACTCGCCCGCAGCCCCCGAATTGGGTTGCAGGGAGATGTCGGCAAACCCGGTGATTTCAGCCAGGTCACGTCGTAACTCTTCCATCAGCTCATGATAGCCCATCGCCTGATTTTTAGGAACATATGGATGGATTCCATTGAATTCAATCCAGCTCAGGGGTAACATTTCGGTTGCGGCATTCAGTTTCATAGTGCAGGATCCCAGCGAGATCATCGAATGGACCAGCGAAATATCTTTCTTCTCAAGTCGTTTGATGTATCGTGCCATCTCCGTCTCTGAACGGTATTTACTGAAAACATGCTGGGACAGGAATTTCGAACTCCGCAGAAATGCAGCGTCAATCGATAAATTTTCAGGAATACACGAGATGACCGGGACAGGTTTATTGGCAGCTTTGGCAAAGACCTCCAGGATCCAGTTAATATCTTCGATATTGGTTGTTTCATCTATGCTTAAACCGACCTGCCCATTGGGCAAATACCTGAAATTCATCTCAAGATCAATTGAAAGCCACTCAATATCTTCCCGTTTGACATGCCTGGGCAGGTCGATCCGGATCGTATCAAAGAAATTCTGATTTAGCTGCTGATACCCCAATTTGGTAATCTCGCTGGTTAAAAGTCCGGCGATATTATGCACCCGGTCTGCGATGGCCTTTATCCCCTCCGGCCCATGATAGATAACATACATCCCGGCCATAGTAGCCAGAAGCGCCTGGGCTGTACAAATATTGGAGGTCGCCTTTTCGCGCTTGATATGCTGTTCGCGTGTCTGCAGCGCCATGCGCAGTGCATTCTTTCCATTAACATCTTTCGAAACGCCAATAATCCTCCCCGGAAGGTCGCGTTTGAATTCGTCACGTGTTGCAAAGAATGCCGCAATTGGTCCCCCATATCCCATCGATACGCCAAAACGTTGCGATGATCCAAAGACGATATCGGCGCCCCATTCACCCGGAGGGGCAAGTAAAGCTAATGCCAGCAGGTCTGTGGCAACGGCCACCTTGCACCCCTTTTCCTGGACGCTTTTTGTAAAACCGGAGTAGTCTTCAATTTCACCGTCAGAATTGGGATACTGCAGAATAGCTCCAAACCAATTCTCCTTCGGCAAAACATCTTTAAAGTTCCCGATTTCCAATTCAATCCCAAGCGGCTCAGCCCTGGTGATCAGGACATCCAAAGTTTGCGGCCAGATCAGTTCATCGACGAAGCAAACATTCGCACCTGCCTTTTCCATTCCCCTTGAGCGTAGAGCATACATCATGTGCATCGCTTCGGCGGCTGCAGTAGCTTCATCAAGCAGAGAGGCATTAGCCAGCGGCATCGCGGTCATTTCGCAGACCATGGTCTGAAAATTCAACAAGGCCTCCAGTCTTCCCTGAGAAATCTCTGCCTGATAGGGGGTATATGAGGTGTACCAGACCGGATTTTCAAGGATATTACGCAATATTACAGCCGGAGTAATGGTGTCATACCAACCCATCCCGATATAGGTATTGAAAACCTTGTTCTTCTTGGCCAGCTTCAGAATTTTCCGGAAATACTCCCGCTCGGTCAACCCATCAGGAAGGTTCAATGGTTGCTCCAACCGGATGTTGGCCGGAACGGTCTGATCGATCAGCTCATCAAGCGACTGTACACCAATCACATTCAACATCTCCTTAATATCATCCTCGCGTGGTCCGATGTGACGACCCACAAATTTATCTATTGCCATGTGTTGTATATTATAAAATTTTCCCTTTACAAGTATAATATCTTTAGGTTAAAATAAAAATGAAAGAATGCAGGAATGAAAAAATGAAAAAATGAAGGAATGAAAGAATGAAAAATTATTAATTTTTTTAGTACAGATCAGTCCGTTCCCCCTTTCAGGCCGACTCTCTCTCATATTCCGACTCCCTTCTGCCTTCTGCCTTCTGCCTTCTGCCTTCTGCCTTAAAACTTCTGCCTTTTCCCTGTTATTCCCCTAATTTAAAAACGGATTATTTCTTTTTTCAGCTCCAATTGTGGTTTCGGGTCCATGACCGCAGTAAACCTTTACCTCAGGATCAAGAACGAGCAGCTTTTCCCTGATTCCGGTGATTAACTGTTCATGATTTCCCCTGGGAAGATCGGTACGTCCGACCGAACCATAGAAGAGAATGTCGCCACCGATAAGCAGTTTATCTGCTTCCGAATAAAATGCTACCCCACCCGGAGCGTGCCCCGGAACATAGATGACTTTTAACGATGAATTTCCGAAAGTTAGGATGTCGCCATCCTCAAAATAACTTCCCGGAAGCGGAGGTTTGTTCATGGGCATTCCAAACATTAATGCCTGATTTGCAGCCTGCTCAACAAGAAAGTTATCCTCCCTGTGAATCTCGCTCCTTAATCCCCAGGTCCGCTCAACAAACCCATTTCCCATCAGATGATCAAAGTGGCCGTGAGTATTGAGTAACCTTACCGGCTTTAAGTGATTCGTCTCGATAAACGATTTAAGTTCCTGCTCTTCGTCCGGGTAAAAACAGGCGGGATCGATGATCACACATTCGAGCGTATCGTCCCATAACACGATGGCGTTTACTTCAACAGGATTAAAAGTGAACTTTTTTATATACATAGGTGAATTCATTAAACAGCAATAAATGAAATTGTTGCCTTAAAGATCAATCCTGAATTGGAATTGGAAAGTTCTGTATTAATTGGCATTGCGAAGGTAGGAAATGTATTCAGTAGAATCAAATCAATCCAGATCCAAAACGATCCCGATATTTTCCTTTACAAGCTTTGCCAGCCTGGAAGGCAGATCGCCAATTTTCTTAAGTAGTCGCTTATTATCTATTGCTCTTACCTGATCAATCATAATATCACAATTCTCATGCAGATTGCAAGTACCTTTCCTGATATTAACCCTCAATATTTGGGAATCTTTTTGTACATTAGTGGTGATAGGGCAAATGATTGTCGACGGATGGGGAATCTTATTAAGCAGGTTTGTTTGAACTATTAGAACCGGCCTTGTTTTACCTGTCTCTGTACCAATCTGAGGATTCAAATCGGCTATCCATATCTCGAATTGCTTAATCAACATCTCCAGTCTCTTCAAATTCCCGGAGCACTGACATTGAATCCGCCTTCACCAGTTCAGATTCCATCTTTAACCTTTTTTCAAGAATTAGCCTCTTCTGAAACTTATTGTAAAAATCAATGGCCTCGTTGATATACCTGTTTCGGGGCTTTTTCATTTGGAGGAGAATCTTTTCAGTTTCACTAAAAATTGAATCATCGACTTTCAGAGATAGCGTTTTCATTATTTTGCAAATTCATACCACAAAAGTATATCTTTTTCATATATACTAATACAACTCAAATAAAAAAAAGGGATTTTTAAATTACAACTTTTTTAAGCATTTTTTTGTTCCACCTTGCGTTGATCCATTTTCGCTGTTCCGCCTTTGTCAGAAACGTCCACGCAACAATCCTGCTGATTTTATTTCCCTGCCCCATCGGAATAGTTTTTATTTCAGCTGCTCCCACCGTTTTTAATGCCGCATAAATACCATTAAGATTTGATTCTTTTGAAATAAGGGTTGAAAACCAAATGCAGCTGGAAACGAACTGCTTACTCTGGTAAATCATATCCTGCACAAATCTTAACTCTCCCCCTTCACACCACAATTCACGTTGCTGGCCACCGAAGTTCAGGATTGGTTTGCCTGTTCTCCTGTCCGACAGATTGTTTAATTTACGCATCGTTCCAGCTTTTGCTTCATTGGCTGAGGCATGAAACGGAGGATTACAGACGGACAAATCAAACCGTTCATCCT
>JAHEYS010000137.1 GCA_023251475.1 Prolixibacteraceae bacterium
TGGGGAATATCAAGTAGGGCAAGCGTGGATTCGTCCAGCGAAGCAAAGGTGTGATTTTTATAGTCTCTGAACGCCGGGTCATGGTAAAGTTTATTGAAAAATTTCCCCACAACCGGAAGGGCCATATATCCACCCCTTCCCAAAGCAATATTACGAAAGTGAATAGAAGGTTCTTCACCACCCACCCAGCATCCGGTAACCAGATCAGGCGTATAACCCATAAACCAACCATCGGCAAAATTTTGGGTAGTACCCGTTTTTCCGGCAAAAGGTCCCTCAATTTTATAAAGTGATCTGATTTCTGCGCCTGTCCCTTCATTAACAACAGCTTCAAGGTAACGGGTGATGATCTTTGCCGTTTCGGGTGACATTGCCTCCTGTTGTTCATTTTCGGGCACAAATTTTTTAAGTACTTTACCATTGGCATCCTCGATCCTGAGCAGGTAATTTGGGTTTACTGATTTTCCCAGGTTATCAAGGCATGCGTAAGCCTGGGCGAGCTGAACCAGGGGGATATCGGCTGATCCAAGCGCCAGGGAAGGTACTTCGGGAAGATCCGCTTTTATTCCCATTTTCCGCGCAAGGGCAACAGCTTCGGAAATTCCCGAATCCAGCAATACCTGAACAGACACAGTATTCACCGATTTACAGAGCGCCCCTTCCAGTGAATAATATCCGCCATATTCCTCATTTGAGTTGCCTGGCGACCAATCCTGGTATTCAGAATAGGTTGTTTTTTCATTCGGATAATATTTATCTGCCGGAACACCGTTTTCAAGGGCGGAGGCATAAATGATGGGTTTAAAAGTTGATCCAACCTGGCGGGGGGCTAAAACATGATCATACTGGAAAAACCTGAAATCGTTACCCCCGACCCAGGCTTTGATATCTCCCGAACCCGGTTCAATTGCAATGAAAGCACAATGGAGCAGTTTTAAATTGTATTTTACAGAATCGAGAGGGGAGATCTTTACCTGTTTTTCACCCTCCCAGGAAAATATTTTCATATTCACCGGAATCTTGAAAATCGCTGCGATCTCAATGGCCGATTTTCCACTCTCTTTCAGTTTCCGGTACCGGTCCGACCGTTTCATCGCCCTCATTACCACCGAATTGTTCTTTCCCCATGGATCTTTTCCGTCCCAGTGCTTTTCAAATGTGGCCTGTAACTCTTTCATTTTTTCCTGCATGGCCATCTCTGCAAATCGTTGCATCCGAAAATCGATGGTCGTAATAATTTTTAAACCATCTGTGTAAAGATTATATGGATTTCCATCGGCTTTGGTATTTTCGGAACACCAATCCTCCAGTTGCGAACGGATTAACTCCCTGAAGTAGGCGCCGGGACCGGTGTTGTAGACAAGATAATTATATTTTAATCCAAGCGGTTCACTGCTGTACTTTTTGGCTTGGTCTGATGTAATATATTTATATTTAGCCATTTGGGAGATAACCGTATTCCTTCTTTGAATCGAGTGCTCGGGGTTGGTCCGGGGATTATAATAGTTATTGGCTTTTAACATCCCGACCAGTGTGGCCGCTTGAGGAACAGAGAGTTTGTTCGGCCTGACACTGAAAAAGCGTTCTGCAGCCAGTTCAACCCCATAAGTATTTTCTCCAAAGGGTACCGTATTCATGTATAAGGTCAGGATCTCCTCTTTGGAATAGAGTTTTTCAAGCCGATAAGCTATAATCGATTCTCTGATTTTGCTCACTGGTAAGGTTAACGGACCATAATCTTTTCTGCCGAAAATATTTTTGACAATCTGCTGAGATAGGGTGGATCCCCCGCCTGAGCTGTGATCAACCATCAAAAAAGTTTTCACCACAACCCTTACCAACGCCCATTCATCAATCCCGCGATGTTCATAAAACCGGTTGTCTTCGGTGGCAATGAGCGCATTAATAAGGCTGGGTGAGATCTCCTTAAAAGACACATTGCTCCGGTTCTCGGTATAATAACGGCCAAGTAATTTATTATCTTTGGAATAAACTTCCGTGGCGACTGGCTCTTTAATCTTTATAAGTGTATTCGAATCAGGCAACTGACCGAAAGTGCCGATATAAACCAGGGCGAAAAGTGTTAAGAATAGAAATAATCCAAAGATCAGGAGTTTAATTCCCCAGAGCAGAACTCTTTTCAATGACAATTGTTTAGTGGTTGAAGAGAAACCTGAAAAGAAACCTTTTGAACTTTTCTTCTTTTCGGATCCTTTATTTCTTTTTTCTGACATTTTATTGAATTGTATCATCCATATTTTCCTATTCATCAATTACAACACCATGAAAATCGCAATCTCCGGCAGTACAGGCTTTATCGGAAGACAACTTTCGGAATATCTATCACGATCTGGAAATGAACTTATTGCGATTTCGCGCAAAGAATTGATTGGTGGAGTTAATCAACTCGCAAAAGTAGTCAATTCTGCTGATGTTATCATCAATCTTGCAGGATCATCTGTATTATGCAGGTGGAATGACCGGAATAAACAGCTGATTCTTTCCAGCCGGGTTGAAACAACGCGGTCCCTGGTAGACGCTGTGAGGCAGAATGAACCAGGAAGCCGCCCCAGGGTCTTTATAAATGCTTCGGCAATTGGCATATACGGCAATTCGGGAACTCATGATGAAAACTCACCAGTGCTGGATTCCGGTTTCCTTGCCACCGTTTGTAAAGCATGGGAGGGTGAAACACGCCCAATGAAGGAATTAAATGTCAGAGTTTGTATACCCAGGATTGGAATCGTCCTTGGAACAACAGGGGGATCACTTGGAAAGATGCTTCCTTTATTTAAAATAGGATTAGGAGGGAAAATCGGCTCTGGAAAGCAACCATTCCCGTTTATCCATATGCTTGATCTGTGTCGTGCAATTGAACATTTAATTTTTGATGAAACGAGTTCAGGAGTCTATAACATGGTAAGTCCTGACTCAATTACCAATGCCTTATTTACCAAAGTATTATCCGAGTGTTTACACCGTCCGGCATTATTCGCCGTTCCTGAGTTTGTTTTAAAATTAGCTTATGGTGATGCTGCCCAACTGCTTACAAAAGGGGCTGTTGTAAAACCTGTCCGTTTGCAGGAGGAAGGATTTCAATTCAAATTCCCGGATATCTTATCTGCACTTGGAGATTTGGTTTAGAAATTTAATTCAAAAAGTCAAATAATTTACAGATGGATAATTATAGTCATAATGAAACGACCCCGCCTATTTATATTGTTTCCGGTGGAAAAGGGCTTGCAGGCGATGCAGTTGTTCAGTCAGTACTGATTCAATTTCCCAATAATAAGGTGCCGGTTATTATCGTTCCCGATGTTCTTAATCAGTCGAATATCGATAATATTGTTACAAAGGCACTGGTAACCAAAGGTGTTATTGTTCATACCATGGTTGATCCAGAAGTCCGGAAAATGCTGATCGAATCATGTACTGTTTGCGGAGTAAGTCACTTTGATCTCGTTGGTGATTTATCAGATTATTTATCAAACTTGTTGAATACGCAACCAATCAGTAAGCCAGGGCTTTACCGGTTAAGTCATATAGATTATTTCAGGCGGGTTGAGGCAATTGATTTTACCTTGAAAGTTGATGACGGGCAAAATCCTGAAAAGATCATCCAGGCTGATATTGTGCTTACAGGTGTATCCCGCACAGGCAAAACTCCACTGAGTGTTTATCTTGCCATGTTTGGTTGGAAAGTAGCAAATGTACCAATCGTCCCGGGCATCGATCCTCCCATGGAACTGTTTAAAACTGATCCGGGAAGGGTTTTTGGTTTAAATATCTCTCCGGTTTATCTCATAGCCCAGCGGGCCAACAGGGTAAGAAGCCTCAAGCTGAATGAAGATTCGGATTATATCAATAAACGGAAGGTATATGAGGAGCTGGAACATTCCCGCAGAATATTCGAAAGGGGTGGGTTTACAGAAATACAGATTACCAATAAGCCGATTGAATCATCAGCTAATGAGATACTTACTATTCTGACCGGCCGTTATAACCAGGAGAAGTGGAAGAATGAATTGGAATAGGAATACCCGATTTTATCCGGCTAAAGTTTTGTTTGTAATCAGCTGTTTTCCAGAGCTTATTCCTCTATTTCGAAATGCTTAATAGCAACCTCCAGACACTATCTTTAAAATAGCGATGCGCTTAAGTTCCAAAATAAAGTTACCAATGATCAACCAGGCTTTATGCCGGATATCACCCACCGGATTGGTTGTATTATTTGTAATTTGATACCCTTTAGTCTGCCAGCTGATAGAGCAGCTTTTTTAACTCAATTTCAGCAACCTTAGCAGCATATTTTAAATTGACAAGTTGATAACCTGTTGTTTCAAAGCTTGCCTGTGCAGCTTTGACATCCAGTATCGTGGCCTGATTTACCTTGAATCGCTCCAAAACAACATTGATCAGTTTTCCTGATAATTCCACCGAATTTTCCTGTGAACTCAATTGCTGCAAAGTAGTGCTGTAGGCCTGATATGTTTTTACTGCATCCGCAGTAAGGGTGTTGAGCAGGTTATGTTGCTGCAGTTTTGCGTTATCTAAATTGAATAGGGCAGTTTCCTTTTGGATCTTGTATGCATTGCCATTATATATTGGCACCTGTAAAGCGATTCCGGCAAAAGGCCCATAATTCTGATTCATAAGTGTTAATCCGGCAGCGCTCTGGTTGCGATTATAATTTCCTCCGGTATTTAACCGAAGCGAAGGGTAACGTAAAGCAGAAACCTCTTTTGCCACCTGTTCACTTATTTTAACCTGTTGCTCCGCTGAGAGGTATTGCGGATTTTTTTGCAGGAATGCCAGAATGGTATTCAATTCAAGTGATTTATCCACCATAATACTATCCTTCACATCGAAAGGGTAATAATTTTTAATACTCATTAGCTGGAGAAGTTCAGTTTTTGTCTGGTCAACTACAAGCTGTTGGGTTCTAAGGTTTTGTTTAACCGAATTCAAGTCAATCAAAGCCTGTAAATAATCAGCATCATTTGCCATTCCCACTTTTTTTCGATCCGCAACTATATCAAGTTTTTTTTGAGATACGTCCAGGGTGGTCTGAATGATTTTTAAGTATTCGAGCTGCCTGACAATGTCGTAATACCTGGCCATTACAGTGGCTATGCTATTTTGAATAACGAGATTTAACTGAAGTTCGCTCTGCTTTTGAAGATGACCCAGCCGGGCCCTGGTGGCAACTACCCTAAATCCGTTAAAGAGTAAAATTCCGGCAGTAATATTGGAGGACAAATTATTACCTGCCGCGCTGTTTTTTTCGATCTCAACACCGCTGTTTAATCGCTGAAATACTTTTGTCACAGATTGATTATCAGTAAGCGCACCACTAACAGTCGGAAGGGCTCCCGCC
Source organism: Prolixibacteraceae bacterium (assembly GCA_023251475.1). GTDB lineage: Bacteria > Bacteroidota > Bacteroidia > Bacteroidales > Prolixibacteraceae > JAAFHB01. Next base: position 5,378 of record JAHEYS010000137.1, read on the forward strand.
ACCCCGGCAGTATTGTTAATTTTGCTTATTCCTACATTATTGGCGGCGATCTGAATATCAAAATTATTCTTTAATGTCGTATCGATTGCACTTTTCAGGGTGATTGAAACCTGTGCCTCTGCAAAAACAGGCAGAAACAGAATCAGGAGCAAATATATTCGTATCATCTGTTTTTAATTAAACTGATTATCAATTTCTTCCTGGCTTTTACGTTTACCGGTTACAAAGGTATAAATGGCCGGAATTACAAACAGGGTTAGGATTAGCGAGAATAAAATTCCACCAACAATAACTATCCCGAGGGGAACACGGCTTGTTGCGGCTTCACCCAGGCTCAGGGCAATAGGTAAGGCGCCAAGTGAGGTGGCCAGACTGGTCATCAGGATAGGGCGAAGCCGTTGTGAAGATGCTTCAATCACCGCTTCGAACTTTGATAAGCCAAGAGCCCGCTTTTTGTTGGCAAATTCCACGATCAGAATTCCATTCTTTGTAACCAGTCCGATCAGTGTGATCATTCCGATTTCGGAAAATATGTTCAGTGTCTGATTAAAGATCCATAAGCAGATAAGTGCACCGGCGATAGCCAGTGGAACGGTAATCATGATAATGAAGGGGTCTTTAAAACTTTCAAACTGCGCTGCCAGTACGAGGTAGATCAGGAAAAGGGCAAGAATAAAGGCGAACCCGATATTTGAAGAACTCTCCGCAAAGTCACGAGAAGCACCGCTTAGTGAAGTCTGAAAGCTTTCATCGAGCAACTTGTCACCGATTGCCTCCATTTCCTTCACTCCATCCCCAATCGTTTTTCCTTCTGCCAATGAGGCGGAAATGGTGGCAGACTTATATCGGTTAAAATGGTAAAGGGAAGGTGGATTGGCATTGGAGGTCATATCCAGTACCTCCGACAAGGCAATATTATTCCCAAGGTTATTCCTGACATATAATTTTGAGATGTCAGTCTGCTTCTGCCTGTCTGGCAATCCGACCTGGCTAATCACTTCGTACTGACGGCCATTCATGATAAAATAGGCCAGGCGGCGTCCGCTGAATGCACTCTGAAGGACCCCTGCGATATCTGAAACGGTTAAACCCAACTCACGTGCTTTTATTCTGTTGATGGTGATATCAACCTCCGGTTTGTTGAATTTGAGGTTGACATCCACATTCTGAAAGGTCTTATTCATTCTTGCCGCATCGAGGAATTTGGGAATTGTCTCCTTTAGTTTATCAAAATCGAGGTTTTGAATTACATATTGCACGGGCAAACTATTTTTCGAGCCCATACCTACTGAGATCGTTTGTTCTTCCACAGGGAATATGCGGAGGTTATTGTATTTAATTAATTTTTTTGAGACCTCTTTGGCTATTTCAGTCTGAGATTTTTTCCGTTCTGAAGGAGGTACCAGACCAAGCCTGCCGGAGCCGGCATTCATCCCTGATCCCCCAAATCCGGGAATTGAGACAAACGAGAATTGCCTTTCCGGAATAGAATCGATCAGGTAGTTGGCGAAATCGGTACTCGCCTGGGTCATAAATCCATAACTGGCGCCTTCCGGACCAGTAATCTGAAACCGTATATTCCCCTTATCCTCAAGTGGCGCAAGTTCGCTCTGAAGGTTTCTGCCTATAAAATAAGATATTAAAATACAGCCAACTACAATAGCCCAGGCTATCCATCTTTGCTTAATAAATGCCTGCAGTGTTTTTTTATAACCGTTTTCCATTCCTGTGAAGAACGGCTCAGTCACTCGATAGAGCCAACCATGCTGCGCCTTTGGTCGGTTCAGGTAAACATTTAATACCGGTGTAATGGTAAGGGAAACAAATGCCGAGATTAACACCGCAGTGGCAACAACAACTGCAAATTCCCTAAAAAGTGATCCAATAAATCCCTGTAAAAACAAAACCGGTAAGAAGACGATTGCAAGGGTAATTGATGTTGAGATTACTGCAAAAAAGATCTCTTTGGACCCTTCAAGGGCCGCCTTTCGGATCGGCATTCCCTTTTCGAATTTTCGGAATATGTTCTCTGTCACTACAATCCCGTCGTCAACCACTAATCCGGTTGCAAGGATAATTCCCAATAAGGAGAGGATATTGATGGAATAACCGGCTAAATACATGACAAAAAAAGTGGCAATCAGGGAGATGGGAATATCTATAAGGGGCCGGATAGCAATCAGCCAGTTCCTGAAAAATGCGAAGATGACAAATATGACAAGGAGAAAAGCAATCAAAAGGGTTTGCCTCACCTCATTCAATGACTTGTGTACATTAATGGTTTTGTCATACAGTATGGTAAACTGAATGTCGTTTTTCTGAGACTTTCTGATCTCATTCAGGCGCCGGTTAAATTCATCCGAAATATTGATGTAATTGGCCCCGGGCTGTGGCATAATAGCCATGCCAACAGCGCTTACTCCATTCAGTTTCCAGCTTTGCTCATATTCTTCGGGTCCAATTTCAACTTTTGCAACATCATTTAACCTCACGATGCCGTCATTATCTTCACGGATGATCAGATCCTGGAAGTCCTTTTCAGTTGTCAGTCTCCCCAAAGCCCTGATTGTTAACTCTGTCTTCGTACCATAAATCTTTCCGGAAGGGACTTCAACATTCTCCTTATTTAAAACAGAGGTAATATCATTAAATGTAACATTGAAAGCACTCAGTTTATCAGGATCAATCCAAAGGCGCATCGCAGGTCGCTTCTCACCCATAATGTTTACACCGCTAACCTCTGAAATGGTCTGAAACTTATTCTGCAGCACATTTTGTGCATAGTCGCTCAACTCCAACAATCCTTTACTCTGGCTTTGCACTGCCATAAGGATGATATAATCGCTGTTGGCATCCGCTTTGGTTACCACCGGTGGAGAATCAATATCCTGCGGCAGATTTCGGACTGCCTGACTCACCTTGTCCCTAACGTCGTTAGCGGCAGCTTCGAGGTTGGTGGAAAGATTAAATTCAACGGTAATACTGCTGCTTCCTACAGAACTCGCAGAGGTAATTGTCCGGATACCGGGAATCCCGTTTATCGATTTTTCAAGCGGTTCAGTAATCTGACTTTCAATAATATCTGAATTGGCGCCGGCATAGGAGGTTCTGACGGTAATTACTGGCGGATCGATTGCCGGGTAGTCCCTGATGCCCAGAAAATAGAACCCGATCACCCCAAAGAGGATCAGTCCCAAATTCATGACGGTTGCAAGTACAGGTCTTCTAAGGGAAAGTTCTGAAATGTTCATGCTTAAATCATTAATTGATCTTTTTCTGCGACTTAGCCCTGTTAACTTTTACAGGGCTGTCCGGGCGAACAAAAAGCATTCCGCTAATTACAATACTGTCACCCACTTCCAAACCGCTGGTTATTTCCACCATGGTGGCATTCCTTTGACCGGTTTCTACTGTTTTAAATACCGCTTTATTCTTTTTGACCAATACGATCTGGCTGGTGAATCCTTCAGGAATAATTGCATTTGTTGGGACTAAAATCGCTTTCTGGTTTTGATCCAGCAGAATTTTCACAAAAGCTCCCGACAGGATATTCCCTTCGGTAAGATAGGCTCTTACTTTAATATTTCGTGTTATTGCATTGACCTGTGGTTCAATAGCCGCAATTGTGGCGGTAAGCGTATCACTCGTAACACTGGAATGAACAATCACCTTATTCCCCGCTTTAATAAGGTTTGCATAGGTCTCGGGAACGGTAAAATCAATTTTTATTTTATCGGACTGGCGTAATGTGCCAATCAGCGTCGCGGGTGTAACATAGGCGCCCGGACTTACCTGCCGTAATCCAAGCTGACCGTTGAAGGGGGCCCTGATTACCGTTTTATCTATTTGTGCATCAATATATTTTATGTTTGCCTGTAAAGTATTCACCTGACTGATAGCGGCATCATAATCTGCCTGATTTACCCCATTGATTTTTAACAGGTCATTAAGTCTTTTCTCTGTTTTCTGGGCAAGTTCAAGCTGTGTCTTGAGTTGCTCCCTTTGTGCCTGCAAATCAGCATCATTGATTTTGGCCAGAATTGTTCCTGCCTTAACAAAACCACCATCCGGGATATTCAGGAAGATAAGACGTCCGTTTACTTCAGGGTGAAGTTCCACCATTTCGTTCGACAACACGGTTCCATTGACCTCAAGATTGCTTGCAAAATCCTCCTTCACGGCTATCATAACATCAACAGCCACCTGCTGGGTTCTTCCCCTGGCAGCCTGTTCCTTGTTATTTGTTGAACAGGAAATGAGCAAAGACAATATGATCAGCGTACCTGTTGATTTTATTATATTCATATTTTTGTGATGTTTGCTTATCAATGATTGATTTGATGGTTTTTTCTGATACTTCAATTTAACTTTCAAGGTTGCAGAACCTTTAAATGAGTAATAATAGCCTTTTCGAATGATCCCGCAAATGTAGTCTAAAATTCAAAATGGTTAACAATATTTAAAGAATTTCACCCTTTATTGACTTTCAAATTTGCCAATGGTTTAATACGAGCTACATCTGAATTTGCCGGAAGTTATCCCGGAAACAAAGCACGGGAATATCAAATTCGAATCCTGTTAACCTAATAAAACAACGGAATGTCTGCCCTTTTTGGAGGGACAAAAGCTCTGAAATTAGAGTTCATTGTATTTGTTGGCGCTACCCCTGGATTTACTTACAGGATATTTTTCTCCATTGTGTTTGATCTTTCTTAAAAGAATTTGTTCAACATCGAGTTGTAACCTGTCTGCAAGCTGAAAGGCATAGGCAAAAACATCAGCTAACTCCTCTGCAACTTTTTCCAGGTTGGCATCTTCCGGTTTTTTCCATAAAAATTGTTCGAGCAACTCATTCGCTTCAATGCTCAATGCAATGGACAGGTCTTTTGGATTATGAAACTGATCCCAGTCTCTTTCTGCCCTGAATTTTTTAAGTTCATTGATTAAGAATTCAGTTTGTGATTGTGCAGCGATATCTTTTTCGATGGATACCACCAGTTGATTTAATTTACCATGTGGTGCTATTGTTACAGGATGTTTGACATAAACAGAAGATTCATTGAATTCTTCAGTTAAGGCTTTCGCGTATCCGTTCGCCTCCAAAAACCCATTTATTTCTTCCATCGTTTGAGCAGGTGATCCATTTATCTCATATATAATGCAAAAAAGATTTTTACGCGGTAAAAAACCATTATAAAGTGAAGCTCCTTCATTGGTACATGGGAAATATTCTCTGAGCATATTGAAAATCATTATTTTAATTATCAGACAACCCTATTATGGAGGTGTAAATATAATAATTTTGTTTTAAAAGGCTGGTGAAGCCATGATAGTCCATGACACTTCTTTGGATAACGGCATTATGCTTGTGTCTCCCAGTTGTACAAGTGGTGTGATTTACGTAATCCCCATGGATTCCTTAACTTTCTAAAAGTATCGGAATTAAAATGAGTAGTCGGCTGACTACCCATTTTAATATTAACAACATATATAATAAAAGGCTGGTCTTCAATATTAATGTACGCCAGGATAAAAATTGTCTCCCTAAAAAAAGAAATAATATTTTAATAAGTATTTCTCTCCGTCCATTAATTGTTTTAGTCTTAAATATGTTACTTATGATATTGCACTTATTCCGGTTTAAGGAAGTTTCACGGAAGGAGATAAAAAAAAGCTTGAAATCATGGATCTCAAGCCTTTTCGGTAATTAGTGAGTCTAACTGGAGCCACTCAAGGGACTCGAACCCTCGACCTGCTCATTACGAATGAGCTGCTCTACCAACTGAGCTAAAGTGGCCGTTTTGGTCGGCAAATGTAGTAAAATTGAATCTCAGATCAATAGTCCCGGGTTACATTTATTATTATTCTGTCCAGTCAAGAATAATCTTTCCGCAGTTGCCTGCTTCCATGATTTCAAAAGCTTTCTGAAATTCGGTGTAGTGAAAACGGTGAGTTATAACGGGAGAGATATCGAGTCCTGAAAGAAGCATTTTTTCCATCTTATACCAGGTTTCGTACATTTCGCGTCCATAGATTCCCTTGAGTGTTAAGCCTTTAAAGATCACTTTATCCCATTCTATCTGTGTCGTATCGGGTAAGATTCCGAGGAGGGATATTTTTCCGCCATTATACATATGTTTAATCATCGCGTCGAATGCGACGGGAGACCCCGAAACCTCGAGGCCGATATCAAATCCTGCCACCATTCCCACCTGTTTCATGGCAGAGGCGATGTCATCTTTCATGGGGTCTACCACAAGGGTCGCCCCCATTTTACGTGCAAGATCGCGGCGGTAAGGACTCACTTCTGAACCAACCACGTTGCGGGCTCCTACAAACTTACAGATTGCGATGGCCATACATCCGATCGGTCCGCCTGCTCCTGTGACTAAAACATCCTCGCCAATTAAAGGGAAGGAGAGGGCAGTATGGGTGGCATTTCCCAGGGGATCCATAATTGAAACGATTTCGTCGGAAATCCGCTCATCAATATAGAGCACATTCTCGGCAGGTACACACACATATTCGGCGAAGCCACCGTCGCGGTTAACACCGATGCCCACAGTATGATCACAAATATGGCGGCGACCCCGTCGGCAATTGCGACAAAACCCGCAGGCAATGTGCCCTTCAACAGTTACCCGCTCACCAATATGGATTTTCGTGACCTCGTCGCCGATGGCCACAACGGTTCCTACATATTCGTGTCCGATGGTCATAGGCGTTTTAATGGTCTTCTGAGCCCATGCATCCCATTTATAAATATGGAGATCGGTTCCGCAGATAGCAGATTTGGATATTTTAATTAATGCCTCATTAACACCTGGTTGCGGTATTGGAACATCTTCAAGCCAAAGCCCTTTTGCCGGGGTCGATTTTCTGATCGCCTTCATCTTAACTGAATTAGAATTACTGAATACAAAGTAAGAAAATTTGCCGGGCACTATTCCTAATTTAAATCAGTAGTGGAAAATATTTTTATCGGGATACCGCGGAGAGGATGGTGTCATAAAACTTAAAATAAAATCATAAAGCTATTTAAAATGATGATATTCAGTTTGATAATGCTGCTGATTGCCTGATTTAACGATTGTTTCATCCAGTATAAAAAGCGGGGGTAAAAAACATGCTGTAAAACATGTTTTCAAAAAAAGTCAATCAATCTTTTAGATATCAGTACAATATAAACATGCCAACAGCAACTTTATTAACTATTTCTTAATATTGTCTAACATCCATTAACATATTTTAATAAAAAGATCTAATTTAGCCGTCGCTTATCATGCGAAATAAGCGATGTGTATCGGACTTTTACTAAGACTATAATTTTTTCTAACTGAACAATTAAAATTGCCGACCAATCTCAGGTCGGCTATTTTTTTGTTTAAAGGTATTTGGAATCAGCGAAAATGTTACTACTTTTGCGCCACTCATTTATAAATGATAATTGTTTAATGTAAATCTTTAAAAGTATGTTGAACCAGTACGAAACCGTTTTCATTGCTACTCCCGTTTTATCTGAGGCTCAGATAAAGGAAGCGGTAGGAAAGTTCAAGGATCTGATCGTTGCAAGTGGCAGCGAACTAATCCATGAAGAACATTGGGGTCTAAAGAAATTGGCCTACCCCATCCAGAAGAAATCGACAGGATTTTATCATCTTTTCGAATTCAAGGCTAATCCGGCTTTCATCGGCAAACTTGAGACCGAGTACCGTCGTGACGAACGTATCATCCGTTTCATTACACTGAAACTGGATAAATACGCCGCTGAGTACAGCGAGAAGAGACAAAAAAAGGTAAATGCAAAAACTCAAAAGGAGAACTAAGTCATGACCACAAATTCAAGCGAAATCAGATATCTCACACCCCCATCGGTTGAGGTAAAAAAGAAAAAGTATTGCCGTTTCAAGAAATCGGGTATCCGCTATGTCGACTACAAGGATCCTGAGTTTCTGAAGAAATTTCTGAACGAACAGGGTAAAATCCTGCCACGCCGCCTTACCGGTACTTCTTTGAAATACCAGCGTAAAGTATCACAGGCTGTAAAACGCGCCAGGATGATTGCGTTGCTGCCTTATGTAACAGATTTGATGAAATAATAATTAGGAGATACAAAAATGAATATCATTCTTCTTCAAGATGTAACAAATCTGGGTAGCAAAGACGACAGTGTAGTTGTTAAAGACGGGTATGGACGTAATTACCTGATTCCCCAGAGAATGGCAATTTTGGCCACCCCTTCCGCAAAGAAGGTGCTTGCCGAAAATCAAAAACAGCGCGCCCATAAAGAGGCCAAACTGAAAGATGAGGCACTTAAAATGGCTGAAAAACTGGCTACAATCAGTGTGACTATCGGTGCAAAAACTAGTACTACTGGTAAAATCTTCGGTTCAGTTAACAATATCCAGGTCGCTGAAGCGCTAAAAGAGAAAGGTTTCGAAGTTGATCGCAAGCAAATCCTGATTAAGGAAGATTCGATCAAAGAGATTGGTAAACACTCTGCAAAGGTGAAATTTCACCGCGATGTGGTTGTTGATTTCGAATTCGAAGTTATCGCAGAATAAAACGGAAATAGTTATAAATCATTTTCCGACAAAAATTTTCAAACAGACTAAAAGCTGTCTTCACCAGAGGACAGCTTTTTTGTGTTATAATTATTTTATAAATGCTAAAATGTCAATACCTTACGGTTTTGTTTTAAGTAACCTGAAAGAACGGGGCCCATTCCCTTTACCTCAATTCCCATCGTTTTAAGCTGATCTGCAACCCCGTACATATTTGCACAGGCGACACAGGCCTCAACTTTTACCCCGTCAGCAATCATCTGCCTGATGCTCTCCTGTAATGCTTTATTTTCGGATAAAAGTTTTGCTGAAGGACCCCACACAATAAGACCAACCTCATCGAACCATCCCTGGAGCCGGGCATTGCGCGCGTACATAAAACAAACTTTTTCGGCCACTTCGGGATCACCACTTGTCCAGACAACGATGAGTTTTTGTGTATCCCGATTTTGCTTTTTCCCTTTCAAATTATTCTTGCCGATAATCGGGCCTGATAAAAAAATTAAAAGGAGTAGGGGAACTATTGCTCTCATTACAATTGAATTAAATTTTTGTGAAAATTAGTAATAATTCTCATTTTACTGTAATTTTAAAAAATTGAATATTTTAAAGAAAAAATTGTCTTAATAAACACTACTGATTTATATTTGTACACAAGTAAATTAGAAACTTTGAAAAAGAAAACAGAACAGGATATTATCGATCTTTACAGGAAAAGATTTCAGGAAGTGAACGTTAAGGTTGAAGTTTTACCCCCTTCCGGATCTTACCGCGAATACATCAGATTGATCAGTCCCCATTTTAAAGCTATTGGCACCTGGAATGAAGATGTGAAGGAGAACAATGCCTTTATCGAATTTTCGAAACATTTCAGAATGAAAGGGATTAAAGTTCCTGAAATCTATGAATATAAGCCATTGGAATGCATTTATTTGCAGGAAGATCTGGGAAATGAGACCCTTTTTGGATTTTTGAGTGCCGAGCGGGAAAAAGGGGGGTTTTCAGATAAAATAAAGGCTGTTTACCGTAAAGTGGTTCGTGAGCTTCCAAAAATACAAATTACTGCGGGCATTGACCTGGACTACAATTTCTGCTATCCTCGTAAGGCATTCGATCGGCAGTCAATGATGTGGGACCTGAATTATTTCAAGTACTATTTTCTCAAACTGGCTAAAATCCCGTTTAACGAACAGCTTCTTGAAGATGATTTCACCACCTTTACCGACTTCCTGTTAAAAGCCGAGAACCATTTTTTCATGTTTCGCGATTTTCAGAGCCGCAATATCATGTTGTTTCATGATGAACCGTGGTTCATCGATTACCAGGGTGGCAGACAAGGGGCATTACAATACGACCTTGCTTCACTGCTTTATGATGCCAAGGCCGATATCCCTGAACAGGTTAGAGAGGAGTTGATGGAGGATTATCTCGATGAACTTGAGAAAATCCACCATGTCAACCGCATGGAGTTCAGACAATATTTTTACGGGTATGTGCTTATTCGTATGATGCAGGCAATGGGCGCTTACGGTTTCAGGGGATTTTACGAAAAAAAGGAGCACTTCCTCAAAAGTATCCCTTTCGCCCTCGAAAACCTGGAAATCGTCCTTCGGAAGGTGAATTTGCCAGTTGAGCTACCTGAATTAATAAAAGTATTAAATTCCCTGCCTGATTCTGCCGTTTTAAAACAAATTGCTTCAAAAACAACATTACTGACCATTGATGTTACAAGTTTCTCCTTTAAAAAGGGTTATCCGACTGACAATTCGGGCAACGGGGGAGGATTTGTATTCGACTGCCGTTCAGTTCGGAATCCGGGAAAATATGATCAGTATAAATCACTTACCGGTAAAGATGAGGCCGTAATCCGCTTCTTTGAAGAAGATGATGATATGGAGGAGTTTTTAAAACCTGTTTTTGCTATCGTGGAACGGAGTGTTCAAAAGTATACCGAGCGCGGTTTTACCCACCTTTCGGTCAGTTTTGGTTGTACCGGCGGTCAGCACAGATCGGTCTATTCGGCTGAAAGATTGGGACAATATCTGAAGAACAAATTTCCGGTCAGGGTTGTTATACACCATCGGGAACAGGATATCTAATACAAAATGACAAAAAAACGGTGCGAAAAGAAGGATTACGAAAAGCCGGAAGACCCCAGATTTGAATGCCGGAAATGTGGCCGGAAGGCAATTAAGGAGAAGCAGGTTTGTAAACCGAAGGAGATTTAGGAGAATGTGCTAATATGCTAATGTGCTAATATGCTAATGTGCTAATGTGCTAATGTGCTAATATGCTAATGTGCTAATATGCTAATATGCTAATTTGCAAATGTGGCAATTTGAAGATTTGAAAATGGGTAGGGGGGCGCGGTAACCAATTAAACCAGGATTTTGGTGAGTCTACCAGATAATTTGAAATACATTTCATGATGAAGGCAATGATTTTTGCTGCCGGTCTAGGTACGCGGCTTTATCCGTTGACAGCCGACCGGCCCAAAGCCCTGGTGGAGGTCGCTGGCAAGACTTTGCTTCAACGGGCCATCGAAAAAGTAAGCGACGGTGGTTTTAATCAATTGGTAATCAATATACACCATTACGGGGAGCAAATCATCCGGTTTCTTGAGGCGAATAATAATTTTGGTTTATCCATCACTATTTCTGATGAACGGGATCAACTGCTGGATACCGGCGGTGGTATTATGAAAGCCGCCCCCTGGCTCGACGGTGATGAGCCTTTTTTGGTTTATAACGTCGATGTGTTAAGTAATATTGATTTGCAGTTATTCAGGAAGTATCACGAAGAAAGGGGGGGATTGGCCACCCTGGCCGTTCGTGACCGGAAAACTTCCCGCTATCTCGCTTTTGATGAGTCAATGCAACTCACCGGCTGGCGAAATGTCAGCACAGGGGAAGAGATAATCTCACGCAATATACCCAACAGCAGATTATTTGCTTTTAGCGGTATTCAGTTGATCGATCCGGCAATTTTCAGCCTTATCGCGGAGAGGGGAAGCTTTCCACTGATCCCACTCTACCTGAAACTGGCAGGAAATCATCCAATTATGGGTTACAATGATCAATCGTCGCTATGGATGGACCTTGGGAAACCCGATCAGATTATTGCTGCGGAGAAATTAATTTGGTAATTTGCCAATTAGCTAATCCGGTAATTTATCAACCGAACAATACTGTAATATTAAAACTTAATAGTAACATCTTTTAATTGTCTTAAAAATGAGTGAAAACATACTAAATGTTGTGGCCATTGCCGAAACCTCTGCCGGTAAAGCAGAAGAACTAAAATCAGTTTGCCTTGGATTGATTGAGCCAACCAGAAAAGAGTCGGGGTGCATCAGCTACGACCTGTATCAGGATCTGACCTTTCCCGGAAAATTTACCTTTATCGAAAAATGGCAAAGTAAAGAACACCTTGATCTTCATCTGAATTCCCCCCATTTTGTAGCTGCAGCTGCAGCTTTTGGCAATATCGTGACCAAGGAGCTGATCGTTCTGATGTTGAATAAATTGACTTAGCTGATCACCAGTTGACGGGTGATTTTCCGTGGCTTTTCAGGTATTCATTGGTTTTACTAAACTGATGGTTACCGAAAAACCCCCGGTGAGCAGATAGGGGTGAGGGATGAACTGAACTTAATATCAGATGTTTACTTGTATTGATAAGCTCACTTTTACGCTGTGCATAAGCTCCCCACAACAGAAAGACAAGATGCTCCCGGGATTCGGATAGCAAAGTGATCACCTTATCGGTGAACATTTCCCACCCCCTCTTCTGGTGCGAGCCTGCCTGATGTGCCCTGACCGTAAGTGTTGCATTGAGTAAAAATACCCCCTGTTCTGCCCATCGCTCAAGATTGCCTGATTTGGGTACAGCGATGCCCAGATCGTTCTTAATCTCCTTAAAGATATTTTGCAGCGAGGGGGGAAGACTTACTCCGTCGGGTACCGAAAAGCAAAGTCCGTGTGCCTGTCCCGGTTCATGATAGGGATCCTGACCAAGAATCACTACTTTTGTTTTATCAAATGGACATTTTTCAAAAGCATTGAAAATCAGCTTTCCGGGAGGATAAATTTTTTGTGCGGCATATTCCGATTTTACAAAACCGGTTAAACTGGTGAAATAAGGCTTTTCGAACTCATCCTCTAATTGCTCTTTCCAGCCAGGTTCAATTTTGATGTCCATGTTTACAAAAATGGTATTTGGTGTTTGATTGCATATTCAGAGCCCAAAATTAATCCACTTTCTTCAAACAGAAAATAAAA
>JAHEYS010000395.1 GCA_023251475.1 Prolixibacteraceae bacterium
TAAATAACTCCTTTTCACCCCAGGCCGAAAAGGCTGATTCATTGGAGGCTTTTTGTGATTTTTTAAATCTCCAATTATTTGCCATTCTTTCGCATTACCTGTTTTGAGTTTGGAGTTTCTATAATACAGCTTACCTTGCGGAAAAAGACATCAGCAAATCTGAAGAATGGCTTATTTCCCCACTCCTACCTGAAATTCTTCACGGGGAACAAAAGTACAAATAAAAAATCTCCTGTTTTATTACCAGGGTAACAAAACAGGAGATAAATATTTTAATCTTATGGATTTACTCTACCGTTTTAAAAGGGAGAACAGAAACGTATGATTTATCATTTCTCTTCTTCTGGAATTCAACAGTACCATCGATCAATGCAAAAAGTGTGTGATCTCTGCCTATTCCTACATTTGCCCCCGGGTGGTGAGATGTTCCGCGCTGACGAATAAGAATATTACCAGCAACGGCAGCTTGACCACCATAAATTTTTACTCCCAGACGTTTGCTTTCCGATTCGCGGCCGTTCTTCGAACTACCGGCTCCTTTTTTATGTGCCATGGATCTCTTTTTTTAAAATTTACGCTAAAACTTCAGTAATTTGAATCTGTGTCAGGTATTGACGGTGACCATTTTTCTTCTTATAACCCTTACGGCGTTTTTTCTTGAAGACGATCACTTTGTCACCCTTGAGGTGTTTAAGCACCGTTGCGGTAACTTTAGCACCCTCAACGACCGGGGCGCCAATGCTAATAACACCCTCATTGTCAACTAACAAAACCTTTTCAAACGTTACATCTGCACCCTCTTCCTGTGGAAGGCGGTGTACATAAACCTTTCTTTCTTTCTCAACCTTAAACTGTTGTCCGGCGATTTCTACAATTGCGTACATTAATTACAATTTATTTATTTGGGTCCGGCTGGCGGGAAACCTACATCACCTCTTTAAGGGCCAACCTGAACATTTGGAGTGCAAAAGTAAACATTCTGATTTATACTACCAAACAGAGATTGAAAATATTTAATGAAATCTGAGGAGATCCTAAAAATCAGTTTATTTTTCCGAGATACAATACAGATATTTAAATCCTCTTAAAAACAGGTCGTTTCCAACAATGACAGGAGATGCATGAAAGGTATCATCCAGGATATTTTTATTGAGCAGCACAAAATCGCTGCCGGCCTTTACAACATCGACCACACCTTGTCCGGCAAAATAAATTTTTTCATTATTGCCCGTTGGAGACGAAAAAATATTGGTGATCCCATCAAGTTTCTGATTGCTGTACAAAACTTTTCCATCAGTGGCATTAAGGCAGGTTAGAATTCCATTATTTGCCTTCAGAAAATATAACTTTCCATTCAGCAGCAAGGAACTTGGGGTATAAGGGGTATCCTGATTATATTCCCAGAGTATGGCTTTACTCCCTGTAATGTCACCCTTTGCATTTGCCAGATCTACAGCCTTAAGTGAATTGCCCCGAAAACCACTCAAAAGGTAAACGATACCATCAGCATATACCGGACTTGGGATTACGTTACGTGTCATGCCACCACACTCCCAAATCAGATTACCCGTTTCTGCATCGTAACTTCTCACCTTATTCGTGGCACTGGTGATGACCTGGGCTTTACCGTTTACTTCAACAACCAGGGGTGTTGCCCAGGAGGTGACCTCAGCTCTTTCAACTTTCCATGCATCTTCACCTGTTTTTTTATTCAGGGCATACATATACGATTTCCCCTGGTGATCCCATTGTATGAATATTTTATCTTTATAGATTGCAGGTGAGCTTCCTTCCCCAAAACTGGCAACAATATCCATTTGTCCAAAATCACGCGACCATTTCAGGTTTCCGTTAAAATCGAGGCAGAACAGCCCCCGGGAACCAAAGAAGGCAAAAATATTTTCGCCATCGGTGCAGGGAGAGTTTGAAGCCCAGCTTCCCAGCTCATGTGTCCGCTCGATTGGCAATACTTCTTTTACAACCGTTTGCCAATTGATCTTTCCTGTATTTTTATTAATCGAGATTACCTTAAACTGGTGAATAAATTCAGTAGGACCAGATGGAATTGGATTTGTCTTAGGTTCAGTTACATCGGTTTTTGCAGTTTTTTTGTCAGTTGCAACTGCTGTTTGAATGATGATTTGGTTTCCCCATATAATCGGGGTGGCGTGCCCTTTACCCGGAATTTCTACTTTCCATTTTACATTTTTTGTTTCACTGAATTCCGCAGGTGTATCACCCCCCTTTACGGCGCCGGTATTGTATAATCCCCGCCATTCAGGCCAGTTGATATTGTAATCCGGCTTAGTTGGCGCCTGCCCCTTGGCCACTGAAAAAGAAAGCAAAATAATAAAATAACTGAATAGGATTGAAAATCGTAAAATTGGCTTTTTCATAAATAATTCTGTTGGTTAAACTATATCCATCAATTTAAAAATTGTTCATTTATCTTTTTTTGACTCTTTTTTGGTAATTTAGTTTAATCGTAAGCGATTAAGTTTTATGAATGTAATCCCTCTTAAAATCATCTTAGTATCGATTGAATTGATATATTTGCCTCCGTTTTTAAACTGCAACCATGCTAATCCGGGAGGAAGATAAAAAACGACGAAAAACCGAGGTACTCTTTGATCAGGTCAGGAGAGGTGATCAAAAAGCCTTTGAGCTAATATTTTCGATCTTTTTTGCACGTTTAAATGACTTTGCAAAAAATGTTGTAAGAGATGAGTTCATCTCACAGGATATCGTGCAGGAGGTGTTCGTGAAAGTATGGGAGAAAAAGGCTGAAATTGAAAGTCTTAATCTTGAGGGTTATCTGTTCAGGCTGGTCAGAAACCGGTGCATTGATTATATTAAACACCTTAAGGTCGTGAATAACAGGATGCAGGAGATACATTCCACAACAAAATACGAGGAATTATACCGGATCGATTTTATTGGAAATGAACCATATATACTTATAGAAGAAGAGCTTAGAACAAAAATAGAAAAAACAATTCAGCGTCTGCCTGACCGTTGCCGCGAGGTATTTATCTTAAGCAGAATGGATGGTTTAAAGAATAAGGAAATCTCAGAAAAGCTCCAGATCAATATAAAAAATGTAGAACGGCACATCAGCCGAGCCCTCCAGGAGTTCCGTAAAAATTTTTCCGAAGAAATTCCAATTGCTATTATTATATTAGTAATGAAGAATTTATAATTAATTACTCATTCTGTTGAAAAAAAATTTCAATCCAATGATGGGTAGCCCCTGCCTTTTTCAGTTATAGACACAAAGGCCAAATAATACGAATGGACAATCTGGAGTTAAAGGAAATTATATCAAGATATTTTCGCGGACAATTAGCTGACAATGATTATGAATTGCTGACGCAACAGCTTCAGGACAAGTCGGTCCGTGAATATTTTGAAAAATTTAAACATGCGTGGGAAGAGCAGCCCGAACTGGATGAGTTGGGTTACCGGAACGCGAACAGATTATCCTATCTGATCAATAAGCCGGATGCACATAAAATCCCCCTTCCCCGCAGAATCTGGGTTCAGGTGGCTTCCGTTGCGGCAATACTCCTTTTTGGCCTTTTTGCAGGAACCGCCCTTACCCATCTGCTCTCTGATAAACCACTTACGGAAACGCTTGTTTTTGAGACCCCGCGTGGTGAAAAATCACATGTTGAATTGCCTGATGGCTCAGAAGTATGGCTAAATGCCCGTACAAGATTGATTTACAGATCATTTTCATCAAAGAGCAGACAGGTTGAATTAAAAGGGGAGGCATTTTTTAAAGTAGCCAGAAATGAGCAGGCGCCCTTCGTTGTTAAAACCAATGAATGTGAGGTAGAGGTGCTGGGGACCACTTTTAATGTCATGGCGTATGATGAATTTGGCCGTAAGGAGATTACCCTTTTGAACGGGAAGGTAAATGTTCGTATGGGCGAGGCTGAAAAGGTTTTAAAACCCGGACAAGCTTTGATTTTAAAAAATCATTATTTCTATGTGGATGAGGTCAACCCGTCAGAAGCATCCGGCTGGGTCCAGAATAAATTCAACTTCAAAAATATCCCATTATCAGAATTGATGAAACGGCTTGAGAACTGGTATGATGTTGACATCACCCTTGAAAATAAAACGGGCAGAGAGGTGAATTTCACGGGGACTTTTAAAAACGAAGAGTCGATCTGGCAGGTACTGGATGCAATTAAAGTATATACCCCTATAAATTATAAGAAAACGAACTTACGGCAAATCAAAATTACTGTACAATAAAAAAGTGATCAAACGAATCAGATACAGACGAATTAATAACTTGACTAACAAATGAAAGGAGAGCGTGAAAGAATGAGGGATTGACCGGAAGATCTCGTGCCAGCAAAATTTTGATGAGCATCAAACCTTGATAAACCAACAGTTTATAATATCCTGTCAATCGTCATACCCTAAAGAATCAATTTGGAAAATTAAGCATTATAATTTAAAAAACGCCAGCTGAGCGGCTACTCAACTGACGTCATTCATTAGAAATTAATATTCATTAAAATCGAAGTAAAAGTATGAAAAAAAACGATCCCAAGCAAAGGCATCGCGGATGGCCAATGCTCAAAAAAATGTTGATTATTATGAAACTAACAACTGTTTTGTTCTTTACGGCCCTTTTGCAGCTTTCAGCCAAATCGTATTCCCAGGATACGAAGTTGAGTTTAAAGTTTGAAAAGGAAACGCTCGAAAGTGTTTTCAGCAAAATTGAGGCCAATTCCCAGTTTTCGATTTTTTATAAAAATGCACTCATAAAAAATTCGAATACGATTAGCGGTGAATTTAAGGATGCTTTAATTTTTGATATACTTGATCAGATACTCAGTCCTGAAGATTTAACCTATACGATCAAGGATAAACTGATCATGATAGTCCCAAAAGATTATGTGGCTGAAAAACCAGGTGCGCAGCAAGCTGAACGTAAGGTCACAGGAAAGGTAACCGATCCGTCTGGGATGGCAATTCCCGGGGCATCTGTGATAATAAAAGGGACAACAACCGGAACGGTAACAGACAATAATGGTTCATTTTCGCTTACCAACGTCACTGAAAAAACCAGACTGATTTGTTCATTTGTGGGAATGAAACCTGAGGAGGCATTGGTTGGAAACAGAGCAACGATATCCTTTACACTGAACGATGAATCTGTAGGAATTGAAGAAGTTGCAGTGATTGGTTACGGATCGATAAAACGAAGAGACCTCACCGGGGCGGTTGGATCGGTCAAAGCGGCAGATATTGTAAGGAGCAATCCCTCCAATCCGACTCAGGCGCTTCAGGGACAGGTGCCAGGGGTGCTGGTCACAAAATTAAGCAATAAACCAGGTGCTTTATGGTCAATCGCCATTCGCGGAGAAAATACGATTACTGCAGACCCAAATGCAGATGGCACAAAAAACCTCACACTGACCAGTAGTACCCAGCAA
>JAHEYS010000138.1 GCA_023251475.1 Prolixibacteraceae bacterium
GTTGGTCAGTGTCAGGTTCAAGTCCAAAAATACGGAAGGTCTCGCTGGACCAGCTCAACCTGAAATTTGACAGATCTGTTCTCCAGCTTCCGAATTTAGCCACCTTCTCAGCCTCTGCCAGCAGGGCTTCACTCTCCCGCAAGGCAATTTCCGCTTTTTTGCGTCTTGTGATATCGACATGTGAACCTGACATCAGCAACGGATTTCCATCTTTATCCCATGCATGTACCTTACCCCGGTCGAGTACCCAAATCCAATCGCCACTCTTATGCCTGAGCCTCATTTCAAACTCGTAGAAATCCGATTCTCCCCTGAAATGTTTTTTCAATAGTTGCCCTGAGACGATCACATCCTGCGGATGTGCAATATGCTTCCATTTTTCGACTGACAGAGGAGATAATTCGGCTAAGGTATATCCAATAATTTCAGCCCATCGTTCATTAAATACGGTCTCTCCTGTCTGGATATTCCATTCCCATGATCCTGAATTAGTCCCTTTTAATATTGATGAGAGCCTCCCTCTCTCTTTGGTTAACAACTCCTCTGCATACTTCTTTTCTGTGATATCTTTATTGGTGCCCATGTAACCTCTTAAATTACCCGCTTCATCCATTAGCGGAAATCCATTGGTTAACAGACAAACTTCATGTCCATCCCTGTGAAGATTCCAATTCTCCAAATCGATGATTTCACCCTTTGATACAAGAATACCCTGATAAATGGAGTGACTCCGCCCGGTTTCTTCCCTTGTCATTTGATCAAATGGTGATTTTCCAATCACTTCATCCGGTGTAAAACCAAGAATCTGTTCGATATTTTCCGAACAATAGCAATAATTTCCCTGTTTATCCAGCTCCCATATCCAGTCGGAAGTACTCTGAATAATCGCACGATTGCGCGCTTCACTGTTTTTAAGCGCGAGATTTGATTCAATCTGTCTGATGTTTTTAAGTCCTAAGCCGGCGATTATTTCGATAAAATCTTTGATAAAATCGAGGTACTGCGAAAGTTTTTCCTTTGACCAGACCGGTGTTTTTCTAACTGCTTTCATATAGGCCTGTTCTTCAAACCCATATTTTTTTGCCTGCTCTCTGAAAAAATCAAGGTTCGGTTTCCCGAGAAAAAACTGCCCTGTAAAGAAATTACCCAGATGTTTCCCGTCAATAATAATGGGGGTTGCGTTATCCGTCAGTCCGTGTGGACAGATGTAACTGACCGCAGGGTTTGCTTCATGAAGATGATCTGAGATGTATTTGTCGCTTTTGATACACATTTCCTCACATTGGGGATGGAGACGGTGAAATTTGGTGCAGATATCCTGCCATGCCACAGAGGTGAGAATCTTACCGTTGTTATCAATGATAGCGGAAGGAAAAGAATAAATGACATTCAGCTTTTCCTGTAATCGTTGAAGTAATTCAATATCTACTAAATCCTCTAATTGATAATCCATTCGGTCTGATGTTTCCATTTGTCGTTAATTGGCCCATGTTTTGGGCATAAGTTTAGTTTTAAATTCATCCTTTTTTCGAAAACAGGAGGACGAAATTGAGACATGCTACATTGGTTTTGTTAGTCAAAAGGTCGAATTATCCCTTATTTTGTTTAATTACTCCCGGTCAATCTCTCCGTACAAAACGCTGTTGATTGTTTTGAAAAATAATTTTTCATCAATGGGTTTTGCGATAAATGCATCTGCGCCACGAGACAGAATAGTTTCACTATCTGAGGTTTTTAAATTTGAAATCAGCGCAATAATGTAAATTTGGTGCAGTTTGCCATTGCTATGTATTCTTTTAAAAGCTTCAATATCATCAGTTCCGGGAAGTGCCATATCCATTAAAATAAGATTTGGCCGGTGTTTCCTGGCCATCTTTATTCCGGAAATACTGTCTATAGCTTCAAGGACGATGTAATCATTTGTCAGCAACGACTTCACTGCAATCCTATTGTCAGCATTCTTTTCCACTACCAAAACCACGGGTTTGTCGTGATTCAGTGAGGTGGATTGGATTAAATCGGCTGTCTCCCCTGTCCGGGATAATTTAATATTTTGTAATGACTTGTCAGTTAGATGACTGAGTTCAATTATTCCCCTCTTC
This sequence comes from Prolixibacteraceae bacterium, assembly GCA_023251475.1. Taxonomy (GTDB): domain Bacteria; phylum Bacteroidota; class Bacteroidia; order Bacteroidales; family Prolixibacteraceae; genus JAAFHB01. The sequence continues at coordinate 2,103 of JAHEYS010000138.1, forward strand.
CGATTTTCTGCTGCTTCGATCGCCATAGTCGCCACTACTGGTTGTGGTTGAAGTTCTGTCTGCTGATCTTCAGGTAGTTCATTGGTGCTTTCGCGATTTTGTAGGGATTCCCTGATTTTCTGCAACGCCAGAATTCCCCCAACCCTGGCACAAAACAGGTTACTGATCCTGTCAATGAGTTTTAACGATTGTTCACTGTAATTGTTGATCGTGAAAAGTGACAGTACGGCTATTACTTCATTGTCGGTCAGCACCGGAAGGGTAATTATCTCTCGTGGAATAAACCTGCCGCTTACCGTATGATAGGTATACCTGGTATTCTCTGATATATTTTTAATGTGTTGGAGTTTGCCCGAAGATAAGACTGCGCCAAGTTCACCTTCGTAACATATTGCATCAAATGAGCCCCTTCCGCTGCGGGACAAACCGATCGATTCGAAATGGTCATAGGTTTTTTTATCCTTACTCAGCAGGAAAACTGCAATCATTTGTGAACCAGTATATTCCAGGAGTGTATTTAGTGTGACCCTGAAGAATTTCATCGGATCATATTCGCTGAGCATCAGGGCGCCAAGGGTGGCAACTCTATCATTCAGGTCTCTGGTATTCTGAATTTCAACTGCCATCGAATTAAATGATTCAGCTATAATTCCAAACTCGTTTTTAGACTGATACGAACAGCTTTCATTTTTTCGTCGATTTTTAAACCTGGAAGCAGCGTCTTCCAGTTGACGAACAGGCTGACGGACCGCCCTTGACAGAAAATAGCTGATCAGCAGAGAAATCGCAATGATCAAGGTGGTCAGCAGCAAGAGTTTTCGGTTCACTGCGGCGCTTAATTGTGCGGAATCTGCTTTTATTGCTGTTGTATTGTCACTGGCAAAGTTGTCAATCTTTTTTAGCCTGGTTAACAATTGTTCCAGGAATCCATTTAGCTCATTGATAGAGTGAAAACTCCCATCTGCCTGCTGATCCGTATCTGCAGATCCGGCAGCGGCACTCTCTTTCAGGCTAATCAGCCAGTTGATAAACGACTTTTCAGATTCCTCAATATCAGTGGGTTGACCTGGGTATTGGTCTTTCAGAAAGTCAAATTGCCTTAATGCGTCCTTTTCAGCGATCCCGATCAATTGACTGGCTGCCAGTTTTTGCTGATTATTTTTGGCAATCATTCTATTGCCGGCTCCAAGCCGGATGGTTAGTATAGCTGACTCCAGCTTGCCGATGGCTGCTCTGACCTGCAGCGAGGTATTGAACATCGCAGTTGTTTTGTGGTTTATTTGAACAGTTTGTCGCCAGGTTACAAATCCCAAAATTAAGATAGACAATAAGATGGCTGAAAAGCCAAACATAAACAGTGTACCGATTTTTAGATTTTTCATGTTCAGTTTATGATTAACGATGTGCTACAATTCCTCCCATATAAATGTTAAAAGTTGAGCTTTTGCCAGGAGGGGTCATTGTTCCCCTTTGCTTTTTTGCAGCGCCTCCAGGGCATATTTAAGTTCTATTTCCAGCTTTTTTGCCATTGTAATATCTGTAAACGTTAATACCAGCCCCTCGATATGATCTTCCACTGTCCGATAGGGCATTATCCTGACGTTAAACCATCTCTTATCTGTCGTTGATATCGCTTTTTCGAAAGGGATCAGATTTTTCAGGACCTGTGTGGCACATTGTTCAATTTCGGGGAATTGCAGATTGCTGAACAGATCGGTGAAAGGCCTGCCGATATCTGTATTGCGCAGTTTAAAGATATTGGTGATGGATTCGGTATACCGGCGGATATTCAGGTTTTTGTCGAGAAAAAGGGTGGCAATTTCGGTACTGTTCAGGAGGTTTTTCATGTCACTGTCGGCTTTCACGAAATCACCGATTTTGCTTTGCAACTCGGCATTAACTGTCTGCAGCTCTTCGTTTAGGCTCTGCATCTCTTCCTTTGAGGTGGTTAGTTCCTCATTTGTTGACTGTAACTCTTCATTTGTAGATTGCAACTCCTCGTTAGCAGATTTAAGCTCTTCCTGCGATGTTTGCATCTCTTCACGAAGGCTTTGCAGATCTTCATAACTATGTTGCAGTTCAATTTCCAACTCCTTAAAACGGGAGCTGACATTTCTTCTTTTTGTTTTGGCGATGGCACCTTCTGGGATCTGTATCGTTTGGACATCGTTGAATATCACCATCAGCAACCCTCTTAATGGATCAGGTTTTTCGATATGCTGTACCGTAAGGTCTATAAAATGGGTGCCCTCACCTGTTATAATTCTAATACTTCGAACAACGACCGGGTTAAAGGATTGAAGCGCCCTTCGGAAGGCGGTTGGAAGTGTTTCACGTAACCCTTCCCGAGCCATGGCAAATACGTTCCAGTTTACCTTTCCCGCAACTGGTTCAATATATTTCCCGATACGGCCGGTAATGTAAAGTATCTCCCCTTTGTCGTTAACCAAAACGCTGGCAGGGACAAATTGCTGTATTAACAACTGATCGGTGAGCGCCTGCAAATTTTCAGTACGTATGACCTGTTTTTTAATTTCTTCTCTTGCTGATATATTCCTGTGAAAGGCGCTGGGAAAATCTTTCAGTTCATTGACAAGTGGTGTTACCGTTCGTTTGTAAATTTTCAGTTTCCCATCCAGCTCTTCAAATCCTTCATTTTGTCCGCCAAGGGTCTCGGCAGTGCCGAGTGTCATTATTCCTCCCGGATTGAGGCTGTAATTAAACAGTGCAATTAATTTCTTTTGCAGCACAGGCTCCATGTAAATCAGCATATTGCGGCAGGTGAGAATGTCAAGCCTTGTAAAGGGGGGGTCTTTGATCACATTCTGAGGTGCAAACACCACCATTTCGCGTATGGCAATTTTTACCCTGAAGTATTCGCCCTCCTCCAAAAAGAACCGGTGAAGCCGCTCAGGTGAAACATCGGCAACAATGTTTCTGGAAAAGTAGCCTTTTCTTGCGGTCTCGATGGCATCCTGGTCGAGATCGGTGGCGAAGATCTGAAGGGTTAAATTTTTGTGTTTTTTGATTTTTTCTATTGCCTCCTTGAAGATGATTGCCAGCGAATAGGCTTCCTCACCCGTTGAACAGCCGGTTACCCAGGCACGCACCACATATCCGTTGGGCAATTCGTTAAACATCTCGGGAAGTATACTCTCCTTAAGTTTCTCCCATACGGCGCTGTCACGGAAAAAGCTCGTTACGCCAATCAACAACTCTTTGAAGAGTATATCCAATTCTTTGGGATTCTCCTGCAAATACCGGACGTAACTTTGGAGTTTCTCTATCTGGTGTATCCCCTTACGCCTTTCGATTCGTCGGAACAAGGTATTTTTCTTATAGGAGGAGAAGTCGTGGCCCGATTGTTCGCGTAGCAGAATAATGATTTTTTCGATATTGCTCCTGCTTTTGCTGTCTATTTCAGTATCTGGTTTTGTAGCCGGTAAAAATTTCAATAAAGTAAGGAGCCTGGCAGGTAATTCTTCAGGCGGCGCGACCACATCGGCAATTACCGCCGCTATCGCGCTTCTTGGCATCCCGTCGAATTTAGCAGAATCAGGTGTTTGCACCAGTACCATGCCGTTTTTTTCTTTGATCGCCCGCACCCCTAAACTTCCATCTGAACCCATACCCGAAAGGATAATCCCGATACTTTTTTCTTGTCGGTCTTCGGCGAGGGAACGGAAAAAAATATCAATAGGCAGGCGTAAACCGTGCGCTGCAACCGGTTCGAACAGGTGGAGCAATCCATTGAGCAACGACATGCTCTTATTTGGTGGGATCACATATACGCAGTTTGGTTTAATCCTCATCCGGTCGGTGGCCTGAAAAACAGTCATTGAAGTGGTCCGCTGCATCAGTTCCGGCATTATCCCGATATGATTCGGATCGAGATGCTGAATAACCACGAAGGCCATGCCATTCTCTTTGGGCATTTTGTGAAAAAACTGTTCCAACGCCTCGAGCCCCCCTGCTGAAGCACCTATCCCCACGATTGGAAAACCGGCAGTTTCTTTCTTAAATTGGGTTGCTTCTTTCACTTGATCCTCTGAATTACGTTTTGGGGCATTCATCGATTAATGGTTTAGGTGTCTGAATCAACTAAAATTACCTCTATTCCTTCTCAAACATCGATTTTTCGGCGCCGCATATCGGACAAACCCAGTCATCTGGAAGTTCAAGAAACGAGGTTCCCGGAGGGATTCCTGAGATGGGATCCCCTTTGACCTCCTCATATTCATAATGGCATAACTGACATTGCCAGACCGCTGCGTTTTGCTCACTTTCCTTCAAAACCGCCTCTACCTTTGCTTTCTCGATGTAGGTCGGTGCATTTTTTGGTGAATAACCCTTCAGCACCTCCCGGTAATAATTATAGGTTAGCGATTTCATCTTTTCGTCGATCATGCCATTATCGATCACCTCACCAATGAAAATAATGTGGGTGCCAACCTGATAAGAATGAACAACTTTGCATTCAAACCAGGCCACCGATGAGTCGGTAACAATCGGGATCCCTGATTTTCCTTTAAAGTAATTGACCCCCGCGAATTTATCGGTATCACGACCGCTTTTGTACCCAAAGTTTCCGATGATGGTAGGGTTGGCTTTTTCGCTTAAAACTGAAAAGGCGAAAACTCCACTCTGTTTGATTAATTCTGACGTGTAATTATCTACATTGCAGCTTATTGCAAATTGCGGCGGGGTTGCGGTTACCTGGAATAACGTATTGGCAATATATCCCCCTTTTTTGTTTCCCGACTGGGTCGTGACTATATATAGGCCATAGCTGATTTTAAAGTAAGTCTCTATATTCATTTATCAGATTAATTAGTATTTAAAACGTAAAAATATTCAAAAAAGGATCAATAATTTAGAGAATGCCAAAATTATTTTTCTATTCCACCCATTTAAGCAGATGAAATCGCCATGATTATAAAATCACAAACCGAATTGAATAAATTGTTTTAAACAACTGATTCATTTTAATGCTGTTCTTTGAAACTTAAATAATTTATATTCGTTCTGGATAACCAGACTAAACCGGAAACTTATTTTTCTTGTTGATTGTAAAACCGATGTGACCGGTTTTAGGTACTTATATGTGGAAATCAAATAAAAGAAAGGAGGGGAAATGGGGACTAATTTGAACTGGACTGTGGATGTAAGAGACTGGATGTTAAGGTATATGCAGCGTAATATTACTTCTGATCCGTATCAGCATACACAATAATTTAAGCATGCCGGCACCTACAAACGTAGCTGTGACTGGTTCACTTTTTTTTTTGCCGGTTGAATGCCGGTTTCATTATTAAAATTAAAGATTAATTATAATACTATCATTATTAGTACATTTACTGCATCAACAAGGGTCTGATTATTTACCTTTTAATCATAAAAATATGTTATTAATTATTATTGGAATTGTTGCTGTTGGGTTAAGTTTTGCACTTGCCAACGCTGACTCACAGGTACGGGAATATACCGGAACGATCAGGTTAATAGGGATTCTGATAACATTGGTCGGATTGGGATTATCGTCTGTAAAACAGATCGAGCCGGGAGATGTAGGTGTTCAGAAACTATTTGGGAAGGTGAATAGCAATATTCTTGAAAGCGGACTTAATGTGATAAATCCCCTGGTTGAGGTGGTAACTTTTGATGTGCGTACCCAAAATTATACCATGTCGGGTGTTCACGACGAAGGGGACAAGTCAGGTGATGATGCCATCCGGGTATTATCGGCTGATGGCCTTGAAGTAATTATCGATTTGACAGTACTTTACAAAGTAATCTCACGCGAGGCGCCACGTATCTTAAAGGAGATTGGGACGGATTACCGGAACACTATCGTTCGTCCGATCTGTCGGACCAAAATCCGGGATAATGCCGTCTACTACGATGCGGTTGCCCTCTATTCCACCAAACGGGACGAGTTCCAGACCCGTATTTTTAAAACTATTGAGGATGATTTTAAAAGCAGAGGATTAATTCTGGAGCAGTTGCTGGTCCGGAATATTACCCTGCCAGCGTCGGTAAAAGCTGCCATCGAATCCAAAATCAATGCAGAACAGGAGGCCCAGAAAATGACCTTTGTACTTCAGAAAGAAAAGCAGGAAGCAGAACGGAAGCGGGTAGAGGCCCAGGGCATCGCCGATTACCAGAAGATTTTGAGTACAGGACTCAGCGACAAGCAGCTGCAATATGAGATGATTAAAGCCATTGCAACATCACCCAATGCCAAACTTATCATCATGGACAGTAAAAAAGGTTCCCCTATTATTGTGGATGGGAAATGATCCGGACGAACTCAAAATGAATATATTAAAATTCAAAATGTAATATTGCATACCTGTGCCTTATCAGAATTAAAGATTCATCTGAAGTTTTGCATTTTGTAATTTAGCTTTATCATTTAAACGAATCATAATCAGTTGGATATATCATTCTTGCGCCCTCTCTTCAAGAGAACAATTTGTCATCACTCAACCTGAAATAATTGACAATAGTTTCAATTGTAGAAACCTGATTTGTTTTTTCCTTCCGTGGCAGTGCAGGTTAAAGAAATTTGGAATACCCTATTCGCCTATTTCAACTTTACTGTTTTTACATCCGGAATCAATTCAATCTTATTGTCTGAAAATAAGGTAATGGAATTGTTTTGTCGGAAGATCAAATGCTACTAAGTTCCCCTCGATCCTGGAACCGAACCTAAAAAAGATAGCTTTTGGATTTAGTTATATCGTAGGTTTAAATACCGAAAATATGGGTTACTAAATTTAATCGGGACGATTCTTAATCCGGAGGTAAATTTTCAAAACATTACACAGTTTTGCTGATCTGTTATCAGAACATCCATTTTTATTGATAATCATTATAAATTACATATGTTTTATTGATATATGAAAGTGAATGTTAATTTTGTGTTACTAATTACCAAACACTACACACATGCCACAACACATTAAACGACTAATTATCGCTTTTTCACTATTTTTGGCGCTTTTTTTGGTTCTGCGACAGGTGTTAAGACCGGAATCATTTGGTGAGTTGGGACATTTCCGGGCTAAGGCAATTCCGGAAAACGCGATGCGGCCAATGCATTATACGGTGACTGACAGCTGTACCAAATGTCACGGCGGTATCCGTTCTGAAAAAGACAAGGGATTTCATAAAAACCTGAAGTGCGAGGTTTGTCATGGTCCGGGTCTTAAACATGCCACCTATGCCGGTCAGTTTAAAAACGGAGCGTTACCCGATTCTCTGAAGTTGTATAAACCCGGTGAGCGGAAGGACTGTATTATCTGCCATCAGCTGAATGCGGCGCGGATAAAGATTCAGTTTGACACCATTAACACCACGATGATTCATCAGATCGATCCGGTGAAACATAACCCCGGGGATCCCGATACCAAGGAGGCGTTTAAATGTATTGATTGTCATAGTCCTCATCAACCTTGAAAAACCAATTATTTCCATGAAAAAAGAGAAGACTAAACTTTCAAGAAGAGATTTCTTCAGTGCCGGGACAGCCCTGGCTGGCGGAGTGGCAATTACTTCTGTCCTGGCAGGGTATGACGGTTTGCTGTTTGCCGCTGTAACGCCCAATGCCAAAGGGATATGGTACGGAATTGGTATCGATATTAATAAATGTATTGGGTGCGGGAAATGTGCCAATGCGTGTAAGCTGGAGAACAATGTGCCGCAGGCCCCATTCTATTTCCGTTCCTGGGTAGAGCAGTATACCATAAAAAATGATGGTTCCATCGTTGTTGAATCACCAAATGGCGGGATTGACGGTTTCAAACAGTCGGTGCCCGACAAAGATATTTTCAAATCGTTTTTTGTCCCTAAAATGTGTAATCATTGCGCCAAATCACCCTGCACCCAGGTTTGTCCGGTTGGCGCAACATTCGAAACGGAGGAAGGGATAGTGCTCGTGGATGAAAAGTATTGCATTGGCTGCAGGTACTGCGTTCAGGCATGTCCCTACGGCTGCCGGTATATCCATCCGGACAAAGGGACGGTTGATAAATGTACATTGTGCTTTCACCGCCTGAAAAAGGGGTTAAAGCCGGCATGTTTTGAGATTTGCCCAACAAAGGCAAGAATATTTGGCGATTTAAACGATCCGGGAAGTGAGATTAATTACTTCCTTAAAAATCATAACTGCATGGTGATTAAACCAAATCTGAACACAGGTTCAAAATTATTTTATAACGCTTTAAACCCGGAGGTGAGATAATATGGAACAACATCTTCAAGATTTGTATGAAGTTCTTTCGAAAGTTGATGGCTATGTCTATCCTAACGAGATTGAACTAAACTGGAGTATACTCATTGTGCTGTATCCTTATATCACAGGATTGGTAGCAGGGGCTTTTATACTCGCCTCACTGGAACGGATATTCAAGATACGGATATTAAAGCCAACTTATGGTATTGCCCTGCTTACCGCATTTTCGTTTATGCTTGTGGCTACCATGCCACTGGTGAGTCACCTGGGTAAACCGCTCAGGGCTTATGAAATCATGATCACCCCTCATTCGAGCTCGGCAATGGCCATTTTTGGGTTTGTCTATCTTTGGTACCTGATGGTTGTGCTGTTTCTGGAGATCTGGTTTGATTACCGCCGTGACATGGTCATATGGGCTGGTGAAACAACTGGTTTTAAACGGTTCATGTACCGGCTCCTTTCGCTTTGGACAACAGATATCTCACCAAAATCAGTAGCGCTGGATAACCGGATCGGTTATATCGTTACTGTTATCGGTGTCCCTTCCGCATTTTTACTGCATGGATATGTCGGGTTTATTTTTGGATCAATCAAGGCAAACCCCTGGTGGTCGACCGTTTTAATGCCGGTGATTTTTCTTTTTTCGGCAATGGTTTCGGGAATTGCCCTGGTGATGGGGATCTATATTATTCTGAGTAAAATCCGCAGGCAGGTGATCGATATGAATTGTCTGGATACAATCGCCAGGTATCTTTTCTATATTTTAATCATTGATTTTACCCTCGAAGGGTTGGATCAGATACATAGGATTTATGTCGCTGAAGAATCATTTGAAGCCCTGCATAAACTGGTCTTTGGGCAGTTATTCTTTACCCTGTTTATTGTTCAGGGATTCTTCGGTACAATTTTACCCTTACTTACCCTGGGGACATTTCAGTTTTATAAACCAAGGGCTGAAATACGTAAAGTGATCTACCTGGTACTTTCTGTACTTATCCTGATCGGGATATTCTTTATGCGATGGAATGTGGTCATTGGTGGTCAGTTATTCTCAAAAAGTTTTTACGGATATACCTCCTATAAAGTTGGAATGATCGGCGCCGAGGGTTATTTAATGGCCGCTATCTGGTTAATCGTACCCTTCCTTATTTTGTCATTCCTGCTTTGGCTGTTACCGCCATGGAAAAAAATTGAAACGGATCACGGGAACCTGGAGGAATAAATTATGGATAGCGATTTTGTTAAGAAAGAAGATTTTGACAGGATTCTAACCCGGCTGAATAGCCTTGAAGAGCGGATTGGCCGGTTGGAATCCGGCAGGGAACCATTGAAACAGCCACCGGCTTTTCTGAGAGAGGAGACAGATGAGAAGGATATTGAATTTTCAGATCTGAATATTTCGATCAGTTCGCTGTTTGAGACTAAACTTGGCGAATACGGACTGGCATGGCTGGGAAATATCGTCCTCTTTTTTGCCATTGTTTTTCTTTGGCAATATTTCAATGATGCAGGTCAGCCTGTGACCTCCTTTATCGTTGGTGTCGTAGCTGTGGCAGGAATATTTATGATGTCGGGGTATTTCCGGAAAAGTTATACCTACATGTCATATATGTTTTATCTCTCCGGATTTGTCATCCTCTATTTTATCCTGTTTCGACTTCACTATTACACCGCTAATCCATTATTGACCAGTAACGGATTAGCCGTAGTGCTGTTGCTGGCTTTAAGTGGGATGCAGTATTTCCTGGCTGTCAAAAAACAATCTGCTGTATTGGCGGGACTCGCTTTTATCCTGGCCATGATCACCGCTTTTGTATCTGATTCCACTCATCCGTTTTTCCTGATTTCGATCGTAATAACCGGTTTGGCGGTCTACTCTTTTTGGCAGTATAACTGGTGGAAGCCAATGATTTTTATCCTGTGTGTCACTTCATTGACTTACCTTGTCTGGATGCTGACCGATAAAACTTCTTTGGTGAAGCGTTCCGATGATTTGACGTTTCACTTTGCATTCGCCTATTTCTCAATTACAACAGCTATTTATTCTTTGGTGGTACTGAGGAAGCCAGGCAAATCATATCCTGATTATTCGGTATTAATGACGGTCCTTTTTTCAGGGATGTCCTATTCGGTTTTAATACTGGTACTGGTGTTCTCCTATTTTCCCAATGCCTATATTCCATTTTTTACAGTAATTTCGGTTTACAGCATTGTCTATTCTGTTTTTCTGAAATTTTATTCTCCATGGAAGTACTCCCCGGCATTGTTTGCCCTGTATGGGTTCTTTGCCATCAGTGTGACAATTAATGGAATTTATCACTTTCCCGATTCATTTATGTTATTGATCTGCCAAAGCTTTTTAGTACTGGTCGTGGCTCTTTGGTACCGATCGCATATCATCACGCTGATTAATACATTTCTGCTTCTGTTTCTGGCATTGGGATATTATCGTATTTCGGGCGAACTAAATTCGGTCAATTTTTCAATACCTGTTGTGGCTTTCATGTCTGCCAGGTTGATCAACTGGCAGAAGGAACGTTTAAACATTAAAACTGATTTTATACGTAATATCTATCTGTTTACCCTGTTTTTCTCTATGCTGTATGCCACCTACAAGGGGTTACCCGGGCAATATATCACGGTTACCTGGCTTTTTGTAGCAGGGGTTTATTTTGGATTAAGCATCCTTATTAAAAGTATCAAGTACCGTTGGATGGGAATGGCCAATTTGCTGGTATCTGCTTTCTATCTTTTTCTGGTTGATATGGCAAAAACTGATCTTATTTTCAGGATACTGGCATTTCTTGCATTTGCAATTATTTCTATCGGTATCTCTGCTTATTATGTAAGAAAACTGAAGAACAAGGAGACTGAACAATCGGAATAGACCGTGCTCTTACTCTTTTCCGGGTAGCTTGTGGTACATGATTAGTAGTGATGAGGTTCTCTGAGGAATAGTGATCTCAAATCCATCCATTAATTCCAGACCTGTTTTCTGACTTCGCACGCCATAATCATCGTAAAATAATTCGTAATTGTTGTTTGGTTCAAGCCCGCAAGGTTTTATAAACAGTGATTCTGAATTACTTCCACTGCGCCGAAAGGCGAGAATAATTCCATCTTTCTGAGTGGGCCGGTTCATCTGGTAAGCAAGCCACACATTGTCGCCGGTGTTATTTCTGCTTTGGGTTAATGGGTAATAATCCCCGTAGAAATAAGGGCGCAGGTTCCTGTAATCCTGAATCCGTTTCTGAATGGCCGGAATGGGTTCTGAGGCTTTTCCCGTCACTTCCCAGTTCATCACTGCGGTAGCTCCCAGACCTGATCTGAAAGTGTAACTATCTGTTTTGTAGATTGCTGTTCCATGAATCGGGAGATAAAAATTCAGCCCATAGGTATGGCACTGATATCCGTTTGGTTCGCCATACTGATAGTCGGTACGCCACAAAGGGGAGCTTCGCGAAGTTGTTTCCAGGTCGATGCGACGGCCTCCACTGGCGCAGTTATCGATCAGAAGATTTGGAAACCGGGTAAGTAAACTGTCACAAAATGCATAAAGTCCTTCAATATGCCTTATTTCGGAAATGCCAATACGGTTCGGTTTATCATTGGATTCCCAGTAAGGCATCGGATCAAAATTGAAATCCTGCCGGTAATTGTCTATTCCTTCATTTTTTATCAGGTTGGATATCATGTCTGTAAGCCATGCAAGGGCTGCTTTGTTCCCCAAATCAAAAAGATAATTGTCACTGCCTTTGAGTTTGATCAGCCATTCCGGGTGTTCGCGGTCGATCATTGATCCCGGACTGACCCGCTCAGGTTCGAACCATACCATAAATTTGGCTCCCGTGGCATGAACGGCATCTGAAACTGGTTTTAATCCACGCGGGAACCGCTCCTTGTCAACTGTCCAGTTGCCTACATTCTGCCACCATCCCCCTTTGGCCTTGTCCCAGCCACACCCGGTGTACCATCCTGCGTCAAGCCAGAATACCTCCGGAAGAATTCTGAATTGCTGGTACCTTTTGACCAGTGCAATGGCAAATTCTTCGGTCAGACAATTATACTCACCGCACGGTTCCGGATCGCCATAGTCAAAGCTGCCCGAAAGTGGATATTCTGCATATTTCCCATTTATTTTGCGGGAGTGATGGGCAAGGATAAACTGTCGGAACTGGTTATGACCAATCATCCGGTTATCCCCTTTCCAGAATAGGAGGCTGATTTTTGGGGTGCGGATCTCTTCAGAGGGATATAGTGACAATCTCATTTTTTCCATCCCGGATTTCAATGAGACAGATTGCCCACCGGTCTGCATAACATCGGCATACCATTTTCCTGTCCAGCCAATGGCTACCATAATTCCCTGCGATCCAGGTGTTTCAATATTGAAAAATGGGAAGGCCGTATTGTCTGAGGAACGTCCGCCAACCGGTGTCATGTATATATTTTTCCCGGTCTGCATCTTTTCATCAATTGGTTGAAAATCCCACCTTTCAGCATTGCTTCCCTTGTTGTGATGAAGAATAAATTCACCTTTTTCTGCTGCATCAAATGATTGGTCAATAACTGCAGCTTTCTCAATCACCGGTGTATTGCTTTTAGAGGTATTGGAAAATTTCAGTACCCATTCGACTGCCGGAAAATCAGAAAAGCAGATGACTGTGCACTTAACCGCGAGTCCGCTTTTATTATCCGAATAGGTGTAAAGGAGCTTCTCTGCATTTGGCTCATCTGATGGCAACTTTTCGCTTCGAAAATTCCAGTTTCTGATAAAACGGTCCGATTTCTTTCCGCCATATACAAACGAAAACGGGGGAACTTTCCCTTTGGCAAAGTGTTGTTCCACCCAATGATGCACAACTCCCGGATTCTCAGGTATCATTGGCTGCGACTGTGCATAGATAATGCCATGAAAGAGGATAACAAATATTATTATTAGTGCCGGAAAACTTTTTTTTGTTTTTGGCTGACCTGAGCCGGATTTAGTTCTTTGCATGAAAATAAATTTAGATTAACACCATTAAAACAGGAATTTTCCTATATACGCAAGTTGATCAGATCGTCTATTCCCATCCCAAAGATAGGTAAATTACATAAAAAACAGTAGCCAACAGACCTGGCATTCTATTGGCTACGAAAAATATGAAGGAGCATCTTTCCCGGTTAATTCAGGACGCTACGTTTTTAATCAGCGGAATTCTGCTAGTTTTAAAATGAGATCATTTTTCAGTTAAAGTAAAAGCGTCAATGCTGCTGTTTAATCCTGATCACTGAAAAAGAATATGGGGCAAGCACCTGATTTAATATTTTCCCATTTATGGTTATCTCCTGCTCTACCGGGCAAAGGCGGGTAGGATGTTCCAATGAATTGGATGTTGTAAGATCGTCGCTTTTGAGAACGGTCAATTTAGCTTTGTTTGCCGGTTTTTTTGACCCTTCCATGCGAACATTCACAGACTGAGCTTGTGCACCGGAATTGATCAGTTTCAGGATAATTTCATCAGAATGGCGATCGAAAGTGGCAGAGGAATAAAGTCCGTCCTGACCGGTAACAGGTTTATTGGCGAGCAGCATGGACAAAACCTCCGTACCCTTGTTGTTGGAGTACATTTTCTGCACGTAATAATTGACCGTTCCAAAAGCGTTCAGGTTATCAAACCAAATCAGATCGGGCGCCCACTGCCACCCATCGATGTGGGCAAAAAGCGGGGCATAGGAGCAGAGCTGTACCACATCTGCGTTGCGTTCCAAACCAGTCATGAATGCTGCCTCTGCCAGCGCGCTTTGCCAGTTATTTTGATTTTCAGGTTGAACGGTTTTGGGGCTGTGAGCCGCATATTCTCCTGCAAAAATTTTGTAACTGTTCCGGTCGTAATTATCATAACGGTTTGCATTTTTCAGGAACCATTCTGGATTCATATAGTAGTGTTCATCAACGATTTGCGCATTCAGATTTTTGAGTTCGTTTGAAGCGAAATCGAAATTTTTTCCGGAAGGGGAGGGGCCTGTCCCCGACACGATCCTGACAGAAGGGTATTTTTCATGAATCGCCTTTTCGAAAATTTTGTATCGCTCGATGTACTGGGCACCCCACTGCTCGTTCCCAACGCCTATCATTTTCAGGTTGAAAGGGGCCGGATGCCCCATTTGGGTACGCACCTTACCCCATTTGGAATCAGGTTCACCATTTGCAAATTCAATTAAATCAAGCGCATCCTGAATATACGGCTCAAGTTGGTCGAGCGGCACAACTTCGGCAGTATTAAACTGGCAGGCCATCCCGCAGCTTAAAATTGGAAGTGGTTCAGCGCCAATATCCTCAGCTAACTGAAAATACTCGAAAAAGCCCATGCCGAAGGTTTGAAAATAGTCGGGGGTTGATCTGTGTTTAAATTCAGTATTCCACCTGTTAACAATCAATTTCCGGTCGTCAATATTTCCAACCGTCTTTTTCCATTGATAGCGGGTCTCCAGTTCCCTCCCTTCAACTACACATCCGCCTGGAAACCGGACAAAGCCAGGTTTTAAATCTGCCAGTAATTGTACGAGATCGGCACGAAGTCCACCCGGACGGTTTTTCCATGTATCGCCCGGAAAAAGTGAAATCATATCTAGATCCAGAGCCCCCTCTCCCTCAAACCAGATATTTAAGCGGGCTTTTTGCGCAGTTGAGGTGGCAATAAAACTAACATCGCATTTCTTCCAGTTTCCTGCTACCGGAACCAGATTGGCAGTGCCGTTCACTTCTCCTTTGGAACTGATTAATTCAATACGCATTTTCACCTTGCTCCCTTCCACCTGACGGGCCAGGAGCGAAAAATGGTAGGAATTTCCTTTTTTAATCCCCATTCCCCGGAACCCCTCATTGGATAATCCAAACGATGGTTCGCCATGGGCAAGAGTAATCCGGGCATATCGGGGATTGTTGGGATTGGTTTGGCTTTGATTGATGATCATAACTCCGGTGGTGGTGTCGGGCTTCATGATTTTCCAGCCCATCAGTGGTTTGGAAAACTCAAATGAACGATTTTTGACCAGTTCAGCGTAAATACCGCCGTCAGCGGCAAAATTAATATCTTCAAAAAATATCCCCCACATGGTAGGTTGAACGGTAGCCACAGGTTTAGAGGTATTTACGGTGATCAGATGCTCCTGTGAAAATGTCACAGTTGCCCAAAGGAGCGAGCAAATAATTGTTAAAGTGAAGTTGGATCTGAGTTGCATGATGATTGAAATATAGGATGATTTAAAAGCAAATAATATTGGAAGGGGTCTATTGTTTTGGAATCCAGACTTTCATCTTACTTACGCCACGGTTATTCCAGGCGTAGTAGGGAATGGCGGTAAAGAGTTTATTTCCCGATCCGTCAAGTGCTGAAATTGTTTCAGTCCCGTTTAATAACCGGGGGTTAAACAATGCAGTCAATCCGGTTACATTAGTCATGCTTACCTGATCGATATTTTGATTGTCAATTCCTTCGAGGCAATAGACAATTGGTCCCCGCTCAATGGCAACCTTGCCGATATCTGCTGAAACCTTGCCATTGGCCTGAACACGATGAATTGCCATCGGGATTGAATAATTGACAAC
>JAHEYS010000396.1 GCA_023251475.1 Prolixibacteraceae bacterium
GTCTAAATGATTGTCATTCTGAGCGAAAGGAAGTTTAGTGACGGTTCTGTTGATGCTGATTGCCAATTCCCCGGACAAGAAAGCCTGATAATAATATCCCTGATAAGTCTTTTCGGGACATATTTGAAATTATTTGGTCAAATATTGAAAGTTATTGCTTTGGATTACCTCTAAATTGCAGACCTTTAATAACTATCATGAACAATAGAAATTTGAATCCCCGGCTCAGGTATCTTTGGTTAACCGCCCTTTATGTTGCGTTATCCTTGGGTCAAACTTTTGCCCGGACTACTGACATAAAACCGGCAAACCTTCGGACAGAGTATAAGATGAATCCGGTGACTGATGCCCGAAATCCCCGGTTAAGCTGGGAATTATCCTCCAACATCAGGGGGCAGGTACAAACCGCTTATCAGGTTATCGTGGCCTCATCACCCGAAGTGTTGGCATCCGGAAAAGCCGATCTCTGGGATTCGGGTAAAGTCATGGGTAATGCCACCAATCAGGTAGAGTATGATGGAAAGTCCCTGCAATCCGGAATTTCCTGCTTCTGGAAAGTCAGGAGCTGGGATAAAGAGGGTGTAGCCGGCAACTGGAGTGAGACCGCCCTGTGGGAAATGGGCTTACTGAGCATCACAGACTGGAAAGGAGCATGGATCGGAAATGATCTGACCGCTTTTGGGAAAGGGAAAATTTATCATTTACCCCCTTCCCCTTTTTTCAGAAAAGAGGTGCAGTTAAAATCAGCCATCCGGAGCGCCAGGTTATACGTAACATCGCTCGGTTTATACGAATTTCAGATCAACGGAAAACGGATCGGAAACGATTATTTCACACCGGGATGGACAGACTACAACAAGCGTGTTTATTACCAGACCTATGACGTAACATCCGAACTGAAAAAGGGTAAAAATGCCTTTGGCGCAATCCTGGCTGATGGCTGGTATGCTGGTTATCTGGGTTATGCACTGCTTATCGGGAATCCCGTGGTAAGGAATTTTTACGGAAAAACGCCCCTTTTAAAAGCACAGATTGAAATTGAATACCAGAATGGGGGAAAAGAGCTTATCGCAACCGATCAATCCTGGAAAACAAGTCATGGTCCAATCCTGGAAGCAGATATTCTGAACGGGATGACCTATAACGCCAGTTTGGAATTCGGAGACTGGAGTAGTGCCGGCTTTGACGATTCAAAATGGAAAAACAGTACTGTATTTCCCGACAAACCGGAACGTAAAACAGAGAGTTACCCGGGAAATCCCATTCAGTTGTACACCGTATTGAAAGCCAAAAAAGTTACTGCAAGAAGCGGGGGTAACTATATTTTTGACCTGGGTCAGAATTTTGCAGGCGTTGTTAAACTCAATGTGAGGGGGGAAAAGGGGGATACGATCCGTATAAAATATGGTGAAGTATTATTTCCCGATGGTGGATTAATGACCGAAAACCTTAGAAAAGCCAGGGCAACCGATACCTATATTTTGAGGGGAGATGCAAACGGGGAGACCTGGATACCGAAGTTTACCTACCATGGCTTTCAGTATGTCGAGGTGTCGGGTTTTCGCACTGCCCCTTCACCGGATGCCATTACGGGTATCGTCCTTAGTTCCTCAACACCCGAAGCAGGTTCATTCGAAACGGATAATAAAATGATTAATCAGCTGTGGCATAATATTGTATGGACACAGCGTTCCAATTATTTCGATGTTCCCACCGATTGTCCGCAGCGTGACGAACGGCTGGGCTGGACTGGTGATGCCCAGGCTTATGTGAAGTCGGCCACTTTTAACAACGATATAGCCGCATTTTTCACCAAATGGCTGGTGGATCTCAATGATGCCCAACGTGCTGACAACACCTATCCGTTATATGCCCCGGCGCCAAATGTCAGGGCTACCGATGCCTATTCGCCGGGTTGGTCTGAGGCCGGAATCGTTTGTCCCTATACCATTTACAAAACGTATGGCGATACCAAACTGATCCGCCGGTTTTGGC
Source organism: Prolixibacteraceae bacterium (assembly GCA_023251475.1). GTDB lineage: Bacteria > Bacteroidota > Bacteroidia > Bacteroidales > Prolixibacteraceae > JAAFHB01. The sequence goes on from JAHEYS010000396.1 coordinate 1,996, forward strand.
CCAATATGGTGTCATATCTGAAGTTTCTGGAAAATAAAACCAAAGGGGAATATGTTTTTAAGGAGGGTAGTTTTGAAGAGATCTCCCCTAAAGGTGGTTATGGCGACTGGCTCTCGGTAGGCAAAAAAACGCCCCCCGATTTGTTGGCATCCATCTATTTTGCCTATTGTGCCTCTTTAATGGGGGAAATGGCCGAGGCAATTGACAAAAAATCTGATGCTGAATATTTTGAATCAGTTTTCAATAAGGCAAAAAAAGCGTTTTCAAAACATTATACCAATGGATCCGGGCGATTCCGGACAGATTCAAGGGCTTACGGGAATGGAGATGGTTACATTGATGGAGCATTGGGCTTTGATGGTCATACCCAAACTGCTTATGCCAATGCAATTTATATGAATATGCTCAGTGAAGCCATGGCCACAAGGGCTGGAAACTTTGTTACAGAATTGATTCACAGCAATGGAGGCAAACTTTCAACAGGCTTTTTGGGTGTCAAACCCTTACTTCCTTCACTTTCTGCAACAGGTCACAGCGACGAAGCTTATAAATTATTATTAAGTACAGAATACCCTTCCTGGGGATTTGAGGTGATGAACGGTGCAAATACGATTTGGGAACGGTGGAACAGCTACATTAAAGGGAAGGGATTTGAAAATAATGCCGGAATGAATTCATTTAACCATTACGCATTTGGTTCAGTGAACGAATGGATGTTCGGCAATATGGCCGGAATAAAAGTAGAACTGGCCGGGTACAGAACCTTTACCGTTAAACCTGAAATTGCAAAAGCGGGAATTAATTATGTAAAAGCCACTTATCATTCAATCAATGGAGAAATTACCTCCTCATGGAAGAAGGATGGGCAACAACTTAGCCTGCAGATTACGGTTCCTGTAAACACACGCGCAAATGTATTTGTCCCGGCAAAAAATCCTCAACAGGTTTTTGAAAGTAATAAGCTTCTGAAAAACAGCGGCGAGATTAAAGTAAAAGGGTTTGAAGGTGGCTATCTGAATCTGGAAATTGGCTCAGGTTCTTACCATTTTACGACTAACAATTAATAGGTCAGCAGGGTATTGAAATTATTCAAATATTAAAGCAAACCATTAAAAATCAAACTGTAACAACCAAAAAATACTCACAGGCCCGGGCAGACATAAACCGGCTATTTTATTGGATGAACCTTTGAATACCTGAGATGCTAACTCTTGCATGTAAAGTATATTTGACAAAATGACAAGTATGAACGACATTTTGAATTCCATCATTCCTGACCCAATTAAGTCAGGAAATCTGGTTGTTGATCGTTCAAATCCGGGAAATATTTTTTAAAAAATTGAATAACGAAGGGTATGGAGGTTAATTTTTTCTATAAGTACCCCATTAACAAACAAATGATCACCTCAATGAAAAATCATCGACTAAAATTTCTGAAATGTGTTGGCGCCTGTACGGTGGCAATGATCGCGGGGCAGGCTCAAGGGGAGGCTCCCACTTCTAAAAGGATGAATATTATTTTTATTCTGGCCGATGATCTTGGCTGGCGTGATTGTACGGTCAATGGTCCCAGTGCGCTTTATCAGACTCCGAATCTTGAGCGGCTGGCCAGAAGGGGGGTCACCTTTAGCCACGCTTATTCTGCAAGCCCCCTTTGTTCCCCGACCCGATCCAGCATCCTGACCGGTCAAACTCCTGCAAGAACCGGAATCACTGCGCCTGTGGGTCACTTACCTGCTGTGATTTTGAAACCATCAGTAATGCCGAAAGCGCAACCTGGCGATAAAGCTTTGCAATGCCAGTCGGCTACGCGACTGGATACCGTAAATTCCACGCTGGGGAAATTAATCAAAGCGAATGGCTATGCCACCGCGCATTTCGGGAAATGGCACCTGGGTAGTGAGCCTTATTCCCCATTGCAACAAGGTTTTGATGTGGATATGCCGCATTGGCCGGGCCCGGGGCCGGCAGGCAGCTATGTCGCACCGTGGAGGTTCCTCAATTTTAAGGAGAATTATGCAGCGGAGCACATTGAGGACCGAATGTCACAGGAGGCTGTAAAATGGCTTAGATCAATAAAAAAGAACCAGCCATTTTATATGAACTACTGGCAATTCTCGGTGCATGCCCCTTTCAATGCAAAAGAAAAGCTGATTGAATATTACAGGAATAAAATTGACACGACCCAGGCTCAACGTTCTTCAACCTATGCGGCAATGGTTCATTCAATGGATGATGCGATCGGCACGCTTTTGGATGAAGTTGACCGTCAGGGAATTGCCGGTCAGACAGCGATAATCTTTATTGCAGACAATGGAGGGAACATGTATGATCACCTGAAGGAAACGACCAGGGATGGGAAAGAATATACCACATTTGCAACCAGTAATGCTCCGTTGCGCGGAGGAAAGGCAACGGTCTTCGAAGGTGGAATCCGTGTTCCTTGTATTATCGTCTGGCCGGGAATCACAAAGGCGGGGACCCATAGTGAAGCGATGATTCAGACGACCGATTTTTATCCTACCATTCTTGCCAATTTAGGGATTGCCATACCTGAAAATTATCCGGTGGACGGGTACAATATCACCCCCGCCATGGCCGGGAAAACCTGGATGAGGAAATCGATGTTTACTTACTTTCCCCATGCGCCACGGGTTCCCGATTGGTTGCCACCCGCAGTGGATGTGCATGTTGGCGACTGGAAACTAATCCGCCTGTTCTACCAGGGTGAAAATGGATCCCATGGATACTTCCTTTACAATTTAAAGGACGATATTGGCGAAAAGAACAACCTGGCGGCTAAATATCCCGAAAAGGTCAAAGAGATGGATCAATTGATCACCAATTATTTAAAGGAAGCCAAAACGGTTGTTCCACTACCTAATCCAGATTTCGATCCGACAAAATATCATCCGGAATTAATTGGTATTCAGACTAATGGAGCAAAGGGGGCCCGGAAGGCAAAGGTTGGGGAAAAGCTCTTGCAGGCTGAATAAAGTCTCTGAAGAAAACTATTTATTGAAACCCTCATGAGCAGAGGCTCGCCAAAGAACATGAAAATTAATGAGGGTTCCCCCGATGGATCGGGGCAAGCTATGTGGCCTCTAAAAGACAAATAATTTTCACATGAAAGGTAAGGAATCTAAAAAATGAACTTGAAGTTTTTCTTGAATCTTGCATCGCTGGTCATCAGTGGTTTGATTGTCAGCGCTGGTCCTTGTATGGCTCAGAATCCAATTATTAAGGGATATGCCGATGCCCATATGAAAATCTGGAACGGTAGAATGTATGTTTCGGCAGGTAAAGATAAAAGTCCGGAAGCGAAAGGATTTTCGATGCCGTACTGGAGCATTTTCTCTTCCGCTGATCTGGTTAACTGGACTTTGGAAGTCACCATAGATCCA
>JAHEYS010000139.1 GCA_023251475.1 Prolixibacteraceae bacterium
TTTGTTGTTGACATACAACATCACAGGTTTCACGTCACCCATTAAAAGATCATAATTCCCGTCAGCCGGGGCAATAACCGATGTGGAGAGGAGGTAGTAATTTCCTGCAGGGTCAGGAAGCCGCTTCTTCGACATTTTTACAGTTTTCAATGCACCCAGCCGGATAAAATTATCATACATTTTCCCTTTCAATCCGTGGTAGCCCTGGTGCCCGGGATCCCCTTCGACACCCTGTTTCCAGGAGAATCCATATGGTTCCCAAATGTATTTTTTACCTGAAATCGTCACTTCTTCGTTTCCAATCTGTGGAATCAATTTCTGTAATTCCTGCTCAGATGGCGCCTGGGCAAGCGGTCCAAGTTTTAGAAATTGTTTTCCAAAAGCGCAGGTGACAGTTGACCAGGTGTTGTCAATGGTGAGTTTTCCACCTGTGTAATTTTTCGCTTCGCTGAAATAGAGCTGGCGGACTTGTGCGCCCAACATCTCCTTCTTTGCGGGAAGCTGAAAATCGCCCCATTGATTGTCCATTGATGGTTTGAGTTCAAAGTCCCAGGTTTTACCCAGATCTGTTTTTTTTATCACCGTTTCCGGTTTGATCACCTTTGCCAATTCTTTGGCTTCACCATCAAAAACAACGATCTGAATCTCTTTTTTCGTTAACGGCAGCGTCACCACTGTTCCTTCATAGGTTGCAACGGCAAATTTTGAGAGCGAGGCGGTTTCACCGTTCCATGGGTTCCAGAGTTGAGGGGTTCCTCTGGCTTTGAAAAAGCATCTGGTCCCCTCTTCAAAATTGTACAGCGCGTATACATCGCGTTTCCCGATTACACGGTGCATGATATAGGGGCGTTCTTTAATCGCTGTCAACACTTTAAAGCCAGGGGCGTATTTCCCTTGAATGGCTAATTGAATAGTTTTGCCATCCTCACATTGAATGAGATTCGGGCTTTCTGAAAAAATACCGGCAACAAGTCTGGAGGTTTCCGCATCATTGGCGCCATCTTTTTCAGTTGCACGAGGCGTTTCACCAATATTTACAATTATGCCACCTGCTTTTTTAAATGCCTCGAGTTTCTGAAGTGAAGCATAACGGATGGTGGTCATCGAAGGAACAATCAGCACCTTGTATTTTTCGCCCGAAACGTTTATTTCCCCGTTTTTTACTTCCGAACGGGCAAGTGATTCAAAATCGATAAAGTCGAAGTCAATACCGTTGTTGTATAGCTGTTCTCCTGTCTCAAAGGCAAGTTTTACCGAATATTTTCCCTCCGCACCTGCTACTACAGGTTCTGTTGGATAAAGAATGGCAACATCGCAATTGTGAACTCCCTGCGATAACAGGTAGGAGAGCCGCTCGACACAGTTCATCAAAGGGTCAATCTGTTTCCAGTAGGGCATGCGGAAATGGTTACACGGCGGGGCCCATTCCCACCATCCACCTTGTGTTGAATAGTACAATCCATGGAAAGAGAGTAGGTTATATCCTGCAACAAAATTGCCGAAGATTGCATCGGTCACATCCGAAGAGGTAGTCCCCCAGCCGCTGCCGTAAAATCCTTCAAGCCAGACTCGCGGGCGCTCATACAGGTGGGCGATTGAGGAGGCAACTTTAGCCTTGATAATATCTTTTGAAAGTCCGGGCTGGTCTGATCCGGGTCCCTGGTTCCACCGTTGGGTGCGGAAATAGTCACCGAACTCGGCCAGGTCCTTACCTCGTCCTCCGTGATCACAACCGAAAATCAAACCCCTGTCCTGATGCCACTGGTAGACTGGTTTGAAAAAATTCTCTTCGCTCAAACTTACCAGAACGTCGTTATAATCAAGTTTTATTTTTGGGGTGATCGGGCCGATGTTCATAAACAGGGCATCCAGGTAGGGAACGACATCATACCCTTTCCGTTTTTTGAACTCCCCGGAGAAATAGCTGTTCCAGAGATTTCCCCCCACCCTGAAATTCAGTTCATCGGAGAAAAAGAAATTGAGGGCTCCACCACCGTTATCTTTTAACGCTTTTTCAAATTTTTCGAAGAAGAAGTGATTATATGCTTTTCCACTCTGAGGATTCATCGGATCGTAGGAGGGGACCATGCGATCGGAAAATACGCTGATTACCTTCCAGTTATCTTTACCAAAACTGTAAGCAAGCCGACCGTCATTTACGATTGGCAGCAGATTTTTTCTGGACTCAATGATCACAGAACTGTCCGGATTTAATTTAAAGGCCGTGATTGTAAGCAGATTATCAGGGATTTGCAGGTTTCCGGATCCTGTCAGTATTTTAGCGCCGCTTCGTAATTGCGAACCATTCAGATCGGGGTTCGATGCGATTGCCTCATCTATGGCAAAACCCTGACCAATTCCCAGGGTGTAATCACTCAGACTCACGGTCATTCCCCGCTTTTCAGCTTCAATGGCAAACCATTTGAAGAGCTTCCACCACTCGGGGGTAAAAAGTGCAGGTTTACTTGGATTCGACCATCCATAGATTAATCCGCCCGAATCCTGGTGACTGTAATTAATCTGTAGGCTAGAGATCCCTTTGTTTGACAGCTGGTCCAGCTGCCAGGTGAGCCGCTCGTGGGTTAAGGTATCGCCCTGCCACCAGAAAAACGGGACATCTCCAAACCCTTTCGGCGGGGTAATAAATCCCGGGAGCACATCCAGCGAAGAGCTACGGTCGGCATATCCCGCGGGTAACTTTGTTTGCGCGAATGACTGAATAGAGATGAGCAGTAATAAAGCAATCAGACAGTTTCTGTTATTTTTCATAAGTGAAGTTGATTTTACCGGGTTCAATATGTTTGATCTGTTATTATTAATTTATAAAAATTATATCCCGAAAATCGGGATGGCACATCCTGTATTTATAAACCACATCTAATAATTTAAAAATAAAATTCTGGCAGGTTTTAAGAAACGTATTAAATTTATTATTCCTTGTTTAGGACCCCTCTAAATCTCCCCGGGGGGAGACTTCTGGTTCGTATTCGGAATAATTTCTGCCCTTTTCTCTCCTCTATTTCCCACCATTCCCCGCCTTTGGAGGAGTTAGGGGATGTCATGGGTTAGGGAGGTCAGGAAAGCCAAAATGAAGAATAAATAATTATGACAGTATTATCCAGTCTTCCTAGACTCCGTGATCCTTAATGAGATCATAGTTTTAAGGACGGTTCCAGCGGCAAGGTGAACTCAGTGGTAAATGCCAGTTCAGGATCGCCACGACGCTGCAGTGTTTCACATAGCGTTCGGAGACTCGGTTTGAGTTTGCGGGAACTGGTTTTTCCATTGAGTTCCAGTGTGACAGGTTTCCTGAAATCGATCAGCCGGCTGTCGAGTAATATGGAGGCTGCTGAAAGATCTGTTTTGGCAGTCAGGTGGTTGTCTTTACAGGTGACATTAAAATCCTTCCCTGCTTCCGGTTTTGGTGCATGCAACCAGAAAAAATCATGGATGACCTGATCGCTTAAACGCCATGTGAGCTCTCCTGGAATGGGATTGCGCACATTGGGATACAAATCTGCAATTTTATCACGGTCAGGCAATCCAGAGTGGGGATGACCTGCAATAATCTGTACCGTAACCGGATAGATATCTGTCCGGTTGCCGCGTAACTTTTGAATCTCTTTCTCAAAATCGACGATATGCTTACTGCGGCCATACATCGAGTCCTTTGCACCGACCATTGTTGAAAAGACGGTGTTCCTTAAGGTGATTGCAGATGCGCCATCTGCCAGGGCGGCTGCACTGGCCTGGATGCCTGCAAAGTAGTCAGCCATTTTTGGTCCCATGGCATAGGCGCCATAGCCACCGTGGGAATAACCCATGATGAACTTCTTATTGGGATCAACATCGCCGAAAAGCATAAACTGGCGGAGCAGATTCTGCATCAGGGGATACGCGTATGCGGTATAAAAACCGTTCCAGCTATTGTCAGGTGCGCGTAAAGCCACATAAATATAGCCGCCCAATTCAGGGTGATCGCGATAGTAGATCTGCATATGGCGCCACTGACTGTCGTTGAATTCCTGGGTTGTGCCGCCGCCACCGTGCATGGCGATAAACAGTGGCCAGCCATTTGCCGGACGTGTCCCAACTTTCTTAACGGTATATGGACTGACATGATTTTCGTACCGCACCTTATCGGCGTCAAAATTGACTTTGAGAGAATCGTGTATTGGCGCCTTCATATAAGCCTCCCAGGCAATTTTGCGCACGGCCGGTTCGTTGTTTCGAAGTAGTTTTTCGAGACTGCCTGAAAATTTCCATGCTGACTGCTGGTCTGATGTAGCCTTGAAGAATGCGGTGAAAACTTCCCGTAGTTTAGTTTCATCTTTAACGTTAAATGTGTTGATTACCGGCGGTGGGGTATAGGTGGTCCTGGATGTTGCAGGAACAGGTGGGATCCCGCTTAAAAAGATAGGTAACTTATCTTCAGCGGCAATTCCGGAGGTATAATACTGGTGATATTTTTGTCCTTTTCGCTCCACATCAACGAGGTAGGTGTGCTGTTTTGGCAGTTGGAAGTAGAGGTGATCGTTTATATCTGCGGTATCGCCCTTGCTTGTTCCGTCGAATTTTACGGAGGGGTTTGCAGCATCTGTTATAATCACTTTTGCAGCCACACGATCCCCGAAAGGATGGTCAAAGACATCCAGCATCAGGCGCAATCCCGGCGCCACAATCGGTTTTGCCCTGGTTGTATAACGCTCAGTGACATTGACTGCATTAATATAATCCACATCCCTTGCCCATACCATTGGAAAGGAGAGCCCTGTTTTTTTGAAGCTGCTGGCATAAATTGCTTTTCTGCGATCATCCTTCACGGCCTGGGAAGCATTGTCAACGAACCAGCCCCGGTTGAATCCCTCGGGACTCTGTTCTGCTGCGCCCGTAAATAACCAGTCGCCATCCCAAACTTCCACCCAGGTGTGGTTCCCGCTTTCATTATTCCACAGCGGTGTTCCTGCCATACGTGCCGGAATTCCAACGGAGCGGCAGGCATCAACAAGGAGAATTGATAATCCGGTACAGGTCGCAACACCGGTTTCCATGGTTTCGAAAGGACCCTGGTCAGGCGCCCTGCGTTTTTTTGAATATTTAACTTTCAGTAATTTAAACATCTGTTCATTCAGCGCCTTGCAGGCTTCGGATGGCGTCTTACACCCTTTGATCAGCGGAATGGAAATCTCCGCCATCCTTTTCCGCCAGTTGTCCCTTGGTTCGGTGACACTTGCGTAGGGAAGGATGTCGTTTAGGAAAATGTCAGTTGGAATTGTTATCCCCCAGGGAGCTTCCTGCCATCCTTTGTAAGCCATTTTCAGATTATCCAGCAGAAAATCTACGGTAAGCGATTTCAGATCCTGCTCCGGCATATTCTCAATCAAAAACTGCATCCCCTGGCGTTGACCGGGATTCGCTTCTGTCAGGGCCTTTACCAGTTCAGGACGGTTTGTGCCAGCCTGCACCAGCGCTGATTCTGTTACATCTGACCACCATCTTCCGGTTGCCTTCCCTTGCCTCGTCTGTGCATTGAGGGGTCCAAAAAAGAGCAGTAGTAATGAAAGGGTGAGCAGGACGCCAATTGCTATACTACGACAAAATATGTCGTAGTGTAGCAATGCAATTGCATCAGTGGCGCAAGGCGAATTGAATGATTGTCTGTTTAATCGGTTCATGGTAATTGTTTTTATCATGGTGTCAAATTGGAAAATACTAACTTTAACCACTTTGTGGTATGCAATAGTTAAATTGATATTGGCTTTAATTCATAATTAAATTGTCACTTTATTCCATGGTTGACGGCAGGGCCGGTTTAACAGGCGATTCGCATAAGTATTTCCGACAATTTCCTCTTTTACAGGATCCCATTGTATTTTCTGACCCGTTGTCATTGCAATTTCGCCTAACAGGCCAACTGAAATGGACCGGTGTGCAATTTCTGCCGGGGCCACTGTTTCGCCCCTCGATTTAATGCACTCCAGGAAGTTTCCAATATGGTTATCGCTCTTGTAAAGGTGGATTTCGTTTTCGCCAATCACCTCCTCCAAAATTTTAGGATCAGAGGCCCTAATGCCACCCCGGCTGACACGAATCCAGCCTTTTTCACCATACCACGCGACACTGACTCCCTTACCCAAACGGGATTCGTTCGCGACGCGCATCCCGATCCCGTTGGCATATTTACAGTTAAAATCGTATTCGAAAGGGACGTTATAGAGGCCGTCCAGAGGATAAGCGCCTCTGCCTGAGATTTCAACAGGGCCGGAGCGCTCCAGTCCAAGCCCCCACTGGGCAATATCGATGTGATGACCTGCCCAGTCGGTCAGCTGCCCTCCTGAGTAGTCGAGCATCCAGCGCCAGTCGCCGTGACATACGCCGCGGAAGGGGACTTTGGGTGCCGGTCCGAGCCACATCTCCCAATTCAGTCCTGCAGGTATATCCATTACCGGTGGGGTGCCAATCCCTTTGGGACCATCGGGCAACCCCACTTCAACGCGGGTTATTTTCCCTGCCCTGCCGTTGATCGCCAGCTCGGCTCCGCGTCTGAAATGTTCCACCGACCGTTGCCAGCTCCCGGTTTGCCAGACGATGTTGTTCTTTTTTACCGCTTTTACGATGGCCTGGCTGTCGTGAATCGTACGCGCCAGTGGCTTTTCACCATAAATATCGAGCTTTTTATTCGCAGCGGCGCAATAGATCAGGCCGTGCCAGTGATCGGGCAGCGCTATGGATACCGCATCAAGTTTCTCCTTTTCCAGAAATTCGCGGTAATCGCCATAAGTCCGGCAATCGCTGTTTTTGTTAACCTCATCAATTAGTCCTTTAGCCTTCGCTGAGTGGTTGGTATCCACATCACAAACGGATACAAACTGCAACTCCTTCCCACGTGTTAAAAAGTCTCTCAGGTTATTGGTCCCCTGTCCGCCTAATCCGATACCCCCCATTACAATTCTGTCGCTGGGCGGAAGTTTACCCCCCATTCCCAGGGCAGTAGAGGGGATTATTTGAGGAAGAATCATGGCACCGGTGGCTATGGCGGACGATTGTTTCAGGAAATCTCTTCTGGTTGAGTTTTTTAGCATTTTTGATGTTGCGGTGCCCGGCACCTTTTGTTCATAATTAGCCATACATTCTACAAATATAAGCGGTGTTCAGCACCTTATAAGGAATGCTTATTTCTTGTTATATAGTTCGTTATACTTTCTGATGATGTCCAGATGTTTATCTTTTAGTCCGTTGGCCTCGAAGAATGAGATACCCCTTGCCCCGTTATCGTGTGCCTGCCGGATGGCCTCCTCGAAATCAGCCATATTATCGCCATAATCACCCACTGAAACACCTGTGAAAAGTTTTTGTCCGGATTTCATATCCCTCACACCCTCCTGTGTTGCAAATCCGACCCATTGCATATTTCCCTGGTGGTCTTTTTTATAAACCATCGGGAAAAACAAATCAAGGCTCCAGTGACTCCAGTCCTGTTTAACGTATTCGCGTGCCAGTTGGGGAAAAGGGAAAACAGCAGCTGATGCCAGGGTCCCAGCCTCATGACAAATCTGTACACACTCCTCCACAAGCGAGGTAATGGCGTTCATGCGGAATTGTTTCCAGGCGGCATTCTCCTCTTTGTCGGGAAGATCCATGGGATCTGTACCGAATTTATCCTTGAACTCCTTTCTGGCGATGGGGTGGTAATCAAAATCATATTCGGCTAACAGCCTGTCCTGTACCAGCGGACCACCGTTGTGCTTATAATGTGTTTGCAGCTCCGCCCCAAGCAGGACATCCACGTAACGGATGTAGTCGAAATGGACCGAAGCGAGCCCTTTAATTTTTGCAATCTCCCTGACACCGTTTTTGATGTACTCGCGGGCGCCGGGGGAGAAGGGACTAAGAAAATTATAATATCCGACATAGGGGTGAAAGTCTCGGCAGTTTTGTCCAAGCCTGTTCACGGAATACCAGTCGGGATGCTCCCTGCACTCCTTGCTCCCACCCACATTCATCATCCAGTGCCAGGAGTGAATTCTTACCCCGCATTGATTTCCCATCTTAATCAGTTCTTTTAACTTGTCGGCGCCAACTCCGGGGAGCAAATCGGTGATGCCCGCATTTGCCAGCACTTTCATTCTTGCGAGCTGGGCCTCCGGCGATCCGCCACCGACGCCACCCCATGCTGCAAAATAGAATTTGTTGTCTGAATAGGTTTTACCGGTTGCCACCTTTGGATTTTTAGCGGCTGAGTGCAGCGCTCCCATGGTGGCAATAAAAAGCATTAAAATTGTTATCGTTCTCATTTCAAATTATTAAAAATTCAAAAATGCAATGTCTTAATATTATATTCAACCCACTTCGGGGTTGGGGATATCTTATTCTCTTTCCCCCGGTTCCGCAAGCTACACCGGGGGTCATTAATCCATCAGATGACGGATAACCACTTCGTGGCTGATCATTATTTCAAAAGGCAGCCAGCAATTTGCGGTTGGCTACTGGCAGAACTCTGCGGGCGATAATTTTTTAACTATTTAAGAATCTGCTATCAAAAAATCAACAAGTTGATAATGAGATCAAAGCCCGCGGCAAGCAGCTAATTGCCAGTTGCCAGTCCTGATTCTGCCATTTAATCTACTCATACATTGCATTATCGTATATTTCTTTCGACTTTAGTCACAACCTCTTTATCATCGATGGCGTATCTGTCGCCATTAAGGGTGTTGGTAATCAGGATGTAAAATCCGAAAAGGGAGGGTTGCAACTCCGCTTTCATGGTGATTCCCCGTACCCTTATTTTGTCATCTCCTATCAATTCTTTAATGGTTTTTGCCTCCATTTTCTCCTTTTTTGCACGGAAGAGGTAAAAAAGTGCCTGTAAAACCGGCTCCTCTTCGGGGCGTTTAAATTCCGGGAGGGTGTTGGTTTTACCCGACAACTGCAGATATCCCCAGAATTCCGGCTCATGCAACTGAACAACGCGCATTGGCGACCATGTCCAGTTGTCTTCTTTTAACGTCTCCCCATTGGGACCCTGTTTACGGATATATTTTCCTTCAGGTGTAATAATATGTTGCCATTCCACCCTTGAGAAGTTGATCCTCCAGGTATCACCCTCACGAACCGGACTTTTTCTTCCCAGCTCTTTTAGGGCGTTCCAGGGGAAGGCGAGTTCTACATTCCAACCCTTGTCGGTATCTTTGGGATTATTAATCGTTCCATTGATATAAACCCCTTCCAGCATCTCTCTCATATCCCAGCTAACCATATAATTAGCCCCTGACCGGTATGGTCTCATAAAGAAAAGGTCCCAGACCGTTCCCTGCGCATTCATCTCAAACTCTCCATAAGTCGGAGTTAACGACGAGGGTTTGATAAACATCTCGAAATCGTTTTCCAGAAAAATTGTCGCATCCCTCCTTTTTTCATAAGCCCATACATGAGGCTCTTCCAACTCTGCATAGACATAGAGGAATTTATCGTCCCAGAGCATCTTCATCCTGGTCTGGAAACGTGGTTTGGGGTTTTTAGCCCCTAAAATATCGTTAAACGGCTCGCTCCATGGGGCATTATCCCATGCTTTTTCGGGAATTCCGTCAATTACCAGTGGTTGTTGAACCTTAAGGGCAACATACCCACGTGGTGAAATGTAGTCCCATGCAATCTGAGCCATGACCATGTTATCTGAGCAGTTCAATGTAAGGCAGATCGTCAGGATGATGAGGTAATTTATTTTTTGTCTAATCATTTGTTTGTTCCGATTTGTGGTTCTCCTTGAAAATATATCAAGCGTTGAAAATAAGGAAAATCCGGACTTTTGCCAAATTATCAAAGATATGATCCGGTAACTTTTTTACCGGACATACCTTTGATCTGTTTTGATTGCCTGTTTTTATACAGGAACACTGTTATTTACTATTTTGCAGGTTGAAGGCGCGCCAGAGCAAAATCGGCTTCATCTTTTAATTGCGGATTTTTTGCCAGTTCGTTGATGACCGGGATACTTAAATCGGAGCCCATCCAGCTGATTTCGTGAAGGATTAGTTTTTTGGCATCATCAGTTGCCGCCTTGTCCTCAAGTATTTTGATCATCAGTTTCTCAAATTTCTGAAGCGCTTCGGGTGTTGTGGCTTCGTTACGGATACGGCTCTGCAAATCGACAAAATACTTGGTGCTTTTGGTAATGTCGTAATTCACAATTTTTGCCAGGTCCTCCTCCAGTGTCAACTCCTTGAAACCAGCCCTTAAGGATACTCCGGCTGCATTTGGAAAGTCATATGGAATTTTCTGTGTTACTTTTCCGGATGCGGCCCATTCGGCGCCACGCTGGAAAGTAACAATGAAGCCCGCGCACTCCAAAGCCGGACCTCCACCCGCATCGGCATGACCGAGAACGGTATGGAAAATTCTCCCTTTACCATAACTGATGGTCATCAGCATTGGTTCGTGGCGTCCTGAACCGCCTGCATTTTTTTGTGACATTGCGGTAGCCAGGATCTCCATATTTTTGGCAGGACCCCTTAACTCGCTGTAACACTCGTCACTTCCGTGCATCCATCGTGATGGCAATCCCTTTGTGATTGGATGTTCTGAGTTTCGGATTCTGATCTCAAATTCCTGTCTTTTACCATGGGATCCACCTCTGCCGGCAGCGGTGTCGATTACCATTTTGTCATTCGTGTAATAGACATAGGGCCCATCTTTTTGAGAACGGTTTCCCCATCCTCCCAAACCGATAATCTCGTTATATTCCTTCCATTCGGGGAATGAGTTATCTCCGGCATGATAGATCACCACGCCACCGCCGTTGCTGACATAATCAACAAAAGCTTTTTTGGTTTTATCAGACCAGGATTTTCCGTTATAGTCGATTACAACCACATCGTATTTTGAGAAATTGGGTTCAAAAGTATTCATATCCCCTTTATTATCAGGAGATGTCGCGATATCGGCACTGAACAGCCCGGTTTGCTCGAGCACTTGCTTCAGTATCGGTGAGCTGGCTTTCCAGTTGTGGTTGTTTTGTCCGGTAACAATCAGCGCTTTATATTCGGCGCCCATTTTACATGCGTTGAACAGGGCAACTAATCCTGCAAAAACTAAGACTAAAAGATATTGTTTTCTCATTTTGAGTTTAAATTAAATTGTTGGTAAATTCCAGGGTTGACGATATGGACGGGTCAATAACCGGCTGGCTATCGTATTGCCGATAACTTCTTCTTTTACAGGATCCCATTGGATTTTCTGTCCTGTTGTCATTGCAATTTCGCCTAATAAACCGACTGATATTGAACGGTGTGCGATCTCGACAGGGGCAATTGTTTCTTCTCTTGACTTAACGCAGTCGAGGAAATTCCCCCAATGGTTGGTTGGGGTTTTGTAAGTATGGAACTCGTTTTCACCGATCACCTCGTCCAGGATCTTTGGGTCTGATGCTACCAATCGGCCACGGTCAACATTGATCCACCCCTTTTCACCAAACCATGTAGCGCCACCCCATTTTTTTGGAAGCTGTGAAGAGTTGGCGACTCTCAGCTCAATGCCATTGGCATATTTACAGTTGAAATCGTATTCAACAGGAACGTTATAGAGCCCTTCCCTGGGGTAAACTCCCTTACCTGAAATTTCAACCGGACCGGAGCGTTCCATCCCAAGTCCCCACTGGGCGATATCGATATGGTGACCTGCCCAGTCGGTGAGTTGTCCACCTGAATAATCGAGGATCCAGCGCCAGTTCCAGTGACTGATTCCCCGGAAGGGGACTTTAGGTGCAGGGCCGAGCCACATTTCCCAGTTTAATTCGGCAGGAACTTCCATAACCGGGGGGGTACCGACCCCTCTGCCGCCATCAGGCAATCCAACTTCAACGCGAATAATTTTTCCAATTCTTCCGTTACGGACCAGTTCGACTGCTTTTCTGAAATTTTCACCCGATCTCTGCCAGCTACCCGTCTGCCAGACGATGTTGTTCTTCTTTGCGGCGCTTACAATTGCCCTGCCGTCATAAATGGTACGGGCCAGTGGTTTCTCGCCGTAAATATCGAGTTTCTTATTGGCGGCTGCAGTATAAATCAGGCCATGCCAGTGATCGGGCAGGGCGATACATACCGCATCCAGCTTCTCCTTTTCAAGAAATTCGCGGTAATCGCCGTAGGTGCGGCAATCGGTGTTTTTGTTTGTCTCGTCAACAAGCTTTTTCGCATTGTCGGCGTGTTTGGAGTCAACATCGCAAACTGCTGCAAACTGTACCTCTTTAACGTGTTCCAGAAATGTTCGCATATTGCCAGTTCCCTGGGAACCAACCCCGATTGCGCCCATTACGATACGGTCACTTGGGGGAAGTTTGCCTCCCATCCCCATCGCAGTTGAGGGAATAATCTGCGGCAGGATCATTGCGCCTGTTGCCACGGCAGCCGATCGTTTCAGAAAATCTCTTCTTGTAGATTTGTCAATCATCCTTTTTAATTTTTAATTGTGTAACTTTTGATGTATTTGCTTTAATTTTTTAGTCGGAATTTTAATCACCTTGCGATCATAGGTCACCAGGCCGTTGACTTCACCCTGAACATCTGTAGTCTGTGTATAGACGGCGCCGCTTATTCCCAGCTCTTTTTGTTGCCTGATGATTTCATTGAATTTTACCTGATAAGCTTCCTCCAGTTTTTCGGGATTATCGTACTGCTGATAGCCCCATCCTCCGGCATTTACGTTCCAGGTATGATCTTTTACCGGATACCCGATCCCGCCGTATTCACCCACCACAATGGCCCGGTGCTCCATTTTTTTCGGGGCGGCAGGAATTGCGTCATAGGTATGAATATCATAAAGATCGCCATAGTCGAGCAACGCCCATCCGCTCACAGAATTTATAAGACGACTCTTATCGAGGCCGCGGACAAAATCGGTAAGGCGACCAGTGTTATACTGTCCCCAGCCCTCGTTGAAATTAACCCAGCAGACAATACTTGGATGATTATAAAGCATGGTGATGATGTTACGATATTCCTGCTCGAATTGTGCTGCCGCGGCCGACTTCTTGATCAGATCAGTGGTTGCCCCAGGTCCGGTGAACTGACCGCATCTTGTGCCTTTGGGACAGCTTGCGGCCGAAGGCATATCCTGCCAGATCAATAAACCAAGCTTGTCGGCATTGTAGTAATAACGGTCGGGTTCAACCTTTACATGTTTGCGGAGCATATTGAAACCGGCATCTTTCAGAAAAATTAGATCAAACACCATGGCTTCCTCTGACGGGGCAGTATATAATCCATCGGGCCACCAGCCCTGATCGAGTACCCCATTCTGAAAATATTGTTTATTATTCAGGTAGACCACCGGCTGATTATTTTTCCATTGACCCAATGATATTTTCCGCATCCCGAAATAGCTGTTGACTACATCGAGGGGCTGTCCGACAATTTTAGGTGTTGCCGTAACGACCCCTTTCCCTTTGGATTTTTCTTTTTCATCCTGTACAGGCCATTCCAGTTTACAAATCTCAGCTTTGAGATCATACAGAAAAGGGTCTTCGGGAGTCCAGAGATGTTGCGACGGAATCTTAAGTACAATATCTTTGTTGATTGGTGAAATTGTGGATAAAATAGTTTTTCCTTTGGAGGTAACGGTAAGTCTCACCCCAAAATCTTCACCAAACATCACATTATCGGTAAATACCTGAACGGCGATTTCACCTTTATCAATGTCAGGTGTGATTTTTAGCTCTTCGATGGACAAATCCGGACTTACAGGCTCAAGCCAGACGGTCTGCCAGATACCTGAAACCGGCATGTACCAGATGCCTCCCCATTTAAACCGTTGTTTTCCTGCCGGGATGTCTTCCCAGTTCGTCGGGTCAGATGCCGCAATTACAATCTCATTTTCACCCTGTTTTAAATACTGGGTGATGTCGATTGAAAACCGGTCATATCCCCCTTTGTGTGAGCCAACAATTGATTTGTTGATCCAAACGTAAGACTCATAATCAATTGCTCCGAAATTTAATACGATCTTTTTACCGGTCCACTTTTCAGGGATAGTGATTTTCCTTTTATACCATATTTTATCTCCGGCAGTCATCGTTTTCCCAACTCCCGACAAGGCAGATTCCACGCAAAACGGGACCAGTATTTCTCCCTGCCAGATGGTTGGTTCTGCATCTTTTTTAGGAAGTATGGCATATTCCCACAATCCATTCAGGTTTATCCACGCTTCACGTGCCAACTGGGGGCGGGGATACTCCCCCAAAACGTTCTCAGGTGTAAGGGTTTCGCCCCATTTCGTCATGATACGATCGCCTGCGGGTTTCCAGGCAAAGGAAGTATTTGCTGATATTACAGCCAATACGACTAATAAAATCCTGTTTATTCTCATTTTGCCGCGGTATATTCGGTCCATTGTTTACGCCAAAGTGCTATTTTATTATCCACATCCTTCTGGCTTCCGCCTTCACGTAAGTGGGTAATTCCAACTTTTTTTACTGTTTTTTCAAACCGATCAATCTCTTTTCCGTATTCATTGCCGATGAAATAGGGGCCTCTCATTAATTTGACATACGTTACGGGCAACCGGTCGCGTTGAACCCTTTCCAGTACTTTTTCGTCGCCGGCCAGCTCTTCAGCTTTATCATAAAAAGATGTTGAACTCAATAAAAATTCCCTTGATAAAAACGGATGATTCATGTCGTACCGTATTGGCTTGGTAAAATTGTTTTCCATCATCCACTTCCCTGTTAATTCAAGTTGATAAATATCCTTTTGTTTTTGAAGAAGCCGATTGTATTCAGCGATAGGTTGAGCGGCCTTTCCGAAATATCCATAGATGAAATCATCCATCAGATCGTATAGGTTCAGCGACGGATTCCACAATAATTTGGCGGCAACCCACGAACGCAACCAGTCGCGCTCCGATCCGGCTGTCTGGTAATTGGCCTGGAGCATTACACCTTCTGCATTGTTTTCTACATAAAAACGGATATTCTCTGCCATGACATCCATATTGGGCATTGGGGCCAGGTAATGACTAAAGTTGATATTGTAGTCCCAGATAAACAGTCGTTTGCAAACTTTGGACCAATCTTTCACCAAGGTACCGATCTCACAGATTTCGGAGGGCTCAAAAGGTCGTCTCCAGGCGCCTGTCTTATCGCTGCAAAGCATTATGGATACATTTTTACGGGGGCGCATTGTCTTTGGGATTTTCCCCGTTTCACCATAAGCAAGGGTAGAGATTAACACATTCGGGTAATCTTTCTCAATGTCCTGGGCAACAGCATTGACCAGAACCATCAGCGAAGCCATCTTGGTACCTTCTGCATCATCGAGTGATTTACACTTGTCGCAAAGGCAGGTTCCGCCTCCGTCATTCTTCGATACGCTGAGAAGTTCAGTATATGGTTTGTCTTTTAAAACTTTTCGTATTTTTTCCTTCACGATGCGGATAACTTCCGGGTTAGTTGTACACAGCTGATGTGCATTCCGTATTCCCTTGTCATCCATCATATAGTATTCGGGATGCTTCTCAAAATATTCTTTTTCCGGCAATAATCCGCCGAAAGTATGTACGAACATGCCATCATAATCGACGGCGCCGCCCCACTCTTCGGGAACTTTTGCGTCCGGTGCATTGGTCCGGTTACGCAGCGACCAGGTGGCATCAAAGGCGACGAACCAGAAGGGATCCCTGCTTTTTAATGCTGGTTTGTAGGTTCTTAAAACGGGTGAAAACTTCAGCGTTTTGATATTGGGGATTAAAGTTGCTTCATTGGAATACCACCGGCAGCCCAGATCCTCTTCGAGCAGGGCATACACTGCATTGATAACGCCCCGGGTGCGGCCACCCCACAGAAATAGCAGGTCGCCTTTCTGATCTATCCCATAACCTTCGTCCTGGAGATCTTCTGTGATAGTTGTAACACCACTCTTTTTAAGAAGCAGTGTCTGACCAATGCTAATCAGGCGTGAATAATCTTTCATTTCGCGCGATTCCTTTACAATGGTCAACTTCGCTCCGGTCATTTGAAGTAGCCATGTTTGCAAATCTTCTGCCGCTTTTTGGTCCTGGGTTGTTGGATTTTTACTTAGGAGTATGCGATAATCGCTTTTCCCATTTGCTGCAATCATCAGTTCAGAACCCGGTTTTCCGGCAGGTGTGAGTGAGTTCACCCATTTTTCGCGATTGTGCTGAATGTCGGGTTTTTTATTGTCGCTTCCGCTGACCGTCTGAATAGCAACAACCAGTATAATTGTGAAATACAATAAAAACCGGTAATAGTTTTCTTTAATTGACATGTTGACTAATTGTTTAATAAACTTTTTATAATTGATTCGATAATAATTTCGGAGCGATTAATCAGTACCTATTTTAGCGATCTTTGGTGACCAAAGATTTTTTATATAATATCACCCTTTCAACATTTTCTAATTGAGTGGTTGCAGACGCGACATCGCATAATCTGCGGACTCTTTTAACTCTTGATTTTTTGCAAGTTCCCTGACGACAGGAATGCTTAAACTTGATCCCATCCAGCTGATTTCGTGAAGCAGCATTTTTTTAGCGTCAACAGTTGCTTCCCTGTTTTCGAGAATTTTGATCATCATTTTCTCGAATTCCAGAAGTTTATTTGGGGACTTGCCTTCGGCACGGATACGATTTTGCAGATTCACAAAATACTTTGTGCTTTTAGTCAGATCGTAAGTGGGGATCTTTGTCAGGTCATCCTCAAGGGTGATCTCCTTAAAGTTGGTTCTTAAAGAAACACTGACAGCATTTGGAAAATCATAAGGGACCTTCTGGGTTACTTTGCCTGAAGCGGCCCATTCGGCGCCACGCTGGAATGTGACAATAAAACCAACACATTCCATTGCCGGACCACCATCCTGATCGGCGTGACCAAGCACGGTATGGAATACTCTCCCTTTTCCGTAATTGGTCGTGATTAAAATCGGCTCATTGCGCCCGGTACCTCCCTGAGCAGTGTCAGCAAAGGCCGTTGCCAGAATTTCCATGTTATTTGCCGGTCCGCGCAACGTACTGTACAGCTCATCCCTACCATGCAACCACCTGACAGGTAGTCCTTTCATGATGGGATGTTCCTCCAGCCGGGTTTTCACTTCTAATTCATGTCTTTTCCCATGTGATCCCCCCTTTCCAGGTGTTATGTCAATAATTTTTTGCTCATCCCGTTTATTATTGGCGCGATTGTAATAGAGGTAAGGACCATCTTTTTCCGTACGTCCCCATCCCAATCCGATCATCTCATTATATTCCTTCCATTCCGGGAAAGCGTTATCGGCTGCATGAAAAATCACTACACCGCCTCCATCTTTTACATACTTAACAAAAGCAGATTTGGTTTTCTCTGACCACGAATCACCGCTATAGTCAAGAACTACTACGTCATACTTCGAAAAATCGGGACTAAATGTATTCATATCACCCCCTTTTTCAGGAGTTTTGATAATTTCTGCGGTGAACTTTTCCGTTTGTTCGAGCAGTTGTTTTAAGATCGGAGAACTGGCTTTCCAGTTATGGTTGTTTTGTCCCGTAACCACAAGCGCTTTATAATGACCACCAAAAAGACAGCCATTCAGAATTGTGATTAATCCTGCGAGAGCTAAAATCAATAAATATTGCTTCTTCATTCGATTATCAGATTAAATGGTTGGCTGAATCCATGGCTGACGGTAAGGACGGCTCAGTAAGCGGCTTGCAACTGAACTCCCGATGATCTCCTCCCTGACGGGATCCCATTCAATTCTCTGACCAGTTGTCATCGCGATTTCACCCAGTAGTCCAATGGATATT
>JAHEYS010000397.1 GCA_023251475.1 Prolixibacteraceae bacterium
ATCCCGGAAGTGCATTCATTCGAGCGTCGTCAGCCTGTTGCAGTAACGCTGGGAACTTCATATGATGAGTGGTGCCTATCCCAGATTGCCAAAGTATTGGGCAAAAAAGACGATTATAATTACTTCTTAAAATGTTCTTATAATTTCCGTAATATCTTTAATTCAAAAACCGGATTCTTCCATCCCAAAGATAGTGAGGGTAAATTTCTTGAACCGTTCGACTATGTATTCTCAGGCGGCATTGGGGCCCGCGAAACTTACGGTGAAAATAATGCCTGGATCTATCGCTGGGATGTTCAGCACAATGTACGTGACCTGATTGACCTGATGGGTGGCAGGGAGCGCTTTATCAAAAACCTCGACGCCATGTTTATACAGCCGTTGGGCAGGGGAAAATATGCTTTTTTTGCACAACTTCCTGATCAAACCGGAAATGTTGGCCAGTTTTCGATCTCCAACGAGCCAGCCATGCATATTCCGTATCTGTACAATTATGCCGGACAGCCCTGGAAAACCCAGAAACGGATTCGCACCATCCTCCATCAATGGTTCCGCAATGACCTTATGGGGGTTCCGGGTGATGAAGATGGAGGTGGAATGACCTCTTTTGTTGTATTCTCATATATGGGATTTTACCCCGTGACACCCGGTATGCCGGTTTATAACATTGGCAGTCCGGTATTTAACCAGGTAAAAATTGATTTGGGGAACGGGAAGTTTTTTGAGCTGGTTGCTGACAATAATTCGGCTGACAATAAATACATCCAGTCGGTCACCTTCAACGGAAAAGTGTGGAACAAACCCTGGTTTAGCCATGCCGACCTGATTTCAGGGGGTAAACTGGTGCTTCAAATGGGACCAAAAGCCAATCGCAGCTGGGGAAGTTCAGTCAGTGAGGCGCCACCATCCTCCGAAAATATGGAATAGTAAACGCGGTAATGTCGCCAATGTTGAAGTGCTTGAAAGACAATAGAATAAAAGCAGATTATTTGCAAATAGTTTATCTTTAAAAGGAGAATTGAAAGTTAAATACATTTATTTTTTGATGGATCCATCATCACAGCAATTACATTGAACTGATGAATGTTTCATGGCAGGCTCAAGAAGATGGACAAAAAACAACGAAGCAAGTATTCCTCCCACAAACGGAGCAAGAATATAGACATAGAAAAATCCGCCGATGTGGTCAGGAAAGGCTGCATCTCCCCATCCGGTGGCCCATGCCACTAACCTGGGGCCAAAGTCGCGTGCGGGATTCTGACCTGCCTGAGTTAACGGTGCGATCAGGCATATAATTGAACTTACCGTTAATCCAATGAACATTGGAGCTAATGCGTCGTTGGGACGTCCGATATTGCAACCTTCTGTCAATGCAAATATCATCAGAAGCAGGAGAAAAATGCCAAGCGTTTCGCGAATAAATTCTTTGGAGTATCGCATATTTAATCAGTGATTGTTTAAGCATTTTTTGATGCCGATCAAAGCTAAATTTGAAATTTGGTTCAAAGATTAAGAAACAAAAATATGATTAAGAAACTATTAAAATACTATCTCATATAAAGTAAAACCATTAATTTTGTTGCAAACTGAAATCATAAGTAATTAATATGAGTGCAATCAAAAATGTGGGTGAGAAAATCATGTCAATACGTCAGTCCAAGGGTATTGCCGTGGAGGAGTTGGCCGAACGTTGCGGTTTCGCCGGTGCCATGATGATCAAAATTGAGGAAAACGAAGCGATTCCCTCACTTGGCCATCTGATTAAGGTTGCCAGGGCCTTGGGTGTCAGGCTGGGAACTTTTCTTGATGATATGGATCAGCTCGGACCGGTAGTCACCCGGAAGGGGGACTTGGTAAAAGGGAGCAGTTTCTCCAGTAAAAGCAGCAGTGCTCATCTGAATCTCAATTTTTTCCCCCTGGCAAGCGACAAATCGGGTCGTCATATGGAACCCTTTATTGTTGAGATTGATCCCACAACCAGTGCCGAATTTTCCCAGTCATCACACGAAGGGGAAGAGTTTATCTATGTTTTAAGCGGAAATATTGAAATCCGTTACGGTAAGGAAGTTTATGCGCTTTCGGAAGGGGATAGCATTTACTACGATTCTGTAGTTGACCACCAGGTTTACGCTGCGGGAGAATTACCTGCAAAAATATTGGCAGTTGTTTACGCATCATTTTAGTTCTGATAAAGCATGGAATTAATTGAAAAAACCTTTGGCCAGTATCTTGAGCAGTGGGCCAGTGAAACACCCGATAAAGATTTTGTCGTATATCCCGATAGAAATCTCCGTTTTTCTTATGCTGAATTTAATAAAAGGGTTGATCATCTTGCCAAAGCACTCTTGCATATCGGCATGCAACCCAACGATAAGTTGGGAATCTTTGCCAATAATGTTCCTGATTGGCTCACCTTTATGTTCGCCTCTGCCAAAATTGGGGTCGTACTTGTGACGATAAATACCAATTACAAAACGCATGAACTCGATTACCTTGTAAAAAACTCCGATTTAAAGACGCTCTGTATAGTTAACGGCTGGAAAGACAGCGACTATGTTCAGATGGTTTATGAGCTTGTCCCTGAATTGAGGGATAGTCAGCGGGGATATCTCCGGAGTGAAAAATTTCCATACCTGAAAAATGTGATCTTTATCGGGCAGGAGAAACATCGCGGGATGTTCAACACCTCCGAACTTATTTTATTAGGTAGCCAGTTGGATGATCAGTTGCTGACAATTGTGAAGTCTGCTATTTCGTGCCACGATGTGGTGAATATGCAATACACCTCCGGGACAACCGGTTTTCCCAAAGGGGTGATGCTTACCCATTATAATATTCTGAATAACGGAGTTGCAACCGGGCAGTGTATGAACTACACTGCTGAGGACCGCCTTTGTGTATGTGTACCCTTGTTTCACTGTTTTGGGTGTGTTTTGGCGCTTTGTGCCATCATTACCCATGGGGCAACAATGGTGATGGTTGAAAATTTTGATCCCCTTGTCGTCCTTGCCTCAGTGCAGAAGGAGAAATGTACTGCCCTTTATGGTGTTCCGACGATGTTTATTGCAGAACTGAACCACCCGATGTTCAGTATGTTTGATCTTTCCTCACTCCGGACCGGAATTATGGCGGGCGCCCCTTGTCCGATCGAAACCATGAATGAGGTGATGAACAGGATGAATATGTCGGAGCTGATCATTGTTTATGGTCTTACCGAATCGTCGCCTGGAATGACTGCTACAAGAACCTATGATTCATCCCATATCCGGTGCACCACCGTAGGAAAGGCTTATCCTGCAGTTGAAGTTAAAGTGGCAGATCCTGAAACAGGAATTGAATTGAACCCTGGCGAGCAGGGTGAATTATGCTGTCGTGGATATAATGTGATGAAAGGTTATTACAAAAATCCTGAGGCAACTGCCAAAGCGATTGATCGTGAAGGATGGCTCCATTCAGGTGACCTGGGAGTAATGGATACCGAGGGTTATTTCAGGGTGACAGGACGCATCAAAGATATGATCATCCGTGGTGGCGAGAATGTCTATCCGCGTGAGATTGAGAATTTTCTGTACACGATGCCTCAGATACAGGCAGTTGAAGTAGTTGGTGTCCCCAGCCCCAAATATGGGGAGCAGGTAGGCGCCTTTGTCACAAGGCGCTCCGGAGTAACGCTAAATGAGGAAGATATCATTGATTTTTGCCGCGGGAAAATCTCCCGGTATAAGATTCCAAAATATATCTTTTTCGTTGACGAATTTCCTATGACCGCCAGTGGCAAGATCCAGAAATACAAACTACGCGAAAAGAGCCTGGTGCTATTAAACGAAAAAGGGATAATACCTGTATAGCCAGGTAGCAAGTTTGCTTTCACCGACTGCCCCGGGTAGCTTTCACCCCCTTTATTACCCGGAGAGCTAAACCCTAAAGTCAAATTAAATCAATGAACTTTTTTCATTTGATAGATCTTCAGGTGCATTCCTAAATGGAGGTTTTAATATCCAATATAGATAAATCCTTTTATGGTCTGATTAGTCTTGCCCAATTTTAAAACGTAATAATACACTCCGGCTGGAACGGGTTTCATATTATTCATCGTCTTTCCAATTGCTCTGCCATCCCATTTGTTATCATAGTCGCCACTTATGAATACCTGCTGGCCTGAGCGGGTGTAGACAACAATCTGCGATTTTTTAAAATCCTGAAGTCCTTTAAATTCAAGAAAATCATTTACTCCGTCCCCATTGGGAGAAAACCCCTGTGGAATCGTTATTTTGCTTTCATAAATATCAACAGTAACAGTGGCAGTTCCGCATAATTTTACCTCATTGCACACTTCATAGATAAACTGATCCTGACCTGGTTTTGTGGTGAATGGGGTGTAGGTAATTGTACCGTCAGCATTAATGGTCGTTTTTCCCAGGGTGGGCGATTTGATAATCTGTAACGATGAGGGGACAAATCCTACCGTAGACCGGTCATTGTCCAATACGTTAATGGTAGTATCCTGTAACCAGGAAACCCTGACATAATCGGGATTGATGAAGATCTGGTAAAAGTCAATCGGGAAAGTGAAATCTTTTACACTTTTACACCCATAAATATCGGTGACCTCCAGCTTGTACATCCCTGCACCAAATAGATCTGCAGTCGATTGGTCATCCGGGCCGATTATTTTCCCTTCTGTAGTGGACCACTTATAATTTTTGGCTCCGGTTGAAACAGTTCCGTTTACAACCATACTACCGTCTTTTTCAAGTCCGCTCAAAGCGATAATCCCAGCCACAGGTGGCGCAGCAACGGTGATGGTGATTATGTCACTATTCGTTAAACCATTGGAGTTGGAAACCTGAAGTTTTACCCTGAAATCTGCCGGCAGTGGACCGGTGTAAGATGGCGAGAGGGTGAACTGGGTTGTTAGTCCTGTATTTTGTGACAATACACCACCCTGATCAAGCAGGGTCCAGTCGTATTTAAGGTTATCGCCGATCGACCTGGAAGCATCAAGGTTAGATTGCCTGCAAGCTCCGATTAAAATTTCTTGTGTTCCAGGTATTGTTTCCTGAGATGATATAACAGCTTGTATATCAATTGTAATATCCATTTTCGCCGATGATGCGCACTGATTTGCATCCGGAGTGAAAACATGGGTTATTATTCCGGAAACTGCAGTGCTGATAGTGGCCGGGTTCCAGGTTCCGGTTACCCCGTTTAACGAGGTTGCGGGCAATACCGGGGCAGCTGTACCCTGAAGTATTGGTCCGATTGGTGCAAATCCCGGAACAACCTGTGGATTGACCGTTACCTTCACCGCCAACCGGGCAGAACTCTGGCAACCGGCTACCGTCTGGCTGGCATAGTAAGTTTTTCCCGTTACCAG
>JAHEYS010000398.1:0-1638 GCA_023251475.1 Prolixibacteraceae bacterium
AATATGAATATTTCTTCTTACCCGGAAGGCGAACTGCTAAAGATTGCATCAGGATTTAAAAAACACCTGAAAGATAATTTTGGAACCATCACAAGGGCTTATTCAGGATTGGACGAAGGGTTTATCTATAAATTTAAAGCCCTATTTTACGAGGTTCAGGCTCATCCAAGGGAGCCTGAGACGGATAGTGTCGTCAATAAATACAATCTGGAACTGGAAAATTTGGCAGAGCAGGCCAGAAGCTTTTTCCTGATTTTCCGTTTTTACCTGCAGAAAGCCTTCCCCTATGAATCAGGTTTATGCCAAACCTACGGATATGTAGAAATTGAAAAAATGATTCAGAATTATTCTGTTTTATGCACATTTCTTGAAAGCACGGTAAAACTTATCGATGAGAAAAGGCCATTATTATTGGCCGTTAATTGTCCTGATTGTACACTGGATGAGTTAATTAGTTTGTCCACTCAGATAACCAAAGTGTATGAGGAGTTACAAAAACATCTTCAGAAAAAGGAGATTAGGAACAAAACATATCAAAATAATCTGAAAGAACTTTTTAAATTAATGGAGATTGTGCACGAAGCGGCATCGAAAAGCCTTCAGAATGATCCGGAATCGCTGCGTCATTTAACCTTTCCATCAAAAGGTTATGTTCATTAATCAATTAAAGGAAACTCTTAAAATACTTCTCGTATACCTCCATATTCCGCTCAAGCAACTCTACTGAAAATTGATAGGCCTTCTGGTTATCCTGGGCTTCAACAGCATCAAGTATACACTGTTGTAACCGGAGGGTATACTCTTTTTCCCCCTCAATGTTGGCATATATAAGGTTTCGCATCCTGGGAAGGAGCGAATAGATCGGTTCCATGCTGATGATGATAATCGGATTGCCGGTGGCTTTGGATAGGTTCATATGAAACCGGTTAATCAGATCTACTTCCAGCTGAGTATTATCCGGATCACATTTAGCCAATTCAGAAAGGTTTTCTTTCAGGAGTTTAAGATCATCAAGGGTTCGGTTTCTGGAGGCTAGTCGCGCTATTTCAGGTTCGAACAATCTTCTTACCTCAATAATCTGGGTGATCAGATTGGAGTCAAATTTCAGGTCATAATAGAGATTGAGGGAATTAATCGCATCTTCAATCTTAATTTCGGAAACGATCATTCCACTCCCTTTCCTGATCACGATCAAACCTCTGGCACTTAACCTGCGTAAAGCTTCCCTTAGGGCTGTCCTGCTAACGGCAAAACTCTCGCAAAGCTCCTTTTCCGATGGAAGTTTGGCACCTGCAACTAACTTTTTCTGTCGTATCGCCTCTTCGATTTTACGTTCGATTTTCTGGCTAAGTGTTTGACTAATACGTATTTTACCAAATATTTCGTCCATCAGACTATTTTTAATAAATTAGCGGTACAAAAGTATTCTTTTTCAATTAAACTATATCAGCCCGAATGAGACAAATAGTCGTCGGGCAGCTTTTCAATTCATCGGGCTTTCCTAATCCAGTCGGTAATCCCCTTGCGAATCTTCCTGGCAACATTTTTCTGAAATTTTGGATCGGTGATTTTCTTTTCGTCATCTTCATTGCTTAAAAAGGCGACCTCTACAAGACAATTGGGATATTCAGTCGGGCC
>JAHEYS010000398.1:1738-5371 GCA_023251475.1 Prolixibacteraceae bacterium
AATAAACATTCCTGATCTCTTTTGCAGATTTAAGCTGGGTTACCCAGTTGGTATTTCCAGTTGCACCATAAATGTCAACCACAATGCGCGATGGATCAACCTGTTGAATTGTTTTATACGGAAGTCGCTCATCAAGACTAATATTCACGTAATCGCAAATTGGGTCGCCATAAACTTTCCAGGAGGAGGTCAGGTAGTAATCTTTACGGCTGATTTCCGGATTAAACCGTACATTCTCCTTCGGTATAAAAGAGTTATGATTTTTTGAAAGTCTTACGATGTAATCATTTTTCAAGCTGTCAATAACCTGCACAACAACCCCGGTATCCAGATAAGTCATTTTGGCGCCACCCAGCCGATCTGTACCAGGACCATACTTTAAAAAAGGTAACTGGCCAGATGTTTTTCCCATAAGAGTGACCACGCTTTTATTCGCAGTTATGCTGTCGTTTTGTGCCGAAACAGCCTCATAATAAAATATTCCAAGGATTAGGGTTGCAATCTTCACAAATAAAGAATGGTAAGGTGCTAAAAACAGATTTTGAAAAAGCATTTTTATATTTATGAAGATTAATATCTTACTAAAACCGACGTAAACGATAATCTTTCCGGGGACAAAAAAATTGAAACTAAACCAAATAAAGGGCTATTAAACCATTAACAGCCCTTTATTTACAACCAATAATTCCTATTTTAAACGACGCCAGGTCTTTTGAAATATTTTGATTCAGCCCTGGGAATTATTTCACCGGAAAAACGTTTTGCTCCACCCTTGGATTGCGAAATGATGACATCTGCATAATTACTACCTTTTTTCATGGAAATCTCAATTTTCGCAGATACATAACTACCCTTCACCTGCATTTCAATCCTCGTATTTCCTTTTTTATCGGCGGACATTTTGTAATCAGACACATCGACTTTATTGGTATATCCGTTTCCGGCCACAATTGCACCCTGAAGAAACACAAATTCCTTCTCATAGGAGAGGAAATTTGCCACATCAGTATTGGTTTCAGTGTTCCCGCTACCTGCTTCATAGGAATCCACGATAATCACAAAATCTTTTGCTTCAATTGCTGCAATTGCTTTATCATACTGAACTTTAGCGGCCGCCTCTTTGTCTGCTTTTTTATTCTGGGCAAACGAAGCGGCAGTTAAAATACCTGATAATGCTGCAAATAAAATCAATCTCTTCATGTTATTTAATTTAATGTAATCGTACTCAGCCGGATGGCCTGGGTAACATAATTTGTTCCCATTTTTCCGTTCATATGAAAGATATAGTTTCTCCCTTTCCCTAATGAAAAGCCTGTAGCTGTCCAATCCGTCAGCGCTCCTGATGTTGATGGATAGTACTTGAGAAGGTTTCCTGCCGCATCAAAAACGACAAAGACCATCCCCGTTTCAGTTCCCGACCATATCGTACCACTTTTAACCAGTTTGTATGGGACCAGGGCGGATGCCTCTTTAAAACCGCAGGAAGCGATATTAATATAAACATAAGGGCTGGCAGTTGTTCCGGCGCCCCTTCTCCCTTTCAGATAAAGTGTGCCGTAAGGGGTGACCCCATCCGATTGATAAAGAAGGTTGACAAATTGAATGTTCGCAGTTGTGTCAGCCCAGGCATCGCCGTACGGAAATAGGTCAGCATCTTTAATAACATAGGGTGCAGCTGTAAGACTATGAATAAAGGCGGTGTACTTGCCTGTCCCCACTGTGAAGGTATTACTGTATTGAATCACATC
This sequence comes from Prolixibacteraceae bacterium, assembly GCA_023251475.1. Taxonomy (GTDB): domain Bacteria; phylum Bacteroidota; class Bacteroidia; order Bacteroidales; family Prolixibacteraceae; genus JAAFHB01. The sequence goes on from JAHEYS010000398.1 coordinate 3,487, forward strand.
CTTGGTTGTTCCGGTGTAAGCATCCACCTTAACGGTACCCTGAGGAACCACATGGTATTTGGCAGCACTGTTTGGAAAAATACTTCCTATGGCAGTTGAGACTTCGGAAACCATCTGGTCATTGTATTTTAATCTGGTAATATTCAGAGTTGTGGTAGAAACTACAGGAATATCATAAACTAACCTCACCTCAGCAGATTTTGCCTGGTCAATATCGGTGCTTCCAAATGTAATCAGATTTGTCTCACATGAAGTAATCAGAATCACCGAGAAGAGAGAAATTAAAGTTATTATTGTTTTCATTTCAGTCGATTTTAAATTTTTGTGATCAATTACCTGGAATTGTAAACCAAACCATTGAGGTCATATAGTTTTCTGCATCACCGGCAATTGGTAAAAGAGTCTTCAGGGAAGGGAGGTTCCACATATATTCGGAGTTATACCTCGGACGAAGCCTGTAGGCAGGAGAACCCAGATTAACGGTTACAAACTTTAATCTTCGGTTAATCACATCGGCCGGCGGGAGAAAAAATCCTTTATAAACCCGTGCAGGATCAGCATCTGCTTTGTGATAAACGATGTCGTTGGTCCATGATGTACCGGTTACAGGTATTCCCCCGGTACCCAGAATAAGATCATAATGGTAGCGGCGCATGTCATTCCATGTGTCCAGACTCCAGGGGAACAAGGCGACGTATTTCTGCATCATGATGTGAGAAAGGGTAAAGTCAGCCAGGGGTAAATTGTTAACAAACTTACTGTTAAGATAGGCTGTTGCTAATGTGGTAAATCTTGCAGCGGTTATCTTATCACCAATAACAGAGGTCTGTTTAGTCCCGGTTTTTACAATGGTACCCGGAACGATCAGTTTTTTCACAAAATCCATATGACCCGATACGGCAAGTTTAAAAGCATCCAATGCCGCTGATTTCTGTCCCTTCAGATAGAGGGCTTCTGCTTTAATAAACTGTATTTCAGCGTAACTGGAAAGTGGCCAGGGGGCGTCGTCGCGATAAAGCCACCTGCCGGTACCGGAGGTTGCCACTGTTGGAGTAGCAGTAGATCCCCAGAATGTACAGGCCACAGTGTTGTTTAACTTTGTACCGGTAAACTTATAGGTACCTTTCTTGATATTATTCTGGTCAACCTGCATGGTATCCAGTGTGCCAAGCAACAGAATGGCCCTGGGATCCAGTGTGGCGGTGTCAGTAACCATCTGGTAGGCACTCAGTCCTTCTATTGCACCGGAGTTATTGTAGTTTGGAATATTACCGGTCAATACCTGTGCGATATAGTCAGACGGGCCAAAAGTGTTGGTGAGGTTTGCCCTCAGTACCCCGAAAAAATTTGATGTTGCCGATACACCTGTTGCCTGAACGGTCATAAATGGATCATCTGCTGCGCTGGCAAATGATTTGTCTGCACAGATAATCGCAGAATCGAGGTAGGCTGCATTTTTCTTCGACATGGTAATGAAGTTTTTTGCAAGTACAGCATAGGCGAATTTCTTCCACTTTGCTGCATCCCCTTTATAGATCAGGTCTGCAGTTGAAATCATTGCCGGGTAAACCGTATTATCTGTCTTTTCGAATTCTGCGATCGCCTGGTAAGCCCATTTACGGGCCATTGAAAATGCATACTCCTGTGTATCATAACTGTGAGAAAGCAAGCCGGGAACAAAAGCATCCTTTACCGGAATATCACCATGTAAAGAAGCAATTGTGTGCCAGGAATAGGCTTTTACAGCCAAACCGATACCTGCAAGCCTGTATTGACCCATGTTTCTTCCGTCGGTGATGATATTTTCGTTATTCATTCCCTGGGAAAAATAGCACATTTTCCAACATTCACCGGCTTCATCACGGCCAGTAAAATAGCTATGATT
>JAHEYS010000140.1 GCA_023251475.1 Prolixibacteraceae bacterium
AAATTCCCAGAAATAGTGGTCAGTCGGATATTGGGTCAGGTCATACATTCCCTGCGCAGCTGCCACTAATGGAACATTATCCACGATTGATGAAAGAAGTCCGATGGAAATTACAATAATATTGTCATTTCCAATTGATTTGGTCATAAATCCGGCAATATGTGTCAATATTCCGGTTGATTGAAGTGCCGCAATGCTCACCAAAATTCCAAGAAAAAACAGGATACTGGGTGTGTCAATCCTGCGTAAGGCATAAACGACCGAATACTGATGTTTCTCCTGATCATCTTTCCTTCCGTGAATAATTTCTGTAATCATCCAGAGCAGACCTAATCCCAACAGGATCCCCATGTAAGGGGGCAAATGGGTCAGGGTTTTAAAAACAGGCACTAACACAAGAACTGAAATACCCGAAATTAATACAATATGCTGTTCCCTTTTTGGTAATGGTTTATCGTGCTGCGATATCTCTTTTGAGGTTCGCTCAACTTTACCCTTTATTCTGAAAGATATAAAAATTAACGGGATGATTAAGCAGAATAGGCTGGGGATCAATAGTTTTGCTATGATATTTACGGATGTTATCTGACCGCCAATCCATAACATCGTTGTTGTAACATCTCCAATTGGCGACCAGGCACCGCCTGCATTTGCCGCAATTACGACGATACCGGCAAAATATAAACGGTCGTTTTCATCATTTACCAGTTTCCGCAACAGTGAGATCATAACAATTGTTGTGGTCAGATTATCCAGAATGGCGGAGAGAAAAAAGGTAATAAAACCGATAATCCAGATCAACTGTTTTTTCTTCGTTTGATTAATATGGTCGGTAATCGTATTGAAACCGTCATGGGCATCAATTAATTCCACAATGGTCATTGCTCCCATCAGAAAAAACAGGATGCCTGACAATTCACCCAAATGAGCGGATAATTGTTCATTGATCAGATGTTTATCCGGCATGTAAATAATATAGACTGTCCAGCAAAGAACTCCTGTAACCAGCGAGGAGGCAGCCTTGTTCAGTTTAATGTTATGCTCTAAAGCAATTGCCGCATACCCTAAAACAAATATGGTAATTATGATTGCGATCATCTTCTTCTCTTTAAGTTCTTTTCCGTCGTTTTATGATCTAAATTAGGATCTCAATAGAATTTCAAAGCTTGTACCCTGGTTTAAATCACTCGATACGTTCACTTTAGCCCCGTGTAAGTCCATGATTTTTGCCACAATAGAAAGTCCAATTCCAAAACCACCAATGAATTTCGCATTGGTAGCCCGGTTGAATGGTTTAAATATTTTCCCGATTTCAGCTGACGGAATTCCAACGCCGTAATCTTTAATCTCAACAGCGACACCCTGCTCTTTTTTTGAGATTTTTATTTCAATATCTGCTGTAGAGAATTTACAACTGTTATCAATCAGGTTTTTAATAGCAATCTCCAGTAATCCCGGGTTTCCGGTGATCATAAAATCGTTTTCATTATCCGAATATTCAATTTTCGGCAGGATCTTTCTTCCGGGATATTTTAGTTTTACCGCATGAATAGCATTAAAAACCAATTCATCAATCCGTAAGCGGGATAGGGTGATGGTTTTATCCCTGTTGAGCTGAGCCAATTCCAGTAAACTGTTAATCAAATGATTTAGCTTCCTCAGATCATCCGTCAACCGGGCGATGTGGGCCGCGTATTCTTCTGAATTTCGTTTACGACTGATGATATAATCAGATTCTGCAATCATTATGGCCAGTGGTGTCCGTAATTCGTGAGAAGCATTGGATACGAATTCTTCCTGGCTTTTGAAAACAAGCTCGAGATCAGAGATCATCTGGTTAAATGTAATGGCTAAATGTTCAATTTCATCCTGCCTTTTCCCTTCATCCAACCGGCTGCTTAACTTTGATGAGTTAATCTCCTTTACTTTAGAAATAATATCAGAGATGGGCCAAATGGCCATTTTTGAAAAGAAGTAGGAAGTCCAGACAGAAAGGCAGAGGCTGAAAATGATACTCCAAAGCAGGACACCCTTTAATCCCCTTAAATTTTCAGCACGATACTGATCGTAGGCCATTACATAAACATGAAAAAGCTGATTATTAACATGGTGATTGTATAATACCCCGTCTTTTTTGCCGATTGAAAAATATTCAGGATTATCTGAATGGGAACCTCCCGTAAAATTGATGGATTTTAAATCCTGCATTTTGTCACTATACAGCGTTTTATTGTTTGAATCGTTAAGTACGATCTCCTCTTCTTCCAGGGATTTGGTCGTCTGATAAATCTTCTTTAAAAGTGTTGAATCGACTTCCTGTACATTTATCAGTAATATGGCCGTATTCTGAGCCCTGTCCAACAGGTTTTGTCTGAATTTCGAAAGCTGGCTGTCGTACGAAAAGTAATAGACCAACAGGCTGAAGACCAAAAGAATCCCGAATACCAATAGCGCAAATTGGATAGACAACCTTGTTTTAATGTTTACTTTATAATTCATTTTCGTTGCAGTAAAACCCAAAACCAAATTTGGTGTGAATCAGTTTTGGTTCAAAATCCTTGTCTATTTTCTTCCTTAAGTAATTCACATATACATCAATGATATTTGTCCCGGTTTCGAAATCAAGATTCCACACTTTCTCAATGATGTATTCTCTTGTAAGCACCTTATTTTTATTCCTCACCAGAAGTTCCATCAATGAAAACTCTTTGGCGGTGAGTTCAATTCTTTTGCCTGAGCGCATCACCGTTTTGGAATCCGTATCCATTTCAAGATCCATGATTTTTAACTTCTGATTGGTCAGTATCTTACCATTTGATCGTTTCAGAAAAACATTGATCCTGGCAAGTAACTCTCTGAAATCGAATGGTTTTAATACATAATCATCCGCTCCAGATTCAAATCCGATCAGTTTGTTTTCAGGGGTACCTAACGCCGTCAGCATAATAATGGGGGTGTTGCTGTTTGTTTTTCGGATTTCACTGCATAATTCATAACCATTCATCAGGGGTAGATTAATATCCAGAATTACAAGGTCATAGTTACCCTGTTCCATCATTTTCTTCCCGACATAGCCATCACTGGCAATATCAGCCCGAAAACCGGATTCATTCAATTGTTTCTGTAGTACCTCGGCAAGCCGTTGTTCATCTTCAACCAATAAAAGGTGGGCATCAATCATCGCGGATAGCTATTTTTCACAAAAGTAAAATACAAATTGATGATTTTTATTTTCTAATCAGATTCTAATATCTTTCTAATCAAACTCTAATCAGCTGTCAGATAATACAAACCTATTTTTGTACCGGCATTTAAAAATATAAATATTCAATTTTTAACAAAAACTATTATATTATGAAATTTGATGAAATACCTGTAGGGGTGAAAATTACTGTTGGTTTCTTTTTATTTCTTCTTTTCGCCGTAGTGTTTAATTTTTGGATTAAGCCGCTTCTGGGCTTGTAGATTGATTTAATCTCCCATTACCATTGTCCCGCAGGCGTATCAGCCAACGCAATGTTAAACTGTAATTACCGGGACTTTGTGAGGCTTACCAGTAAAGTCAGTTTTGCATCGCCCTTAGGTACAATCACGATAATTATTAATCAATTAATCCTTTGATGAATAACGCTGGTTTGCCGTATAATGGGAGTTGATTGGTTCTTTCATATTTATTAACTCAAATTAATATATTATTTTAGTCGACTATTAATTTGGGCGAATGGAGGAAAACAAACTTTATAAAACATTGATTATTTGTGTCCTTGTACTCGGGTCGTTATTGTTGTGCAACTTTATTCCAAGGGTTACCCTCCGGGGATTTGAACTTAAGGGAATCGATCTGCTCGCAGATATCCGCAATGATTTAAACAGTGAAGAAACTAATCATCATCTGCAAATACCCCATTCAAACGTTTTCGATCTCACTTATCTTCCATATTTCAGGGGATTCACCCCCTACCTGACTGCCTCACAGGGAATCTCTCCTCTTTTTGCACAAAGCGGTTTTTCAGTAAATAGTGAATCGGCAAAAAAACAACTTATTTTCAGGGAAAAGGGGAAGCAGGGGGTCATCTTAAAACTGTTGTCACCAGATTTTGAGGTGGGTTCACTTTTTAGGGATTATTCTCCTGACGGGAACTCCTTTCGGAAGTTTTTCAAGGTATTGAACGATATTAAGCGGGGGGATGAGAAAGGAAGAATCGCTTTCTTTGGCGACTCGTTTATTGAGGGTGATATCTTTTGTGCCGATTTACGTAACTCTTTACAGGATATTTTTGGCGGTAACGGGGTTGGTTTTGTCCCCATTACCTCTGAGGTGGCGCAGTACAGGATCACTATTGGCCACACTTTTTCGGGATTTCATTCCTATTCTGTCGTAAATAAAGTAAACACTTATGAGCCTTTCGGGCCAGGCGGGTATTGTTTTACCACTTTGCAGGATAATGATGTCACTTATTCGGCTAATCCTAAATTCAAGCACCTGGACCTGTTTCACGATATCAGGCTCTATTATACTTCACCCGAGAATACCATATTTAAATATCGCTTCAATAACAGTGATTTAAAGGAGGTTAAAATAGTTTCTTCGGACAGGCTTCAGCAAAAGGAATTTAAGGGGGTAAATGCATCAACGGTCAGTTTTAGTTTTCCGGCATCGGATACCCTCAAACTTTATGGTGCAAGTTTTGAAGATTCAACGGGGATTTATGTGGATAATTTTGGTTTACGGGGCAATTCTGGACTTGGCCTCTCCCATATTTCTGAAGGGATGCACCTTCAGTTCAACCAGTACAGGAATTATCAGTTGATTATTCTGCAGTATGGCCTTAACGTGATTGCCCCCGACACAAAAGATCTGGGCTGGTATGTGAACCCGATGATCAGTGTGATCGAGCGGTTGAAGCGGTGTTATCCCGAAGCCGCCATCCTGCTGATGAGCGTTTCGGACCGCAGTACCAGGATTGACGGGCAATACCGGACCATGGAGAGCGTTCCGCTGATGGTTGAAGCTCAGCGGGAGATCGCACGTAAAACACAGATTGCCTTTTATAACCTTTTTGAAGCGATGGGTGGTGAGAACAGCATGGTATCGTTTGTTGAAAGCGATCCGCCATTGGCCAATAAAGATTATACCCACCTTAATTACCTGGGAGGACGAAGGGTTGCAGGGGTCTTTCTGAAGAGTTTAATCCATGAATTTCAAAAATATAATGATCAGAATAAAAAGGCTAATGATGCTGTCAGCGCTTTGGTTGTCAGTACAGATCAGTTACGGCCAGCCAGTTGAGATTCCCCAAACTGATAAAAATTATCCGTTTGTGAACGAGGAACTCAACGTGATATCCAATACCGGCCATCTGACAGCACTGATGGAGAAACTTTACGACCTGAAAAAGGGGGGTAATGAGGTGGTTAATATCGTGCATATCGGTGATTCACACCTGCAGGCTGATTTTATCACCAGCCTTATAAGGACTACTCTTCAGAAAACATTTGGGAACGGAGGCCGGGGGTTGGTCGTCCCCTACCGTCTTGCAAAAACAAATGAACCATTCAATTACCGTTCCGCGTCGGCATTTCATTGGCAGAGTAAAAGGTGTGTTTTTCCCGGTCAGCCGCTTCCTATTGGAATTGGCGGAGTAACAATCAATACCACAGATTCCTGTGCAGATTTTACCATAAAAATGAACGATGATTCAATTGTCGACTATCGCTTCAATAAAGTGACCCTATTTTATCAAAGGGATTCAACAAGCTACTCGTTTGCGCTTTTGGATAGCGTGGGAAATCGTATGGCCACGATCGGCATTGACACAACGGTGACTTTCCCGTTTACCTCATCTGCTTTATTACCCACGCCCGTTAACAGGATGACCTTTCAGGTGGTCAGAAGAGGAGAGCAACAGTCGAATGCCACCATTTACGGACTCTTACTTGAGAATGGTCACCCGGGGATTATTTATCACACCATCGGAGTCAATGGCGCTCAGTTTCAGAATTATTCCGAAGCTTCTTATTTTTCGGAGCAGACCAGGGGCCTGAAACCTGACCTGTTCATCATCTCGCTGGGTACCAACGAGGCTTATGCGCTTAACTTTAAGCAGGATAAGTTTTACGCTGATATGCAGGTGCTATATAATCAGTTAAAAGAGAAAAATCCAAAGGCGGAATTTCTCTTCACAATTCCTGCCTGTTCCTACCGCCGAAAAAAGCCAAATCCCCGGATCGTTCTGGCAGGAAAGACAATCGCCGGTTTTGCAACGGATAATAATTTCTCGTGCTGGAATCTGCAAGGTGCAACAGGAGGGGATCTCTCGGCCGTAAACTGGAAAAAAAACCATATGCTTCGTCCCGATGGGGTGCACTACAGCCGTTCCGGCTACGAGTTGCAGGGGACCCTGTTTTGTCAGGCATTTCTTAACGCTTATAACGCCTATGTTGCAAACCGACCTGAGTAAAATCGGGGAACAGTTGATCTACCATCCTAAGGAACCATTGCTTTTCAGTTCCGGGCTCTTCCTATTCCTGTTTACAGGATTTATGATGATCTATTTTCTTGTGCATAAAAATCACAGGGCAAAAACAACCTTTGTTACCCTGTTTTCACTCTATTTCTATTATAAATCGAGCGGCATCTACTTTTTGCTACTCATTCTTTCTGCCATCGTCGATTATTCGCTGGCAGGGGCAATCTACAGGGCCGAAAGCACGAAAAAGAAAAAAATAATCCTGGTTTTCAGTCTGGTGCTGAACCTTGGATTACTCGCTTATTTCAAATACACCAATTTTTTCTATTCAATTATTTGTGACCTGACCGCTCATACATTTTCACCCCTGAGCATCTTTTTACCCGTAGGAGTCTCCTTTTTTACTTTTCAGTCGTTAAGTTATACCATTGATATTTATCGTGGTACGCTGAAACCGGTAAAAAGCATACTCGACTACGCCTTTTTTGTCACTTTTTTCCCGCAGCTTGTGGCGGGTCCCATTGTCCGGGCAGCCGATTTCATTCCGCAGATATTTAAGCCGTTAAAGGTGACCGATGAAATGATTGGCCGGGGAATTTTTCTGATCGCAACAGGTCTGATCAAAAAAACGGTGATTGCCGATTTTATCAGTTCCAACTTTGTGGACCGGATCTTTGATCAGCCCACGCTCTATAGCGGACTCGAAAATCTGTTTGGAATTTACGGTTACGCCCTGCAGATCTACTGCGATTTCTCAGGTTATTCCGACATGGCCATCGGTATTGCCCTCCTTATGGGATTTCATTTCAACCTTAATTTTGACTCCCCCTACCAGTCGAAGAGTATTTCGGAATTCTGGCGGCGATGGCATATCTCCTTATCAACCTGGCTTAAAGATTACCTCTATATTTCGTTGGGGGGAAATCGTAGAGGGAGGATCAGAACTTATATCAATTTGTTTATTACTATGCTGTTGGGTGGTTTGTGGCATGGCGCCGGTTTCCGGTTTGTACTCTGGGGTGCTATGCATGGCGCTGCCCTGGGATTTCACAAACTTTACATCGCAATTTTCCCTGCCCGGACGTCGAAAAGCTCTCCCATGCGGCAGTTTCTGGTCACTACAATCAGCATCATGATCACCTTCCATTTTGTCTGCTTTTGCTGGATTTTTTTCAGGGCTGCAAACATGGAGATTGCCGGGCAGATGATCCGTCAGATCTTATTTCACTTCAATCATCAGATTCTTTTTGAATTTTTTGGGGGATACCGTAACGTGCTACTGATGATGCTATTTGGTTATGCCCTTCATTTTACCCCGAAACTGATAGAACTCAAAACCCAGGCAGCTGTTACCAACCTTCCCGCATTCGGAAAGGTCGTATTTCTTGTACTGGTGATTCTCGTGGTTGTTCAGTTTAAATCATCAGAAATACAGCCGTTTATCTATTTTCAGTTTTAGGTTGAACAGGAGGAAGGAGGTATGGTCATCCGTTTGAAATTCATTCTATGGCTTAAATCATTATGCAAAGTATCTTAATTTTCGGTAGCGGCATTGTAATCTAATTGACATATACCACTATCCTTCGATACTCCCTGTTGTTCGTCGGTTCGGCTAACCGGATATCAATTAATGATTTGTAATTTATTAGATCGTTTTCATTTTACCTTTCTGAAATATTTCTTAGTTGTTTTGCGAGTTTCAGGAATATTCATTTCCTTTGCATAAGTATTACAGTATAGTACAGTACAAAGCTAACTTATGGACTTTCGGATTGTTATCGACAAATCGCTAAAAATTCCTATATATCAGCAGATTACTGATGTTGTCATTAACGGGATTGAATCGGGCAGTCTCCTGGTCGAGGATATGCTACCATCCATTAATCAGGTTGCAAAGGAAAATGGTGTCGCGCGTGAAACGGTGATAAAATCTTTCTCTGCCTTGCAGGAGCGGGGAATTTTACTACCGGTTCATGGAAAAGGATTTTTTATCATGACAAAAAATGTAGAACTCCGTAACCGGGTGTTTTTGCTTTTCGATACTTTCAGCGCATACAAACAAATTTTTTACAAGGGACTCCGCGATTCTTTAGGAGCGGATAGTTTTGTTGATCTCTACTTTCATCACTTTAACCCAAAAATTTTCAGGAAATTATTAAGTGATGCCGCGGGCAATTATACCCATTATGTTATTCTCCCATTCGATTACCCGGGAATAGCCGATTATCTGAAGGCGTTACCAGCCGAAAGATTGTGTCTGACCGACCGGTACCCGGGGTACTTAAAAAAGGGGTATTCTGCAGTTTATCAGAATTTTGACGATGATGTTTTTCAGGCCCTGACTACTGCAGGCGAACTCATCAAAAAGTATAATTCACTCACATTGGTCTTTTGTGATACCCTGACAGAGGTCCCCACCGAGCTTAAAGATGGATTCGTGCGGTATTGCAGGCTAAACGGGGTTAATTACCAGGTTTCATGTGGCATATCAACCAACGAAACAATAAGCAAAGGCGATTCGTTTCTCATTATTGATGATGATGATCTGGTGCGGCTTGTCGAAATTGCCAATGAACGCAGGCTGATCATCGGTAAGGATATCGGGATTATTTCGTACAATGATACCCCGTTAAAAAAGGTGGTTGCGAAAGGGATCTCGGTGATCTCAACCGATTTTAAACTGATGGGGGAGACCATTGCCGGAATGATCCTGAATAATACAAGGGAGTGCCTCCAAAATCCGTGCAGGTTTATTGACCGCGGTTCATTTTAACGACTTTTAATTGACAATTACTTAACAGCGATAACTGAAACATTAAATTTATCAAAATATGAATTCCAGGGAAATCCTAAAAAAAACATTGAATCATCAGCAGCCTGAACGCCTGGTAGTTGACTTTGGGGGTACTGCAGTTACCGGGATCCACTGTTTGGCAGTAAAAAATCTCAGGGCTTATTACGGTTTGGAGGATCGTCCTGTGAAAGTGGTTGAACCGTTCCAGATGCTTGGGGAGGTTGATGAGGAGCTACTCGATGCCATGGGTATTGATGTGATTGGCGCATACGGTAAAAATAATATGTTTGGATTTGCCAATAATGAATGTGGCTGGAAACCATTTACCTCCAACTGGGGGCAGCAATTGTTGGTTCCCGATGATTTTTTGTATCTTAAAGAACCAGATGGCAGTTTGCTGATTTTCCCGGGAGGTGATGTCAAGGTGGCGCCAAGTGCAAGGATGCCGGGAACCGGATATTTCTTCGATGCGGTCATCAGACAGCAACCCATTGATGAGGAGAACCTTAATCCGGAAGATAATCTTGAAGAGTTCATATCAATTGATAACGATACACTTGATTACTGGGAAAGAACGGTCAAACAGTTATCTCTTGCCGGCAAAGGGATAATTGCCAGTCTTGGCGGTACAGCTTTAGGCGATATTGCCCTTGTTCCGGGGATGAATCTTAAGAATCCAAAGGGGATTCGGGATGTAGCTGAATGGTACATGAGTACGGTTATGCGTCCTGATTATATCCATTCCATCTTTGAGCAGCAGACTGAACTGGCGATTAAAAATTATGCTAAAATATTTGATCGAATTGGAAATCAGATAGATGCAGTTTTTATTTGCGGTACCGATTTTGGTACACAAGACTCCACCTTCTGTTCGCCGGAACAGTTTAACGAATTGTATCTCCCCTATTACAGGCGGATAAACGACTGGATGCATCAGCATACGGAATGGAAAAGTTTTAAGCACTCATGTGGTGCAGTGGAAACGTTTATGCCTTTATTTATTGAAGCTGGCTTTGACATTATCAATCCCGTACAGATCAATGCCAAAGGGATGGATCCCCGGCATTTGAAAAATACTTATGGGAAAGATCTTGTTTTCTGGGGTGGGGGAGTCGACACTCAAAAGATGCTCTCATTCGGCACACCAGCCGAGGTGAAAAAACAGGTAATTGAGAACTGCGAAATCTTCGCCCGGGATGGTGGATTTGTATTCAACACGGTGCATAATGTTCAGGCCAATGTTCCGGCAGACAACCTGGCTGCAATGATGGAAGCAGTAAAGGAATTTAACGGGATTTAAAAGTGAAATATTTATTTTTTCAACAATTACCGTAAGTTGAAGGATTAAAAGATACATCAGTTTTCATGTTTTTGCGGGGAAGATTTTTGCTATGGATCAATACTCCCCGGCTCCTGAAGGTTTGCAGGGTAAAAAGGGAATTTTTAAAATAAATTTATACGTCAGATAATGAAACACTTAAAGCTATTGTCAATACTTTTATTCATCACCTTATTTTGTTCAGCCAGAGAGTACCATGTGTCTGTAACGGGAAGTGATAAAAATGATGGTTCTGCCACTAAACCCTTCAAAACGATCAATTTTGCTGCTCAACTTGCTGTTCCGGGCGATGTGGTCACGGTTCACTCAGGAACATGGCGTGAATGGATCAATCCGGCCCGGGGTGGTGAAAGCGATGCAAAAAGAATTGTCTATCGTGCTGCTGCCGGAGAAAAGGTGGAGATCAAAGGTTCTGAAGTGATAACGGGCTGGAAAAAACAGAAGGAGGGGATTTGGAAAGTGACGATTCCAAACTCATTCTTCAAAGATTACAATCCTTACAAAGACTCAATTTATGGTGACTGGTTTTCAAATCATGGCAGGATCCATCACACGGGGGAAGTATTTTTGAATGGAAAGTCACTTTACGAGATGGAAAAGATTGAAAAGGTGATCCATCCTGTACCAAATGCCAATATCAGAGATACAGAGGGATCGACCTGTACCTGGTATTGTGAGAGTGATAACATTAATACGACGATTTGGGCAAATTTTCAAAATAATGATCCCGGCAAATCACTGGTGGAGCTATCCACGCGCCGAACCTGTTTTTATCCTGATAAGCCGGGAATCAATTACCTAACAATTTCCGGATTTAATATCAGTCAGGCTGCCACCCAATGGGCTGCCCCGACAGCCGAGCAGATTGGAATGATTTCCACGAACTGGAATAAGGGTTGGATTATTGAAAATAATATCATACACGACTCAAAATGTTCAGGGATTACCCTGGGAAAGGAGCGGGGAACGGGCCATAATGTGTGGTCTGCGAATAAAAGCCTTGATGGCTCACTTCATTATATTGAGGTAACATTCAGAACTTTGAGAAATGGATGGAGTAAGGCAAACATTGGTTCGCATATTGTCCGCAACAATGAAATCTTTAATTGCGAACAAACAGGCATCTGTGGAAGTATGGGAGCTGCCTTTAGCCTGATTGAAAACAACCATATTCATCATATCTGGACAAAAAGGCAGTTTAGCGGGGCTGAAATCGGAGGGATAAAGTTTCATGCTGCAATTGACACTAAAATTGTCCACAACCGCATCCATGATACCGGGCGTGGAATATGGCTCGACTGGATGGCGCAGGGGACACGTGTTTCTAAAAATTTATTGTATAATAATGATTTGGAAGACCTCTTTATGGAGGTTGATCATGGACCTACTCTTGTGGATAATAATCTTTTAATGTCAGTCAATGGAATCAGGACTCAATCACAGGGGGCAGCTTTTGTCCATAATCTGATCGCCGGCCAGCTTCGTATGTGGCCCGAGCCGGGTCGGTTCACCCCTTACCATCTGCCCCATTCTACTGAGGTTGCCGGCCTCTCAACTATTTTTTCCGGAGATGACCGTTATTACAATAATATTTTCCTTGGCAATGGTCCGGAGCTGAATAAAAATGACAATAGAAGTTCTTATGGTCTGGTCATTTATAATGAAGCAAAACTACCTGTCTGGATTAGTGGCAACATCTATTATAACAGGGCTTTACCATCAAATAAGGACCGGATAAAAGTTGAAATGCCTGATTTTAAGCCTGATTTTAAAATAAACGAGGTCGGAAACCAGGTTTTTCTTATTCTTCGTCTGGAGGATATCCGTTCTGATTTGAAAACAAGCCTGATCACTACGGAACTCCTTGGGAAGGCTAAGATGGCAAATGAAGGATTTGAAAATCCCGACGGTACACCATTGAAAATTGATTCCGATTATTCAGGTAATTCCCGTTCAGCAAACCCTATGGCTGGTCCCTTCGAATTTGTAAAATCCGGTGAACAAACAATAAAGATTTGGTAGGGATTTTTTGCATCTTTGCGTTGCAGTTAATAAAAATGTAACAGAAAAAATATGGAAAAGTTGAAAGGAATTTTAAACCTCGGTATGGTGGTGTTGTTTACTTTAATCATTGTTTCCGGGTGTAAGAAGGATGAATTAACCTATACCCCTGAAAAAGAGGCTGCCCAGATGAAGACATGGCTGGATGCAATGGTAAAAAATAATGTTAATATCGACACAACCTCGACCGGTTTATATTACATCGTGGATACTCCAGGTTCAGGACCTAAAGTTCAGGAAGGTGATACAGTGACCGTTCAATATACAGGAATGTTTTTGGACGGAACGATTTTTGATTCTTCCTCAAGTTTTACATATGTTCATAAAGCAGCCGATCAGCGTATGATTCAGGGTTGGGAAGAGGGAATTGAGGTTATGAACAAGGGCGAACTGGCTGTTTTTCTGGTACCTTCTGCAAAAGCATATGGAAATTATGGATATTCGATTATTCCCCCCTATACCCCATTGCTTTTTACGATCAGTGTTGTTGATATAAAATAGTTTCTATATTCTAATTTTGCAAACAGGATTCATTAACGATATTTTTATACCGGTATATTATTCAATCTGAGTAGGTTATACTTAAAACTTAAACAAATTAATGCTATGGAAGAGATTCTTGAGAAACTGGCGTACTGTGTTGAATTTGGAAAAATTAACCTCGCTTCACCATACCCACCCGATATGCGTGGACAGGATGGCGCCGACGAACTGACGAAAAAAGCACTTGAGATGGGTGTACCCCCTACCGAAGTGCTGAATAAGGGTCTGGTTATCGGAATGGGGAAAGTAGGTGTTAAATTCCGTGAAAATAAGGTCTTTGTTCCTCAGGTACTGATGAGTGCCAAAGCGATGAGCTTCGGAATGGCACATCTCAAACCGTTCTTTAATGATGGTTCAGTAGTCCGTAAAGGGAAGATAATAATCGGAACTGTTGAAGGTGATCTTCACGATATCGGTAAAAATCTTGTAGCCATGATGGTTGAAGGAAGTGGCTGGGAGGTGATCGATCTTGGTACAGATGTAAATGCCGGAAAGTTCGTAGCCGCGGTGCAGGCAAATCCCGGAGCTGTAGTTTGTCTTTCGGCATTGCTGACCACAACAATGGTAAATATGGAGAAAATAGGTAAAGCGGTGAAGGAAGCGGTTCCGGGTACAATAGTTGCTATTGGTGGAGCTCCTGTAAATCAGGATTTCAGCAATAAAATTGGCATGGATGTTTATGCACCTGATCCACAGGGACTAATCGATTACCTTGGCAACCTGAATTAAATGTACCCGTAATGACTAAAAAGGGGGCCTTTCAGGATTTATGCAATGGCATCTTCCCCGGGGACAGGACCATCTTTCGTCCGATTCTAATGCACTTTATTGCCCGGTATGCTGGCGGAAATTATGCCAGATTCGCTTCCGATTACCGGTTCCTGGTTGAGGCTAATCTTCTGGCGCTGGAAGATTTTGATCTGGATATGGTTGGATTGATCTCTGATCCATACCGGGAAACAAGTGCATTTGGCGCCAGGATTGAGTTTATTCCGGAAGGGGTACCACGTTGCCTTGATTTGGTGGTCAAAACCAAAGAGGATGTCCGTAACCTTGCAAGACCCGATGTTTTCAAATGCGAACGGACGATGGACCGGATCCGCGGTGCAGAATTGCTGAGTAAGCTAACCAGGGGCAATGTGCCTGTTATCGGCTGGATAGAGGGTCCAATGGCTGAGGCGTGTGATTTGTGTGGCATCGAACAGTTCCTGATGATGCAGATGATGGATCCGGGAACCGCTCATCTCCTTTTAGATAAATGTGTAATAACAGCTAAAGATTTTGCCGGGGCACAGATTAATGCTGGTTGCGATGTCATCGGGATGGGAGATGCCATCTGTTCCCAAATCGATCCTTTTACCTATGAAACATTTGTGAAAGAGCGTCATCGCGAGATCATCAGTTATATTCACACTTCAGGTGCTAAAGTTAAAATGCACATCTGCGGTGATATAACCCATCTTCTTCCGTCAATGAACGATCTTGAAATTGATATTTTAGACATCGATTGGCAGGTTAATCCGCAGCACGCTTATGAGATTATGGGCCCTGATGTAATCCGCTGCGGAAATATTGATCCACGGTTTGTGATGGATAAAAGCCCTGAGGAGATCTATTCGGCATGTAAGCTGTTATCTGAAAAAGAGAAGGGGCGAAAATTCATTTTGTCTGCGGGTTGTGAAATCATTGTTACAACTCCGGCGGAGAATTTGATGGCGATGCGCAGGGCTTCACTGTATAATTGAATTTTAATTTAATATCTAATTGGTGTCTCAAAATGGGTAAAATTACTGATCGGTTAAAAGAGGGTAAAATTCTGGTTTCGGATGGGGCTTGGGGAACTTTTCTGCATGCCAAGGGGTTAAAACCGGGACAATGTCCTGAATTATGGAATATTGAACATGCCGAAGAGGTTTATGATATTGCCAAAAGCTATATTGAGGCAGGTGCTGATATGGTAGAGACCAATAGCTTCGGTGGAAGTAGTTTTAAATTAGTTCATTATGGCCTGGCTCAGAGGGCTTCTGAATTAAACGAAGCCGCTGCGGTCATCTCGAGAAAGGCTGCAGGCGATAAATTTGTGTTAGGTTCTGTGGGACCTACCGGGAAAATTCTGATGATGGGTGAGGTGACGCCTGAAGAAATTTATGAATCATTTAAAGAACAGGTTATTGCGCTTGAAAAAGGGGGAGTCGATGCTATTATTATTGAGACCATGACCGACCTTGATGAGGCGCGTCTGGCAGTCAGGGCAGCTAAAGAGAATACCACCAGGGAAGTAATCTGTACGATGACTTTTGAAAAAACGGTCGACGGGGAATTTCGCTCAATGATGGGGGTTTCCCCGACCGAAATGATGACGGAACTGCTTCCTGAAGGGGTTGATATTATTGGTGCAAACTGCGGAAACGGTATTGAGGGGATGATTCAGATCGTGAAGGAGATAAGATCCTGTAACAGTGTAATTCCTGTGCTTGTGCATGCCAATGCCGGCATGCCAGTGTATAATGACGGGGCTACTTTATTTCCGGAAACTCCTGAACAAACCGCTGGTTTTGTGCAGGCAATTATTGACGCAGGTGTAAATATCATTGGTGGATGCTGTGGCACAACCCCTGATCATATCCGCCAGATTGGGAGAGTGGTCCGCGAATTGTAAACAGAAATTTTAAATTTTCATGCATCCATCACAAAAAGACTTTGCCTATACATTTGATGAGCTGAATATTAGCGTTGAACTTGTTGAAGAGGCCATGGGTTATGAAAGGGGGCAATCGCCTGATCCAATTCCAGAGATGATCGCTTCTGCAATTGACCAATGTGCTGATTTATGCAATATTAAGGGAAGTTTATTGGTTTCAGATAGCTTTGCACTGGATCCTTCAGGGGTTATTGAAACACTGGGAGTTAAGTTTTTGGTTGGCAGGAAAATTGGAGCGCAACTAAAACATGCAGAGGGGGGTGCCTTTTATATCTGTACTGCCGGAGCGGGAATAGGGGAACGGAGTAAGGACCTCATGGCTTGCGGAGATTTGGTAGAAGGTTATATCCTTGATGTAATAGGCTCACTGACAGTTGAATCTGCTATCGATAAAATTCAGGGAGTTTTTGAATTGGAAATGATTGATGCAGGAAAAAGAATTGCCAGTCGTTACAGTCCGGGATATTGTGGCTGGGCGCTGAAGGAACAAAAACAGTTTTTTGAGTTATTTCCCGAAAATCACTGCGGAATAAAACTCTCCGAATCGTGCCTGATGGATCCCATCAAATCGGTAAGTGGAATTATTGGTTTTGGAGCAAACATCAGAAATACAGTTTACGAATGCCAAATGTGCGAACTTGATACTTGTGTTTACCGCACAATAAGATTAGCCAGGAGAAAATAGAAATGTACCCTGTTATAACTTTGATATTAATTGAATTATAAAGTAAACCCTATGGAACGAAGAGATTTTGTGCAAAAAGCAACAGCCGGAAGTTTAGGAATAGTAGCTGCACCCGTTATTTTAACGAATAGTAGCTGGAAAGGGGCCAACGACCGCGTCAATGTTGGTGTGATCGGCATCAGAGGACAGGGACAAAGTCATATTCAGGAATATCAGAAGTTGAAAAATGTTGAAGTTGTGGCACTTTGCGATATTGATACCAATCTGTTTCCGGAGCGGATAAAAAAACATTTTACCGACAAAGGTTTAAGAGAACCGAAACGCTATCAGGATTTGCGGAAGATGTTCGAAAACAAGGAGATCGATGCTGTTTCAGTAGTAACCCCCAACCATTGGCATGCCCTTGCTTCAATTTGGGCAATTCAGGCAGGCAAACATGTCTCGGTTGAGAAACCATGTTGTCATAATATATTTGAAGGACAGAAGCTGGTTGAAGCTTCGCGGAAATACAAGGTTATTGTTCAGGACGGCGCTGAACAAAGGAGTAATCCCTGCGCAATAAGTATGGCTGACTACCTTCATTCAGGAAAATTAGGTGAAGTTTACATGGCAAAGGGGATGTGTTATAAATGGCGACCATCCATCGGGAGGTATCCTGACGGACCAATGAACCTGAATGAGCAATTTGCCCTTACTGTCGGAAGCAAAAACTTTGAAAAACCTTATACACGTGATTATCTTAAAAATGTAGACTATGACCTCTGGCAGGGACCTGCCAGAGAACAGCCATTCAACAGGAATAGATTCCACTACAACTGGCACTGGAACTGGGAATATGGAAACGGTGACATGGGTAATCAGGGAGTTCATGAAATGGACATAGCCCGTTGGGGACTTGGTGTGAAATTACCGGTGAAAATTGTCGCTATGGGGGGACATTATATGTTCGATGATGCTCAAAATACGCCCAATCAGCTGATGACATTATTTGAGTTTATCAATACCGGGGCAGCAGGAGACAAGAAAAAGATACTGCAGTTTGAAGTTCGTCATTGGATGAGCAATACTGAAGGTTTTTCGCATCCTGTA
>JAHEYS010000399.1 GCA_023251475.1 Prolixibacteraceae bacterium
TGGATTTTCTGCACGGAACGTATCCCATAACGACAATAAAGTGTATTGTGTATAACCCTGCGCCTTTTCCGGAACCTGCCTGAAATTCTTATAAAAGCCATCCACATCAGAAAAACGATATGGAGCAAGATAACTATGATATAATGAGGTGTAGAAAATCGCCTTTTTCGTTGAATCGGTGGTTGTCACATTGATTTTGGAAAGTGCCGCGTTCCATTTATCACGGGTTGCCTGGTGCATCAGGTCAAAATTCCATCCATACCTGTCGGCCGTTCCCAGATTAGCTAACGCCCCCTCCTCACTGGCAGATGAGATGGCAACCTTTAACAGAAGTTCGTGATTTTCCCTGCTGTCAAAAGAAAAAGCTGCAGCCACATTTTTCCCCCTGGCAATTTTATTGCCATCCGTTGTGTCTGTCAGGAAATATTGGCATTCTTTAAATTTGCGCGAAAACTGCATGGCAAAATAGACCCGTTGCACATTAGCCTTTCCGGAAGAAAACCGGTATCCGGTAACCATTTCGGGTGAACGGTACCGGACCATTGCATCGGTTGTCCGGTCACTGTTTGTAAAACCAAGATTGAGCACAACACTTTGGTGATCAGCAATTTTATTGAAATGGAAGCGATGCATACCCACAAACTCACTGGTTGTTAATTCCACATCTATGTTATCATCCTGAAGATTGACCGAATAAAATCCGGGGGATGCTTTTTCGGTGGTATGCGAAAATTTCGAACTGTAATTCAGGAGGAAATGTTTATCAAACGGTCCGGGGTGACCATCACTGTTGATAAAAAGATTCGGATCAAGACCCTTTTGAGAAATTATCCGGCTGATTGTGGAGTCGCTTTGAAGGAAAAATTGTTTATCAATAGGCTTATTGGTAGGCATTACTGAGATATCACAGAAATCGCCTACCCCCGTGCCACTAAGATGGGTATGCGAAAATCCGGCAATCAATTGGTCCGGATAACGGTAACCTGCAGCATATTGCCACCCCTGTCCGCCATTATCAGGGCTAAGCTGGATCATCCCAAAAGGATAAGCTGCACCTGGAAACAGATTGCCAAATCCGCTGTTCATTTCCCCTCCGGTTCCAATAAAAGGATTTACGTAACCCGCAAAATCCACCTGCGTTTTGATCGCAGGCTGACACGCTGTTAACAAGATCAGGGAGAAGCAGACGGCTCGCATAAATTAATTCTTATTTATTGTGAATGAATAACTTCCGGAATGCACTTTTAAAATATGAGCTCCATCTTTAAATCCTAAATCCTCAACACCTGAAGCTTCACCGATTAAAAGTCCGCTCTCCTTAACTGTTTCTTTTTTATTTCCGGGAAGATAAACCAAAGCTGAAGTATTAAAAGGAACTCCCACTTTTAATTCAAATAGTCCATTATTCTTTTTCCATTCCGATGATATCGTACCCCGGATGGTCTCGATACGGGCCTTTGCGGATCCAAGGCTGTCGGGGAGTAACGGATTCACAATAAATGAAGCAAACGCGGAACTCTCCTCATTTAGCTGAATACCTGCAATATACTTGTAGAACCAGGCATCAATACTCCCCATCATCACATGATTTTTGGATTGTTTCAGGGTCCAGAATTCGCACATGGTGGTATATTTGCTCATCATCTCATTCCAGCCAGGGGCACCTTTCTGATTAATAATACCCCATGCAACATCACCCCGCCCCAGCCGGGCAAGCGCTTCGGGCATATATTTGGTGCCCAGAACACCCGTTGTCAGATGGATATTGTTTTTTACAACAATATCATTGACAAGATTATCCAACACCTTGACTTTCGCATTTTGTGGAACGATTCCCAGGTAAAGCGGAAAAGAGTTGGCCATCTGGCTCCCGTCGTTATAATTACCCGTAACGGTATCGAGATAGGTTTTATTATACTTGTCCCGGATAGCGACTGCCAGTTTTTGGTAATAAAAGTGATCACTATTGTTTCCCAGGATACGGGCAACATCAGCCATTATTTTGGAATTCAGATAATAAAAGGCAGTTGGAACAGATGCCGGCTCCCCCTCTTTCCACCCTTTCACCAGGCTTCCCCAGTCGCCAATCCACCCTTTTGGAAGGATTAAATCTTTAGAAATATGGTCCAGAAAACCCATATACTTTTTCATCGCCGGATAATGCCTTTTTAATATCCGCTCGTCGCCATAATAACGATAAAACTGCCAAAGCATTGTTAGGTAGGTACTACTCCACTCAATACCCTCATCAAAAATATAGGGACGGGGTGAAATAATGGGGATATCGCCCGTTTTCTCATCCTGATTATCTTTTATCCCTTCAAACCAGTTTTCGTAAAACAGTGCCATATCAAAATTGAACATCGCCTCTTCAGCCGTAACCTGTGCATCACCAAACCAACCCAGCCGTTCATCCCGCTGGGGGCAATCCATCGGATAACCTAACATATTACTCTTCTGCGACCAGACTGTAGCTTTGTGGATTTTATTCACCAGTGTATTATCGCACTCAAAACTTCCGGCCACCGGATTTGCAGAATAGACTGCTCTTCCTTCCACATCAATAATATCGGGTATCCCATTCTGAGCGGTAATCTCCGCATATTTAAACCCGAAAAAAGTGAAGCGGGGTTCATATATCTCAGCACCGCCACCCTTCAACCGGTATTCGGCAGTAGCTTTGGCATATTCGTTGCTCGTCACATTGATGGTCCCGTCTTCATTCAGGTCTTCTGAGAACCTGATTTTCAAGAGGGTATTCTTTGTCCCCCGAACCTTTATCCTTACCCATCCGGCAAAATTCTGACCCATATCATAAACCTTCAAACCCTGTTTTAAACCTTTTATTTCATGGGGTTTAAAGTGTTCATTGACCTTTATTGCCGGCATACGACCGGAAAGTAACCGTACATTTGGTTTGTCAAAAACGGTGACCGGTTTCCACCCCGAATCGTCATAACCGGCGAGTGTCCACCCCTGGTGATCGAGGATGGCATCATAAACCTCGCCGTCATAAACACAATTATAAGTTACCGGACCTGGAGTCCATGACCAGCTACTATCCGTGACAATTAACTGTGAAGTACCATCGGCAAATATTACCCTGATTTGTGCAATTGCTTTTTTCGAACCGAACCATTGCATCCGGTAGTCGTTCCACCACTTTTTATACGGATTATACCACCCGTTTCCAAGGTGGATTCCAAATGCATTATTCCCTGGTTTTAAAAGGGATGTTATATCATAGGTGTCGTACAGTATATATTTATGATAGGGTGTTTTTGCGGGGGCCAGGACATGATCACCCACCCGGCTTCCATTGATATAGAACTCATAAAATCCTACGCCTGTGATATGGACCTTTGCCGATTTGATTTTTTTCGCCAGGTCAACCTCACGCCTTAACAATAGTGAATTGCCATCATGAACGATTGAATCGGCCCCTCCTGGCTGCTCCATTTTATCCTTGTAAAAACCCTGTGCTGGTAATCGTTCTGAGGAAGTACCTTTCCCTATCCACTTCGCTTTCCAGTCATTCTGCGATAAAAGCGAGGTTTCAAATTTTGACCCGGGACTCTCATGTGCCTGGTCAGCCCCATCTGTTACAATTACTTTCCAATAACAGGTGGTATTCGATTTAAGGTTATTATTCCCATATTCGTGATGAATTGTCTCTCCGGACAGGACCTTGCCGGAGTCCCATAAATCGCCCATATTCCGCATCAGATGACCGGGAGAGGAGGCAACAATTATCCGGTAGGCAGCTTGTGTCTGGTTACGTTTGTCGGAAGATATGATCCACGAAAATCGTGGATGCGGTTCGTCAATATTGATTGGATTTTCGGCATATTCCACCAACATCCTGCTGAAGGTAAACCGGGAATCATTTCCAGCCCGGCAATTAGAAAAAGCGAACAGGAAGATCGTTGGAATAATAAGAGACCGTAAGAAGGGAGAAAAAAAAACAGGGATACCACTATTGAAAGAATTAGAATCTGACTGAAACAGTATCATTCCATTGCTAAGACGTTTTAGCAATCCTCCTTTCCTATAGTTCAGCAATGCAATCATTTGATTAATCCCCATTTGTGCAGATTTTCAGGTTAATCAAAGAAAAGGTAGAAAATCGTATTATATGTGTCAATTCTTGTCTGATTCCTATACAATATTAACCGCAGATACCTGTATAGACCCAATATACCGGGCCCCTACAGGTATCTGTGATAATTAACAGGATTACAATATTAGCCGATCGTCAGACTATTTAAATTCCTTACGGTACTCTGAGGGAGTCTTTTTCATAATCACCCTGAAATAATGATTAAAGTTTGCAAGATTATTATAGCCGCATTCATAACAAATCTGGGTTATTTGTTTGTCGGTTTCAGCCAATAATTTGGCTGCCAGTCCAATGCGAACATTCTTAACGTAATCCATGAACGTCTGATTGGTCTTCTTCTTAAAATACCGGCAGAATGAGCCTGGTTCTTTAAATACCAGTGCAGATGCCTCTTTCAGTTTAATTCCGGTCTGGATATTATTGAACACATATTCATAGATCTTATTAATCTGATCCTGGTCGGTATCAAATGAGTGGTTGAGTGAAGAAGGGAGGGCAAGATTTTCCCGCTCATCGATCTGGAGCAGAAGGTGAAAAACCTTTAATAATTCGATATAACGCTCAAGTCCCTTTAAATTAACCATTTTCTTGAGGGTTTGCCCCACTTTTTCCGTTTTTTTCCCCTTGAACCAAATCCCATTACTGGCATTTTTCAACAGGTCGACCACCTGTTCGAGTTCCGGAATATTAAAAAAATCGGAACTGATGATATTTTCATTAAAATGGGTTACAATACATTCAGCAACAGTGTCCTGTTCCGTCTCCAAATTATCCCAGCAATGGGGGATATTAGGTCCCAGAAGTACCAGGTCTCCATTTGTATATCCTGATATGCTGTTGCCGATGATCCGTTTGCCCGAACCGGAGGCAATATAATTTAACTCAAAATTCCTGTGTGAATGAATCTTGGTTGTATTTGAAGCCAGCTGCAATTTCCGGGTAATAAATGAATAGTTATGGGAAACAAATATTTTTTCATAGATTATTTCCATCGTGTAAAGTTTTAGTTTTTTAACTTCCAAAGACAAATATAAGCGATTATTTTAGAATAACAGTTAAAAAATAATGCAAATAGAACAAGATTATAGAAGTTAAAAAGATGCCGAATCTTTTAATTTGTACTTACGATCCGGAGCCAATTGTGACTCGTGTGTTCATTTTTCAAAACAAGTCTATCTGAATAAGAATATATATTACATAATTATGGAACTACCATTAAGGGGAATC
>JAHEYS010000400.1 GCA_023251475.1 Prolixibacteraceae bacterium
TGATTGAAATTTCGGTGAAAGATACAGGGATTGGAATATCCGAAACGTACCACGAAAAAATTTTTAATCCGTTCTTCCAGATCGATGAAAATCTGACACAGCCGGGAACAGGGATCGGTCTGGCCTTAACCAAAGAGCTGGTTTTAATTCATAATGGAAAAATCTTTGTTGGCAGTAAACCCGGAGAAGGTTCAAAATTTACCGTCCAGCTCCCCTATGATGATCATGAGTTAACTGAATATTCTGAAGAACCTCGCCTGTCGGGTCAGACACATGAAGTTTCAATGGAATCGGTAATTGATATTCATGTTAATGATACAACAACGATTCATCAGAAAATCATGCTTTTAGTGGATGATAATTCCGATGTCCGGTTTTTCATTAAATCACATTTTTCTTCAATGTACAAGGTTATAGAGGCAAAAGATGGTTTGGAAGGTTGGAATATGGCCCTGAAGAGCATCCCTGACATCATCATTACAGATGTGTTAATGCCACAGATGAACGGATTAGAATTTTGCAGGAAGATCAGAAATGATGAAAGGACCTCACATATTCCAATTTTGATCCTCACTGCCCTTGGCTCAAGTGAACACGAAATAGAAGGATTGAATCAAGGTGCTGATGACTTTATTACCAAACCTTTTGATCCGAATGTTCTTCAGACCAAAGTTGAAAACATAATGTCTATCAGACAGTCGCTTAAGCAAAAATATTCAGGTGAAATATTTCTGCAGCCGAGAAATATCATACTTAGTTCGCCGGATGAACGATTTCTCCAAAAAGCGATCGATTTGATCGAAGCCAATATCTCCGATCCGGACCTGGATATTAACGGTTTTGCCCTTCAAATGGGTGTAAGCAGGATTCAATTATACCGGAAATTTCACGCGCTGACAAAGATGACGGTCAAAGATTTCATCTGGAAAATCAAATTTAAAAGGGCCTCTCAAATGTTGGTGCAGAAAAAAATGAATGTATCGGAAGTTGCCTATGCCATTGGTTTTAACCACTTATCCCATTTCAGGAAATGTTTCAGACAAGAGTTTGGAATGAGCGCTTCCGAATACATAAAGAAGCATTCTTCTAATCCGGAATTATAGTGCTCTCAGTTTTCCTGCGATAATTACCATTTAACAGCACATTTTTGTTATCAAATTGAATATCAGAATATTGTATTGGCGTATGCAAATCTGATGGTATTTTTGTATGCGTTTTTTGGTACCTATATATCGCTGCTGGTATGCAAAAGTCCCCTCTTTGAAACTATTTACACCCCCATATGCCATTTTGTACAACTACTTTGGTATCGCTAATCAGCATATAAAAATGGACAAAATAAGAAGGGAAATAATTAGAAACACCTGGGTAATCGTCATATTGACCATTGCCTTAATATTCATTCTGGCATTTTTGATTTTACCCATATCACTATAGGATGATTGGATTCGGTGAATAGCCTGACTTTTATTGAAGAAAAATGAAAATGAAAAAGTGTATTTTTTATCCGGGAATTTTGATTATTCTTTTGTGTTTGAATAAGCCTGCAGTGTATGGTCAGAAGCACCTTGCTTTTCCCGGTGCTGAAGGTTATGGAAGATTTGCACAGGGAGGTCGCGGAGGTGATGTGTATCATGTTACGAATCTGAATGATGCAGGGCCCGGTTCACTCCGGCTTGGACTGCAATCCGCAAGCGGGCCGCGTACCATTGTTTTTGACCTGTCAGGCAATATCCGGCTAAAATCAAAAATTGCGGTAAATAACAAGGCATTTATCACCATTGCGGGGCAAACTGCTGCGGGTGATGGGATAACGGTTTGTGATCAGACAATCAGTTTGTCAAACTGCCACGATATGATCATCCGTTATATCCGGCTGCGACTGGGCGACCTGGACAAATCGAAGGGTGGAGCCGATGTTCTTTCTACAGACGATGTGGATCATCTGATCATGGATCACGTTTCACTGAGTTGGTCGATCGATGGTACCCATGACCTTAGACGTGGGGGAAACTTCACCCTTCAATGGAGCATTATGGGTGAGGCGCTTAACAACAGTATTCACGAGAAGGGCGAACATGGCATGCTGAGTTCGTACCGGGATCTTACTGGAAACCTGACCCTGCATCATAATATTTTTACCACCAGTCGCGACAGACATCCCACGCTGGGCGCAGGAGGCAAGACCAGGGACAATTTTGGTCATATCGTTGATTTTCGGAATAACATTATTTATAACTGGGGTAAGAAGACCGATTCAGGGAACCAGGGAGGTACAACAAATTTTGGCGATAACATGATCGTTGCCGTTAATAATGTCTGGCGGCCGGGTCCTGAATCTGACCTGAAGCTCCAGCCAATCTCCATAAAGGGCAATGAAGTCAACCAGGCCTGCGGTTACATGAGCGGTAACCTGTTTGAAGGACATGACGAATGGTCACAAAACAATTATGCTGCACTTGATTTCGAACGGTGGCATAATAATCCCGGTTACAAGTACAATGGCACATTGGCTGACTGGAAGCGGTCCCTTCCCAATATGGGCGAAAACGTCCCTGAGACACAACCTGCTATGGAAGCCTTCGGGCTGGTGCTCAAAAGATCAGGCGCCTCGTTAAAGCGTGATGCCGTGGATAGCCGTCTTATTGATAATATCAGGAATCGCACGGGTAAACTTATCAATTCACAGAATGATGTAGGCGGCTGGCCCGGGTTGAACTCATTACCTCCCTTAAGGGATACTGATCAGGATGGAATGCCTGATCAGTGGGAGAAGGGGAAAGGGCTCAATTCCAAAGATGCGTCAGATGGGAATAAATATACGCTGAATAAAAATTATACAAATCTGGAGGTATACATCAATAACCTTGCAGATCAGATGAATAAATAATCACTCAAAACTATTCAAAACTATGCGTTTTACATTAAGAAATCTGTTGTTGTTTTTGGTAATTCTATTAATGAACACATCGCTTTCAGCTCAGCCATTGGCTTTCCCGCATGCTGAAGGCTTCGGACGTTTTTCACTTGGAGGACGGGGAGGAGATGTTTATCACGTGACTACTACAGCAGATTATAATCCTAAAACGGATAAACCGATCGAAGGGTCGATCCGCTATGGTATTGTGACACAGAATAAACCGCGCACCATTGTCTTCGATGTATCGGGAACGATCAGGTTGAAGGCCCCACTGCTTGTTCTGAAATCTTATCTGACGATTGCCGGGCAGACAGCTCCCGGAGATGGCATCACCATAAGTGGAGATACTTTTCAGCTTAAAGGGGGTGAAACAGAAAAGGAGTGGATGCACGATATCATTGTGCGGTTTGTCCGGTTCAGACACGGCGACGAGACAGCCAAAACCGGTGACGGAATTACTTCAAATTATGTACGGGATTACATTTTCGATCATATTTCTGCCGGATGGACCATCGATGGAACCCAGGATTTGAGGGGCGGAGGCAATTTCACCCTCCAATGGTCAATTTATGCGGAGGCACTGAACATGAGTACACATTATAAAAATGCGCCTCACGCCATGTTAGGGTCTTTCAGAGACATCAGGAAAAATATCACCCTTCATCATAATCTGATGGCCAGCAGCAGAAACAGACACCCTACCCTTGGTTGCGGCGAAAGGGCCGATACGTTAGCCGTCAGTGATTTCAGGAACAATGTTGTTTATAACTGGCAGGGTCCGACTAACCTGGGAGAAGTAAGGCACAATTTTATTGGTAACTATTATAAACCAGGAGAAAGCAGTAAATACGGATACAAACAAACGAATCCGATCCAGATCAAATCAAGCCGCGCTCAATGTGCAAAGGGTTATTTACAGGGAAACTATTTTGAGAATGCTCCAGCACAATTCAATAACGATAATTACACGGCAATAGAATACACAAATACAGGTAATTATAATTCAACTACGCGTGCACAGTTTGAATGCAGTAAGCCTTTTGTATCCGGTGAGGATGTCCCGTTGACCCAGGATTTCAAAAAGGCTTTTGAGCTGGTCCTGAAGAAGGCGGGGGCGTCGCTGGTCCGCGATGCGGTTGATATCCGGGTAGTGAAGGATGTAAAGGAGGGAACTGGTAAACTGATCAATTCCCAGAAAGAGGTAGGTGGCTGGCCGGTACTGAAGAGCAAACCGGCGCTGGCAGATACTGATCAGGACGGTATGCCGGATGAGTGGGAAAAGAAGAACGGACTACTCTCCGGGGATGCTTCTGATGGTAATAAATTTACCCTCAGTAAGAATTACACCAACCTGGAGGTTTACCTCAACGGACTCGTGGAGCACCTATATAAATTGTAAATCTCTGAAAAGTAATATTATGAGATACCTGTTTAGAAATCCTTTCCTGTTCATGGGAATTCTTTTGATGAGCACCACTTTAGCGGCTCAGCCTATTGCTTTCCCGCATGCCGAAGGGTTCGGCCGTTTCTCGGTTGGCGGGCGTGGCGGCGACGTTTACCACGTGACAACCCTGGAAGATTACAGATCTAAAGTGGATAAACCAGTCATGGGTTCTCTTCGGTACGGGATGTTGTCGCAGGAGGGTCCCCGCACCATCGTTTTTGACCTGTCGGGAACGATCCGCCTGAAGGAGGAACTTCGGGGAACAAAATCATACCTTACCATTGCAGGACAAACAGCTCCGGGGGATGGGATCACCCTTCGGGATTATACCTTTAAGTTAACCGGTGAACAGGGAAAGCCAATTCACGATGTGATCATCCGCTTTATCCGTTTTCGCCATGGTGATGAAAGCAAACAATCGGGCGATGGTCTCTCTACCAACTGGATTAACGATCTGATTCTCGATCATATCTCGGCTGGCTGGACCATCGATTGTATTCACGACCTCAGGGATGCCGCCCGTTTTACGATGCAATGGTCGGTTTTTGCGGAAGCATTGAACAATAGTACCCATTATAAAAACGGCGCCCATGCGATGTTGTCATCCTACAGCCATTTGTATGGCAATGTTTCAGTTCATCACAACCTGATGGCCAGCAGCCGCAACCGCCACCCAACACTCGGAGGGGGTGACCGCACCGATACAACTGCTGTTGTTGACTTCAGAAACAACCTGGTATTTAATTGGGCAAGCGGAACCAACTTTGGTCAGTGCCGTCATAACCTGATCAATAACTATTATAAACCAGGTGAGAGCACAGACTATAAGGCAAATAAGCCATTAAGAATGAAATCTTCACGAGCCTCTTCCGGCGTAGGCTACCTGAGTGGCAATTATTTCGTCGGCGCACCGAAAGAGTTCAATTCAGATAACTATACTGCCGTGGATTATAACCTGTATGGCACGCC
>JAHEYS010000401.1 GCA_023251475.1 Prolixibacteraceae bacterium
ATGACCGATCTGATCAGCGGGCGCGAAACACTTGAAGAGTTGAACCTGATTGTTTTTGTGGGTGGATTCTCCAACTCAGACGTCCTTGGTTCGGCCAAAGGGTGGGCTGGTGCATTCAGGTGCAATGAAAAAGCAAAAACTGCACTCGAAAATTTCTATAAACGAACCGATACCCTCAGTCTCGGAATATGTAACGGTTGCCAACTCATGGTTGAACTTGATCTGGTTAATCCCGGTCACACCGAAAGTGTTAAAATGGTGCACAACAATTCCCATAAATTTGAGTCCTGCTTTGTAAGTGTCGATGTGCTCGAAAACGAGTCGGTAATGTTTAAATCACTTTCAGGTAAAAGTCTGGGAGTATGGGTGGCACATGGTGAAGGAAAATTCGTAATGCCTTTTGCCGAAGAGAAATACCGGATTCCTGCAAAATTTTCGTACAGTAACTATCCGGGCAATCCCAACGGATCGGATTATGATACTGCAGCAATCTGCTCTGAAGATGGACGTCACCTCGCGATGATGCCACATATTGAAAGGGCTGTATATCCCTGGCAGTGGGCTAATTATCCCGAAGACCGCAAAGATGACCAGGTAACTCCGTGGATCGAAGCTTTTTTGAATGCATTGAAATGGATTAAAGAAACTCAGGGAAACTAAAATTGTTGTTTCTATACAACAGTTTTTGAAATCTCCCCTATTCTATTTTACCCAAAAATCAACGACTGTCACCTTTTCAACATCTGATCCCAGGCTTTTACCGAACGCCGAATGAGCAGGGTGGACAAGGTAAGAATCACGGTCCTTGTCGGATGTAAAAGTTAAAATAAAGCAATGGGTCAATCCCTGGTTCAATTTCTCGGGACTTGAATTTGTTCCCCATTCAAGGTTTTTGATTTCCTTGATTTTTTGGGGAAGCGCTGTAAACGATGCCACAATTTTTTCAATACTGGCAGGTGTGGCACTCTGTGAAAACTTAAACATTACGACATGACGTAAGACCTTTTCCTGTTTCGTTGTTTGCCCATTAGCAGCAGCCAAAAACATGGTAAACAGCAGCAAAAATGCCAAAGCCGGTTTGATTTTCATAATAGATAGATTTATAAAGATTTAATTATCAATTTTCAAGTTACTCCTGCTGATCCTCCGTGATATAATCTTCCCAAAAGTTCAAAACGGCAGATCCGGTAAACAAATCATTATTATCCAATAATTTAGATGCAGGTTGCCACCCCTTCTGAGAAGAGAGTTCAAGGTATTTTCTGGCTATTGTCTGATCCTTAATCTGACATTCACCCGACAAAATCAATAAAGCAAGTAAATAGGAGGCAATCTCATTCTCATCGTTAGCTACAAGTGATTCAAGTATTTCGTAAGCTTTCCCGTAATCAGCAATTCCGTTCTCCCCCCGTTTCAGATAGGTGGTCTGATTCAATTTAGCCGCAATACTCCCTTCGTTTGCCCCTTTAACCAACCACTCCCAGGCTAACGAGGGGTTTCTATCTGAAAATTTCTTCGAGATTAACAGCACTCCCAAAAGGTTGTAGGCCACCGTATAATTGTCTTCGGCGGCAGCTTTCAGGTGCAAAAAAGCTTTTGTAAAATCCTGAAAACCGGTAGTTGTGAATAGAATCCGTCCCAGTTCATAACGAGCTTCATTATCGCCGGCATCTGCCGCTTTTTCAAAACTAAGGATGGCTTTCTCCACATTTTTCTGAACACCATCACCGTTTAAATACATGTCGCCCAAATTCTTCCAGGCATCCGTAAACCCGTTTTCGGCTGCTTTGGAATAATAGTTAAATGCTTCATTTGAGTCCTTTTCGGTCCCTTCGCCAAAATAGTACATTCCGGCAAGGTTATACTGGGCCTGTCCATAACCGGTTTCAGCTGCCTTTTTGAAACAGTCGAAAGCCCTGACAAAGTCTTTCTCCCCTCCATCGCCAAAATAGTACATTACCCCAAGGTTATAGGTCCCAAGGTAGAACCCAGCCTCATCGGCCTTTGAATACCATTTAATTGCCTCAGCCGGATTGGCGTCAATCCCTTTACCCTGATGATAGGCATTACCCAGGTTATTCATCGCCTCAGCGACACCCAATTCGGCCGCCAGTTCGTACTGGTGGACTGCCAGGCGCATGTTTTGACTGATTCCATTGCCCGATTCATACATCACCCCAAGATTAAATACGGCTTTGGGATAACCTGAATTTGCCGCTTTCTGGTACCACTTAAATGCCTCGTCGGTATTTTGAGTTTTGGTAATGCCATTTTCGTAATAAACTCCAACCCTGAACATTGCTCCGGGAACACCAAGTTCAGCTGCTTTTAAAAACCAATCGAAGGCTTTCTCTTTTTCGGACCAGTAGCTTAGGCTCTTTTCATGTATAATACCAATCATATAAGCAGCCCTGGCATGCCCCGCCTCTGCAGCGCGGTTAAAGTAATCAGCGGCTGACTGATTATCTTTGCCGGTTATCTCACCTGCAAGAAGCAAACTTGCATATTTATATTGAGCCTCGATAACTCCCTTATCAGCAGCACGTTTATAATAATCTACCGAAGTCTTATGGTTGGATTCCACCTCTTCGCCAATCTCATATTTCTGCGCCAACCGGAACATTGCCTCCGGATTTCCATTCGATGCCGCCTTCTTCAGCCAGTCAATCCCTTCATCAGCCGATTTTTTCAGATAATATCCGGCGATAGCATCCTGGGCATCAGCGCTTCCCTTATCTGCTGCCCGATGATACCAATCGTATGCCTCAGGATCACCACTTTCGTCGAGCAATCTCCCCATCAGAAACAGTGCCTCTACATAGTCGGCATGTGCAGCCTGCTGGAGATATTCCTTTGCTTTACCGAAGTCCTGTGTCGTTCCCTCCCCTTTGAAATAAAGTTTGCCAAGTGCAAGTGCAACCTCCGCAGAAACAACACCTTCAATCTTTGAAAACCATTCCATCGCCTCCGCAGCATTCTTTTCGGTTCCCTTTCCCTCAAACAAAAACAGCCCCACTTTTTCATACGCAGGGGTATGCTCACTTTTAGCAGCCTTTAAATACCAGTCAAAAGCTTTGGTGAGCTTCACAGGAACGGTCAATCCCTGTTCAAAGATCTCCCCTACCTTGAACATTGCCGGAGCATATCCACCTTTTGCAGATTCGTACCAGTTATCAACCGCTTCATTCAAATCTTTATACCCACCATCTCCTGAAAACAGCAATCTGCCAAAATTATATTTGGCAACGATATCTCCCCGTTGGGCGCCGCGTTCATACCATTCCCACGCTTTATTCAGATCAACAGGAAGTCCCTGACCATTTTCCCGCATCGCGCCAATGAAGTTACACGCCCCTGCGCCCCCTTCGCGGGCAGATTCCAGAAACCACTTTACCGACTCCTCAGGTGAAATCTGACGTGAGTCGCCTTCATAATACCGCTTTCCAATCTGCAGTGATGCCCCGGAAAAACCGGCCTTCATCAACTCCTCAAACGATGCAATAGTTTGATTGATATCACTTTCATTACGAAATAAATCAAGAAAAACCATTGCCGGTTTAAATCCGTCTTTCAGTGAGGATTCAATCCGCTTCACCCCTTTTTCTTCTTTTCCCTTTTTCAGATATTCCACCCCCTTGCGAAAAATTCGCGGGGCAGATTCAATTATTTGACTCATCATGCTTCATTACAAAATTTGGCTTAAAATTAGCTTTAATGAGCTATTAGTAGATATATTATTGATTAAATTATTAAACATTTGTTGTTTTTCGATCCTGTAACCTGATATCTTCGCGGATCAAGTCTTTAAAAATGTTACTTTTACTTCAAAATATCAACATATGGATCCATTGGAAATTATTTCAAAGTATTATAAACCAAGATCAAAGGCATACAAGATATTAGTTACCCACTGCAATCTGGTCACCGAAAAGGCCCTTAAAATTGCGCAGAAGCACAAAGAATTACTTTCTGATGTTGCATTTATCGGGGAAGCCGCTATGCTGCACGATATTGGGATTTTCAGGACAAATGCGCCCAATCTGTTTTGTTTCGGCGAATATCCATACCTCTGTCATGGCTATCTGGGTCGGGAATTACTTGCAGCGGAGGGATATCCCGAGCATGGACTGGTTTGTGAAAGACATACCGGAGTTGGGATTACAACTGAAGAGATAATCGCCCGCAATCTTCCCTTGCCACTTCGCGATTTCGTACCGGTTTCGGTTGAAGAACAGATCATCTGTTTTGCTGATAAATTCTTCTCAAAGAGCGGAGACCCTTCTTATGAAAAATCGGTAAGTGAGGTCAGAAAATCGGTACAAAAATTTGGGGATAAAAATGTAGCAAGGTTTAACGAATGGTGTGAGATATTCCTGTAATAATCAAAAATAAGAGGGAAAAGTTTAACTGATTGCAAGTTAATAAATTAAAATCTTGAATTTGCAGGAATTAAAATTCATTATTTTATTCCTCAATTTTTTCATTCATTATTGCATATTATCATTCTCTGAGTCCATCCATCGCTCTGTCTTTCAACCCCCAATCCGACCTTAGTAGGTCACATTATCCTGGTAACTTTGCCGTTTTGTCAGTTTTAAGTCCTGCAGCAAGGATGATGTCGCCCTGATGGTAAAACTGTAACTCTGGCGGTAACCAAAAGGGATCAGGTTTAAGGACATCTGCATGCAATGTAAATCCCTGAAGATGTTCAACTGGGTAAATGTAAACTGCATCTTTTGGACATCAAGACCGGAAGAGAAACCGATCTTCCACTGCTTTGTCATGCTAATATTACCATTAAAATCAACCGTCTGGGTGATTGACGATGCATTTTCGGGATCGGGTTTATTATACCTGAAACTATAATTAAATGAAAGATCCCACGGAACACTAAAATCGGCATATTCGGGAATATCCCCCGTTCTTTGCCTGAGTTTTACCTGTTCGATCTCATTTTTCTGTTCAGGAGTCAATTTTTCCTGCTCTTTCTCCTTTTCTTTGCCCTCTTTCGATTTAAATGAGAGGCCAAAAGACATATTTGCACTGGTCAATCTGGCAAGTTTACCGGAATTTGAGAATTCAAACTGGTTGATCAGGTGGCCGTTTTGCATCGAATAAGGGTCAAGAATGGCTCCAAAATTAAGGTCAACACCTGCGACTTTTGTACGGGCTGCTATATTAATATTAGAGAGGTTTAATGAGTCAGCTGCCAGATTATATGAACCACTGATGGATAGTTGATCAAGTAATTTAATCTTTGTATAAGCCTCCTTTGAAGTGGTATCCTTGACATTCAATTTCTTCAT
>JAHEYS010000141.1 GCA_023251475.1 Prolixibacteraceae bacterium
AGAATATCCTTCCACCTGGTTGTTTCTGGCAGATCTTTTCCTGCCACTTTCAAGGCTTCCAGGGCTGCTGTAAAAAGCGCATGTGCATAGGTGAGTTCTGTAAGGCCATCCTTTAGTTTGATCCACCCCTCGTAACCGCTCCCTTCCGTTGCATGGTACCTTCCGTCGGCTTCCTTAACCAGGATGGATTCATAGAAGCGGGCCGCTTCAGTGATAAACGGTAGTGCTTTTTCATGAAGGAATTTTTTGTCGCCCGTGTATTGATATTGCCGCCAGAAATCGAGTGCAATCTCAGCGATAGGGGTGTGGTTGATCTTCTCACCCGAAGAGTTGTAACCCCGCCGTTCTGTCACATCCGAGATAAAGGCGCCATTGGAATTGAAATAGGTCTTTGCATCTTTTTTTGCCTGGGGCAGAGAATTAAACCTGAAATCAAGGTAAGGATTGACCAGCTCGTGGAAGCCTGCGGCGTTCAAAGGCCAGCACAATTGTTGCTGGTTCCAGTGGAAATAGAAATTCCAGTTCTGAACATCCCTGCTCCAACCCCATATCCCGTTGTTAAACCTTCCGGGATACTTACCTCCCTGAGAGGCATTTGCATAAAACATGGTCAGGTGCCAAAGGTTGTTGAGATAATCATCCCCGTAATCCATAAAGGAGCGGTTCCAGATTGATTTCCAGGCCTCCGCGTTGGAATTCGAGAAGGTTTCGAAATCACTTTCTTTTAATTTTGAACGGATGTTTATCAATTCATTAACCGGATCTCCCTCAATGGGTGAGGTTACAGAAAAAGCGAGTTGGGCATTTTTTTGCCCGTTTCCCGTTAACTTTATCGTGGCACTGTGGGAGTGGTCCCTGGAGTAGTTTACCGTTAAATCGTTTTTCTGAATGACACTACCGCCGGCGGCAAATGTACCTGAAGACAATTTTTGGGTAATACATACCCCATAATTGTCAGCCATTGCCTCTGTTCCGGATAATCCGATGGTGGCATCCCGGTTGATCTGGCTGTACCAGTGTGAAAAAGTGCGTGACCCGAACCGTTCAACAGTAACATTAACCGGTATATTTTCATTCAGGTCGCTTTGGAGGTCGTAAAAAATAAGACCTGATTGATGATCGACAAATGCTTTTAACTTCACTTTTCCAAAAGCGCTGGTTCCTTCAATATTTAATGAAGCGTCTGCCAGATTTAATTTTGCCTTAAATCCCGAAAGATAGAGGGTATTAAAAACCGGAAGTTTAAAATCGATCACAATACGGCAGGCATGGCGCTGTGTAGTGCTGTAATCTTCTTCCTCACCACTCCAGTTATGAAACGGACCAAATTTGGCATCGTCCCATAAATCACTTTTATTGACAACGGCTATTATTCTGGAATCCTCGCACCAGAACAATACCCCAACTTCGCCGTTTCCCAGCGGTATTCCCTGCAAGGGATCGATCGGAGGAGAGAGATAGACCAGGTCGTATTGCGAAACTCTTCCGGGCCAGGAGATATCCCAGGTTGCTGTTTTCGGGTTAAAGGCAGATTGGATCGTTTTGGTGGGTTCGGGTTGTTTGGCGGAGGCGGAATTCCCCATCAAAAGGCATAGTGAAAGTGTTAAAATTATAGGTTGGATTAAGGTAAATGGATTTGTTTTCATAAATATTATGCCGTTTATTTTAAACATTCAACCCTTCCAGGGTCTTTAAATATCAATACATTAACTCAAAATATTTCCACTTTATTTCTTTTATCTCCACCTATTTCATTACTATTTAAATCTTATCGAATACAAATCGGCATCTTTCATCACCACCCTTAGCCGTACCGTTTTAGAAGTCAGGATTTGTAAGTCACCACTGCCCTTCCAGAGTACAACCCGGGAAATTTCATTTCCAATCACCCGCTGCGAATCCTCCAGGGCAAAGCCTGGGATTGGCACTCCGTTTTCATCCTTAAGCTCAAACCTGATCTCCCCAGCCGCCGAGGTTGAATAATTGATTTCAAGTTCGTGACCCGAAAAAGTAAATGGTTTTGTTGTCATTTCACCACCTTTATAAGGGGCAGAAAGTGAAGTAAAACCGTCAATACGCAAAGAGTAACGGTGCAGGTGGGCAGTTGGTTGCGCATAATCCTGGTTGACATAAACCGACATCTCTTCCGGAGAAGTTTGCACGACATTTAGGGCAGGATAGTTGGAACGCGAAACCCAGTTGCCCATCCCGATTCCCGGGCGGATAAAGGCTTCCATAAATGTCCGGTCGTAAACGTTTCCGCCCCGGGTGGTCATCATGTAAGCATCGGAACAGTCTTTAAAATAGCCCGGATCAACATTGAGTTTTTTAGCCTGTTCATCCGTTAATACCTGACGGCCGGGCATAAAACGCCCACCAATGGCAACATAAATATGTGGCGCCCTGAAATAGGGGCTGGTCTGTTGGGTATAGAGTTGTTCCGGTGGCGTATCCCCAAAGGTCATTGCCACGGGTTTGGTCCATGCCATAAAATCTTTTGAGGTGGTACGGCTTACGGAACGGAATCCACTATATCCAACTCCCGACCAGGATCGGAAGTAACACAAATAGCATTGTTCGCTTTCGGACCAGAAAGAGACGTTTTGAGAGTCAAACGGGTAATTGGATATGACTGCCTCGTCCCTTAATTTCTTCCAATGGATCCCATCGGGAGAGCTATAAGCCCTCAGACCGGACTTGCCTTCGCCGGCCAGCGCCTTGTATTTCTGTGTTGGGGAAGCATTTGGATTATTGTCGAGGAAGGGGCTGAAGTTATGGCTGGAGGGGGCCTCACCGGCAAGGATCACATTGTTTTTTAATGAACCACCTGTTTTATAAAGGCCAAGTTCGGGTTTCTTCCAGTGGATACCATCCTTCGACTCTGCAATACAGGTCGTTTCATTGTTCGTGCCATCCTTCCCGCCAGTCGGTAAGCCACGGTAATAAACCCGAAGCAGTTCTCCGTCTTTGATCACGGTGCAGTATCCGCAAAAAACACCCTCCCATGGGTTGTCAAAATTAAGGACCACCCCTTCGTCGTGAGGGGTATGTTTAATAAGCTGAACTCCGTCCATTTTATCAATCAGGTAATGATCAACGAAGATTTCGCGTCTGTCCATCATTTGAATTACCCCTTTATTGGTATTAGGCTCTTTACCCTGGCTAAAAGCGATTACAGGCGTGGCGATAAACAGGAAAAGGTAAATGATAAATTTGGTCATAATCATCATTTTAAAAATATTAATTGTTGCGAAGTCACCGGGTGACTTTTCATGTTCTGAACAGTCACCCGGTGACTAAATGAACTATTTAATCTTTGCCGATGTTTTTGTAAACGTTGTGTTCTTCGGGAAATGGCCTTCGAAGAAGCTTTTTTCCGTCCCGTCATACTGTGCGACCCTGACTGTTCCCCAGGTTTCCTGGTCACCTGTTGCGTAATACAGATAGGTTTTCCCCTGATATTCAATAAGATCTACATCCGAGTTATTCCTCCCTTCACCTGCTTCCGCCTCCAGGACTGGATTATAGGGGCTCAGATCCCAGTTTTCCAGATCCTTGGAACGGGTGAGATACGAAATCCAACCGTTGTGTCCCGGTAACGGGGCATGCAGGTAAATAACATAATAGTAAGGTTTTATATAACGGATCAGTGGACAGGCAGAATATTCGTAATTTACCCCTGTGAAGACCAGCCCCGGGATTTTGTCCCATTTTGACAAATCGTTCGATCTGGCAAACTTGAAACAAAACTGAACTGGTTTATCTGATTCGTATGCCATGATATACCCTTTTTCATCGCGGCAAACGGAGGAGTTAAAGAGGTGCTCTTTTCCATCCGGGAGGATCACCTTTTCGGTGTTCCATGTTTTCAGATCGGTGCTGGTCAGCCGGTCTATTCCGGTGGAATTCATGATCCTTCCGAAATCGGTAAATTCGAGGGCGAAAACATTCAACTCATTACCGTTTAAATATGCTGAGACAAACGAATGTCCCTGTCCGAAACGGGCAACTTCCTTCCCCGTCTGCAGATCGTCGATGTACAGGTAGGCATCTTTTCCCTTTGCATCGGCTCCTCCGGGCCTGTTATTGGAGATCAGCAGCAACCGCGAATTCATCAGAACAGGGGTATTTTCCATGGGCGTTCTCCCAATATCCGAAAAGGCAAACGGGAGCTTAACCAGCAGGGGTTTCTGCGGTAGTTGTCCGGATAAGTTTATCCCGCAGCTCTGCAGGATAAGGAACAACCAAACCATTTGCAGTATTTTTTTCATGAAAAAGTTAGTTTGGTTTAGGGATTGCCATAAAATCGAATAGCTGAGACGGCCAAAGATTAATCCAGTCATAGCTTTTAAATCCTTTTCCGGGATCCCCTGCGTCGATGATAATGCGCCCGGTGGAGCCAGAACCAAGGTGTCCGTCAGTATCCCCAACCACAAGATTATAACCTGCTGCTGCCCCTTTATAAACCGGATAAAGATTCGCTTCAACATAGGTATCGGGACGGATTATGATCGTATGCCCCCCTTTATCATCAGGAATAGCAGATAATGCAGACTGAATGGAATGAAATCCTTTCTTCCAGGAGCTCCCATCTGAATTGTCGCCGGATTTTGAAACGAAAAGAGTTATCCCTTTTTTCCCTGAATAGCCTGAAGCCGACGGATCAGAGGTTGACGAGGCTAAAACTGTTGAGATGTTTAAAGATAAGAGGATTACCAGGTTAAATGCAAATGCGGATAATCCATTTTTAGTACACTTATTTTTTATCATAATTTTAAGTCTCACGGCAATTCTATTTTTTAGCGCCTAATGCATCTCAGTCTCACATACTCCGAGGCCACCCCTGAAATAGTTGAATTGTACATTGGGGTGATCTGCCAGTAACGACATCGGAACGGCGCTATCCATGATTTTCTTGCTGATCATCAGGGCGGTTAATCGCTGTCCAAACGGATTATCATGAGCCCCTGCCTGCCAGATTGAGACTTTTTCAGCTTTCCAGGTTTGTTGTGGCCCGACGGTCAGGGCTTGTCGCGGAATACCGGTTACTACACCTCCTGCGCTGGTCCGTGCATTTTGCATACAAGTAATGGGGTGCAGGTCAACAACTCGTGTGGTCAGTTTTCTGAACTCTTCAGGTGTCGGGGGAGCATCCTTATACTGACCTTCCCGTTTGAACGGATCATTAAATGCCCAGTGCTTGGTATCTCCCTGGCCACCCTGCATCACTGCGCAACGAACGCCGCTGTCCCAGCTTTGAATGTATTTTCGGGTATCTGCTTTGGGGAAATGCATGTTCGAATCGGGCATTCTTAATTTTTGATCTATGCGGTTAAAACAGAGCTCCCTGTCCGCTCTTTCAAAAGATAACGGGTGACTGGCATCCAGTTCTTTGCCATTGACATACCACTCATCCATCCCCCAGAAATGGGAATTCGAAAGATCAAGTTGTATCGCGTTGACGATACGGGCCACCAGCGGCAGTTGTTCTGTCGGCCCGATTGGTCCGCATACCCCGACCGGGTTGCTTGCTGTTGACTGTTTCCATGCAGTGATGTACTCAAGTGCTTCGGCAAGGTAGAAATCTTCGATTGTGTCATAGAAAACAACGTTAAAACCCTCCCTGGAGAGTTGAAGCAGATCTTCAGGGGTAAGTTTCGCGGCATCATTTAATAAATCATCCTCCAGGGTTGTAAAATCCCACCACCCGGGAGCCAACATACTTAATTTTCTGGCCATAAGAATTTCAGTTTTGCAGATTATAAAATTAGTTATGAAAATTATGCGACGACTGCAATTTGGTCATTTTCAAATTATTTTATTTTCAAATTTTCAAATTGCTAAATCCTGTTTAATCACAACAGCTTCTCCGATTATCTCTTTCAGAATATTATCCTGAGGATATCCATGACCCAGATGCTGCCGGAAACCTTCAGCATATTGAGTATTTATCGCAGCTCCCTGATGTTGGGCAAACCGTTTCATCGCCAGGATATATTCATCCATTTTATGATGTTGTCTGAGCCATTCGCGCTGACTTGCATGACAGGAGAGCATCTGCTCCTTAACGCCCATTTCACCTGAGATATCCACATAAAAAGCGGGGACAACCGGGATGCCAAACTTATCCTTCCCCTCCATTGGATCCACATAATATAAATAGGGGACCATTCCGAAAGGTTCCCCCCGGGCTTCCATATTTTTAATACCTGCGCCAAAACAGGCGGTCTGGGCAATCAGGCTGGTTATCTCATGATCGATCATATAATCATTCGGACTCGCTGTCAGAACAATAGTTGGCTGCACTTTCCTGATTAACTCAGTTGTTTTGTCGACCGACTCCCGGTTGTAAAGGATATAGACATCTTCATAATCAAGGCAATAATAAGCGCCATCAAGTATTGCGGCTGCGTTGGCCGCTTCTCCTTTCCTGATCACACTGATCTCACTCCTGCTGAATACTGCAGTCCCTTTATCACCCGGTGTCAATGTTGCAATATGGACTGACCATCCGGCCTTTGCCAAAAGGGAGAGTGTCCCGGCGCACATCAGTTCCGCATCATCTGGGTGTGCGAATATTCCTAATACTGTTTTATTCATAACAACCTTTTAATTAATTCTTTCATTCCTTCATTTTTCATTACAATTTAAATGGAGTAAGATCTATTTTCCTAAAGAAAATTTCAGCCCCTTCCGACTGAACCTGAATACGCCCTTTATGTGGCTGAACCTCAATGGCGCGATTAACCAGGGTACCATTGAGGTAGATTTTCACCTCTTTCCCCCTGGCAATGCACACTAATTTGTTCCATTTTCCCAACGTTTTTTCCAAATCTTTTGCGCCACGGAATCCTTTAATATCTTTCCAGTCAGGATCACGTCCATACCAGTTAATCCGCCCGCTGTTGATGGTAACAGGTGCACCTTTTGGTTCGAATACAAACGATTCACCCTGCTTTCGCGGGGCTGCGGGACAGGTCAGTGAAAACTTTGAAGTACCATCTCCTACAACCAGCAAATCACCCGTTCCACCTTCGATCAGCTGACACTCAATTGAGTGCATCCATGTGCCTGAAAAACCACCATCTTCGCCAGTAGAATGTAACAGAACACCGCTGTCTCTGGCATTATTCACCCTGGGTGCACACGTGTGTCCTCCCCATTTAAATTCAACCTCGAGGCTGTAGTTCGCAAATTCTTCCTTAGTAGTAATGCACCCGAATTCTTCACCGGAGATGTGTATCAGACCATTTTGTACCGTGAATACCTGGTTGGGATCGGTATTTTTTCCTTTCCCTTTCAGAAAGGTGTACCATCCGCCAAGGTCCCTGCCATTGAAAAGATGTATTGTAGAAGTCCGGGAGATCTTCCCGTCAGTAGGAGAGGACGCCGGGCCTTTTGTAAAGCCGGTTACTGTTAAGTTAACAAGTAAAAAAGCGGAGAAGATGGAGATCATCAATAGCCTTTTCATAGGGTTCAATTCAATATTTCTTATTATTTTATACTTAGATAGCCTCTTGGTTTATTGCTAAATCCCGGTATTACGCGCAGCCGATTCATCCGCAGCAAAAATCAGCTGATGGGTTTTTAGCGCTTCGGTAAGATTGGTTAAAGGCATTTCCACGCCTTTTTCAACAGCATTAAAGAATGCCTCGAACTGAGCCTGGTAAGGGTGGTCCGAAACATCACCGGAGTCAAGCATTTTCATGGGAAGTTCAGTCCATTTGTTCTTGTCCAGCCCCGGAATTTTGGTAGAATAGTACTTATTATCCAGCAGGCTCCCTTCGCTTCCCACGAGGTGGAAATGAAAATAATAGGGTTGCAAACAGTCGATTACAGAGGCGGTTTTACCCACGGCGCCATTCTTGAATTTAACAATTGAAACTGAACTTGTGGGATACTCATACGATTTAAAATCTTTGTTCTCGGAATAGGCGGCATAGCTGCTGACGCTCTCAAAATCACTGTCGATGCATAAAAGCAGTGCATCCATTGCATGACATCCGGCAGACAGGAGGCTGCTACCGGCTCCCGCCTTGATGGTGTTCCAGCGGTATTGCCCGTACCACGGACCAATACCATGATAATAGTCAACTTCCGCATAGTGTATTTTGCCCAGCAATCCCTGGTCAATCACCGATTTAATGGTTAATAGCTGACTCGAAAAACGACATTCAAAACAAACGCACGTTTTTACCCCGGCTTCCCTGACGGCGGCTTCGACGGCAAGACACGCCTCCCATGTGAGGGCGATGGGTTTTTCAATGATCAGGTGTTTTCCGGCCCTGGCCGCCATGATTGCCTGTTGGGAATGTTGCGCCGGATAACTGCAAATGGAAACGACATCCAGCTCCGGATCCGCAAGCATCTGAGACAATTCGGTATAACATTTAATCTGGCAGCCGTACCTGGTACTGATCTCCTCTGAATTGAGCTGTCGCGAGGAGCAAACAGCAGTAACACGGGCCAGGGAAGTTTTATTTATCGCCTCGATATGGGCCCCTGCGACCCAACTGTAACCAATAATACCAACGTTATATTTTTTCATCGTTTTAGGATATTATAAAATAAGTTACTGATTTACAGGCAGAATTTACTTAATTAAGTTCGGCTTGCAAAATTCGAACCTAAACATTTTATAAAGTTAACTATTAATTTCCATAATTCCGAAAGCGTCGGCGCCGTCTGAACTTCCTTCAAAAAGATAGGGATCACCCATGCCTGACTGTGCATAAAGGTTGAAAACACGGTGAACAACTTCAGAGGCGCTCTTTTCAGCAAGTATTGCTACTGTTCCTCCTGCGCCTCCACCGGTAATTTTGGCGCCGTAAATACCATTACTGACCCCTTCCTTCCTGAACAGATTGACAATAAAGTCAGTGGCTTTTGCACCAAGGCCACATTCGGTATAGGCATAATGTGACTGGTACATCAGTTCCCCCATCATCAGGAAGGCCCTTTTGGAAGGGGCAAGCGA
The DNA here is from genome assembly GCA_023251475.1 of Prolixibacteraceae bacterium. Taxonomy (GTDB): domain Bacteria; phylum Bacteroidota; class Bacteroidia; order Bacteroidales; family Prolixibacteraceae; genus JAAFHB01. The sequence goes on from JAHEYS010000141.1 coordinate 8,978, forward strand.
TGCCCCCCTGGATAATTCAGAGAATAACCGGACACGGTAATTCTCCTGCACGGCATAACGGGTATTGGCACGAATATGGTAGACCACCCCCTCCTTAAGCGGCGTGTAGGGGTCTGTATGAAATCCGTACTGAGCCAGGAATTCGGTGCTATTCATCCTGAGCGGCAGTGTTGGTTCATATTTTTCATGAAAGAGGGAAGCCGACAGATTTGCCAGGTAACCATCCCAGCGGGAATCGGTATAACGTTCGATTTCACTCCAGTCATCAGCTGTAACGGCAATTTGCTCCCAGTCGCAGATTATTTTGTAACCCATAAATGCGGCCGCCCGGGCGGCTTCATATTCAATTCCGGATACCTGGTGACTTACACCTGAATCAATCCCCCAAATCTGCAACTCCTCTGGAAGCTGAATCAGCGGCTCAGGAATACACGGCTGACAAACCAGCGGCAGGATGAACCCCTCCCTTCCGGCAACGACAGCAATCTGATCCATAATCCCGCAGGCAGATTCTGCAATTACATTCTCTACCCACTGACAGGCTAACGCAAGTTCAATACCTTCCAGATTAATTTTATAAGCCGCTGCTGCAGCTTTCATCACCGACACTTCGATGGCAGCGGATGAACTCACACCACGGTTTAAAGGGACGGTCGATTCCATATAGACCTGAATACCGGAATTTGCCTGTTCGGGAAATTTTTTTCTCAGATAAAAGAGAGTCCCCAATACATAGGCTGTCCAACGGATTGCAGGTGAGCTGTTGGCAAAATTTCTAACCGTGGCATCATCTTTCAGATCCGCGAACGCGATTGTTACCTCGCCCTGCCATCCCGCTTCTGAGGCCGTATGGTTTTTGAGAACAATCAGCTGATCACTCCTGAGCTGGGCTGCTGCAAAAGTTGCTTCCCTGATGGTCGATTCAAAAACCAGTCCACCTGTATAATCATCATTTCCACCCATCAGATCGAGTCTTCCCGGTGAACGGGCGATATAAACGGGGTAGGAGGGGGAGAAAAACCTGTCAACCCCGATTGATGATTTTACCGTTTCTGCAAATTCCGATGACATATTATTCTGATTTGTATTTAATAATTTATTCGCTACCGGCGATTAGCTGCAGGCAACTGGCAGACGCTTCTTTCAATGAAAAAATACCAGATATAACCTTAAGCAATGTTCAACCCGTTTTATTCTATTTTCTGACCTCCCTGATACTGTTAACCAGGTATTCCAATGCCTCTTCCGTCTGACGGGGATTTATTGGAAGTGTAACCAGTTGATCTCCCAGTTTTTCGGCATTAGGAAACTGACCTTTCCTGAATCCACGGTTTTTGAAAGCAGTTGAGTAATGAAGCGGGATGTAATGAAAGCCGATTTTAATTCCGAACTTTTCCAGCATATAGTAGATAAAATCTTCCTTGGTCATTCCAAACTCCTTTGGATCGATCATCACGGGATAGAGGTGGAAAACGTGTTTGTTGTGGGTCCGGACCGTTGGGAGGGTGAGTCCGGGAACCCCCTCCAATCCATGGGTGATATAGGCGGCATTATCGATTCGGTTTTGATTCAGGTGATCCAGTTTTTTTAATTGTTCGATACCTACTGCTGCCTGGATATCGGTCATGCGGAAGTTGTATCCGCAATCATCAAAGTCCTGCCACCAGAATTTTTTCCCGACCGGAAATTTTTCGGTATCCAGGGTACAGTATTTTGTGCTGGTGCCATGAACCCGGGTGCAATGTGAGCGATAGAGAGAGATCCGCTCAAAGATCTGATCATCATTGGTCAGGACCATACCACCCTCACCCAGGGTGGAGATATTTTTTTGTTCGTGGAAGCTGAAGCATCCGGTAGCGCCGATGGTACCCACTTTTTTCCCTTTATATTCTGCGCCGATGGCATGAGCTGCATCTTCAACCACTGAAAAATTATGTTTTTGTGATAAAGCCATAATCTCATCCATTTCACAGGGTTGTCCATAAAGGTGGACAGGAATTACCGCTTTTGTATTCGGCGTTAATTTATCCTCAAGTTGATTTGGGTCCAGATTGTAGGTTACCGGATCAATATCGACAAAGTCAACCTCTGCCCCCAGGGTGACGGGTGCTGCCGCTGTTGCAATCCAGGTAACAGGTGTGGTTAAAACCCGGTCCCCCGGTTTGAGGCCAATACCGATCATCGACAGAAAAAGGGCGGAGGTGCCGTTGTTGACTACCCTTGCATATTTTGCCCCGGTGTAGGCTGCATACATTTTTTCAAATGCAATACATTCATCACCACTTGTTGGTGCATTGTTCCGCAATACTTTAAGTACAGCATCCTCTTCTTCCTTCCCGTATTGAGATCCGAATTTTATTTCGAGGTCAAATTTGATCTTGCTCATGGTATGATTTTTTTATCTTTTAAAATTAAGTGTTAAACTCAACCCTTCGGACAAGGTACGCATCGGGGTTTTTAAAATTTGCCTGGCCAGTGAATTATCCATCGAAGCATCGTTGGCCCGGGGAGCTCTTCCCGGCATGGCATTTGAGTTGACGCTGAGGATCAGGTCAGGAGAATATCCCAATGCTGCTGCAATCTCCAGACCCATCTGATACCTGTTTATTTTAGTGCAACCCGACAGGTGTATAATCCCGCCGTACTGATTTCCGGCCAGTTCAACAAGAGAGCTTCCCAAAGTTATCACATCAACAGGTGTACGGACTTCGTTAGCCGGGAATGGAATCTGTATCCCCTTTTTTAGTTTTTCCATCATATCCGCCAGAAATGAATTACCCTTTCCAATAACCGGAATTCCCATTACCAGCGCCAGACGTGCCACAACATTATCAGGCGATGACGACAAAACGATCTGTTCACCCACAATCTTTGTTTCAGCATAAAAATTCACAGCATGAGGTGGATCTGATTCAATGTAATCACCTTTGATCCCGTCAAAAACAGTATCTGTGGAACAAAAAACCATTTTTACTCCCTGAGCGGCACAAAGCCGGGCGATCATTTTTGTGACCCCTACATTTATCTTCTCTGCCTGTTCCTGATATTGCTCACAGAGATCGATATTGGCCATTGCTGCCGTATGTATCACTGCATCGGGGCGAATTTTATTGAATAGGGCGGTGAATCCCTCTTCATCCAGCAGGTCAAGTGTATGGTAATAAATCCCCGGCCCGTTGGAGGGACTTTCCGACCGGCCGATTCCATGAATCTCCCATTCCCCTCTGGCATGAGCTATTACGCTTCCTGCCACAAAACCGTTAAAACCGGTTATAAGTAATCTCATTGATCCTGATTTAATTTATTCAATTTCCTTTCCTTCAAACTGGCCCGTTAAAAGGCTGATGATTTTTTTCCGCAGCTTTTCACCTGCTTCTGTCGTACAGCTTGAGATATAACTTCTGACCACCCCTTTTTCATTGGTGGCTGTCCTGACATAGGCAGCATACCAATCGTCAAAAAGGGTGATTTTGCCATGATGATGTTCTACCCCCTTGTAAACCACGGTCCCTTCAAGGTCATCACCGTTCGCGGTTTGGGAGGTCATCCTTGCCCCATCCCCTTCAAATAATTCGATAACTTTACCCATCGCCTGATCGCGGACCGAATCATCCTTAAACACAAAATTAAACTCTCCGCTCGTGTAGATCTGATCCTGCAAATTTCTGATTTCTTTGATAATAGATTTATCCTGATGAACCGATTTAAGTAAAAGCAGAATGGTATAAAGCGAATTTTCACCCGATACCTCCATATCGCCAAGTGGCAGCCGGTGATAAAAATGGCCCGATTCTTCAGCCCCGGCAATAGCCCCGGCCGCTTTCATAAATGCCTTAATCTGCGAGTGCCCATTGCGGAATAAGACCGGCTCTGTATTTAATTCTGCCCATTTAAGTAATGCGTTTGGATTGACTTTGGGATCATAGAGTACTTTGTGCCGGCAGGTACCTTCCGGCGCATAACAAATTGATTTTAGAATCGGGATCATCACAAAGCCTGCGCTGAAGGCCCCTTGTTGATCGCCGAAAACAATACGATCACCATCACCGTCAATGCCGATGATCAAATCTGCATGATTTTGCTTTGCCAGTTCCATGGCCGGATTCATCTTGTTCTGACTCGTTGGATTGGGTGATCCGGTTGGAAAATCCCCGTTTGGAACCAGCCGCAAGGGGATGACTTTCACACCTGCCTTAATTAATGCGCGGTATAATTCGGGTCCCGCTGAGCCATTGAAGGTGTCAAGGATGACTGAAAGTCCCTGAAGCTCATTGTCTTTCAAATCGGCCAACTGAAAAGAATAATCAATATAATCATCGGCGGGATGTTTTAACAGGGTGAGTGAGCCTCCGTCCCGCTTATCAGGTATAAAATCGTGCTGATGGTAGAGTTCCTTAATTTTCTTCAATCCACCTAAGGGACCGCAGTCATACCCGATAGCCTCCACGGATGGTACGGTATATTTTATCCCCACATATTGCTTAGGATTATGTGAAGCAGTGACCGTCAGTCCCATGGTGTTCGGGAAATTAACGGTGGTCTGCATGGTTGCAAAGTAGCTCAGGGGGGTACTGATCGGGTCAAAACAGACAAAAACCCGGAACCCTGCCTCCACAGCTACCCTGATCCCGATCTCCATAACGCGGGCACATCCCAGACGGGCATCTCTGGTCAGTACCAGTGTGTCTGCTCCTATGAGCCGGGCATATCCCAGGGATGCTTCAAAGAGACGTTGCACCTCCTGATCGTTGAATTCACCGACCTCCCATCTCGCATCGTACACCTTTATGGGATCTTTTACCTGGGTCATTTTGATCATATACTAAAGTTAAACATTTAAAATTAGGCTTTTAGACTTTTAGGTTTTTAGACTCTTTATAATATCAATCAGTCATCAATATTCTTCTTATTTCAACTGCCAACTGCCTAATAGCCTACATCCTCTATTCCTTTTTAGCGGTCAGTAAGCAGTGACAGTTTATTTCTTTTCAGAATCGGAATTCTGGTAAAAAAGAAAGCATAAACCGAGACCATCACCACACAGAACATGGGGATCACATATGAGATTTGTACACCGTGATGATCGGCAATCATCCCCTGAATGGGAGGGAACACTGAGCCACCAATAAGTGCAAAATTCAGTAAGGCTGAACCTTTTCCGGTAAATGAACCAATCTCCTCAATCGCCAGGCTAAAAACGGTGGGAAACATGATCGAGAGGAATAGTCCCAATCCAGCCATTAAGAATTCATTGTATCCGCTGTTAAAAGTTATAATCATTGAAAAAATCACCACCATTCCCACGCCAAAAAATCCCAGGAGTTTATGTGCATCGACATATTTCAGAAGAACAACGCCAAAAATTCCCATAACAGCTGTAAGGATATAGTAAAGTGTAAGGTAGTCTGCAGCTTTTGCATCTGTAAACCCCAGTACTGATTTGAGATATGGGATAAAAAATCCGCAGGTGCACGACTCGGCACCCATGTAGAAAAACATGGCGAAAACCCCGAAAAAGAGGTGGCGGTGTGAATAGCCTTCGCTGAGGATGCCTTTGAGGGTAAACAGATCATCACTTTCCGGTTTCATGGCAGGAAGGTGGGATAATCCCATCAGGAGAGCGATCAGCAACAGAATTCCGGCAAGTAAGAGGTATGGAAAATGAAATCTGATTTCTCCGATTTGATTATAAATCAGTGTTGTGGCAACTGCTGGTGTGACTGCATACCCAATTCGTGAAAAAACCTGCACGAAGTTGATCCGTTGATGTGCCCCTTCAGGATCGCCCAACATCGAAGCAAACGGATTCGCTGCTACATTGATGATGGTTAATCCGGTTGAGATAATGAAAATTGCAAATAGGACGATCGGGTAGGAGTCAAATATTTTAGCGGGCCAAAAGAGGGCGGCACCCAGCGAACAGGTCACAACAGCCACCAGCAGACTGACCTTGTAACCAAACCGGTGAATCATCCAGGCAATTGGAATAGGGAAAATAATATAGGTGAGGTAAAAAGTAAACTGAATCATTGTCGCCTGGGTATAATTCAGTTTAAAATGGGTGATCAGCGACGGCAACAGGATATCGTTCATGCAGAAGAGGGCTCCAACCATGAAAAACATCAGCGATAAAAGCATCAAAGGTTTGTATTGGTGTCTCATCCGATTTTAGTTTGCTTGTTAATTATGGTCAAAAATACACATGCAAACCACCAAATACTTCCTTAATATTAGATAAAGCACATTAAATATTAACTACTAATGTGCTCATCTTATCGTAACAACAGGTAACTATTGGGATAGGTTAAAAATCACCCTTGCTCTTAATGAGAGACCCGATTGAGACGGAAGTTCCCTTAATGCATCAGGATTAGTCATTTGATTTCGGGTGGCATAGAAAACCGGACCTCCTGAAACGGAAAATGAAATTTTTGAATTGTTGGTGGTCATATTCAGGGAAGGTCCAACCAATAGTTTTGCACCCCCTTCGGCCTCCTCGGTATCCCAGAAACCTTCCAGATCTTCCCCCACCGTCTCAAATCCGCCATAAAGGGTCCCCGCTATCTGGTGATGGAAACCAAAACTGGTTATCACATCAATATTATCCCTGTTACCGGCAAAAGCTTTCTGAAGCAGTAAATTGCCGCCAGCCTTCCAGTGGCGTGAATCATAGGAGGCAGTAACCCGGCTTAGCACCGATCCTACATTGCTAAAATCCCTGCTTGCGCCAACTCCGATTCCCAGCCTTAACCCCTGGCTTTTCGTCCCTCCGATCACATCACGTATGATCTCCACTTGTTGCGCACTGGTGATATTGTCCTCGCGGGTAAAACCGAAAGCAGCATGTGCAAACAGGGTGAGCCGGTTTCCAAGGAATCCTTTGACCCCAAATTGCTGACCCATTCCGTCAAATCCAAACGGCCCTGATACCCTCTCGCCATAGCTGGTTGAATAATCCATACTCCATTTTAAATCTTCAGCCGTGAGTGTGGTGGCTGAAAACAGAAAAGGCTCAGGCGTCCTTTTCAAAATATAAAGATCGTTCTTTTCAGGAATTTGGGCCATTGAAGTGACCCCGATCATAACGGTGATCACCAGGGCAAAAATTTTCTTATGCATAGCTTATCCATTTGGTTTTAGCAATTACAAATTTAATTATTTTGTTGATATTTAAATTTATAAACCTTATGAAACCCTCATTGATTTATTTGCCTGGCAGATTTGAACTTCTCTTCAGTTTATCTCCCATGGTGCACTTTTGTTCATGGGGTTTCGGCTGTAAAGATAAATTTTTAGGGAAAAATCACAATAGTTCCTCAGATATTAATATTTCATGAGGCAAATTTTTAAATAAAGTCATAAAAAAACCCCGGACACTTTGGGAGCTACCGGGGCTAACCTACCTAAATCTATCCTAAAAGTCAACCGGACGGTCAACCATGATAAAGGTAAATCAGAATTGTCCGTATTGTAACTGTAAAGGCGGATTTTCTTTTAATATTTGCCTCAGGAGCTAATTAAAAGTCAAAAAGGTGAAACTAAAGCTGTGGTACATTCGTATTTCGGAATATGATTCCAGGAATGGTTCAGAGGCTTTTAAGGCTGGTGAAAGCCAAAGTTTGCAATTTATCACCGGCTATACCTGAAAAAATAAATCAACATGAGTGAAACGACTGGTAAGTTAGGTTTGGGGTGGTTACCTGACTATCCCGATTTCAGAGACTACACAGCTGAGAAAGATTCCATTAAGGCGATGCTCATTAGCGTTGGAGTAGACAAGCCAATGGAAGCTGGCCTCCCGGCAGTTGCCGATTTAAGGGGCTGGTGTTCTCCCGTTGAGAACCAGGGTTCCCTGGGTTCCTGTACCGCAAATGCCGGCGTAGGGATGGTGGAGTATTTTGAGCGGCGGGCATTCGGAAAGCATATTGACGGGTCGCGCCTTTTTCTCTACAAAGCAACGCGCAATTTGCTCCATTGGAGTGGAGATACCGGCGCCTTTCTTCGGTCGACTATGGGGGCACTTGTCCTTTTTGGAATCCCTCCGGAAGAGTACTGGCCTTATGTTACTGCAGATTTTGAGAAAGAGCCCACTGCTTTTTGCTACGCCTATGCTCAGAATTATCAAACGATTAGCTATTATCGGCTGGATCCGCCCGGGACAGCACCGTCACCATTGTTAAATCAAATCAAAACAAATTTGTCGGCAGGTCTCCCTTCCATGTTTGGATTTACGGTCTATAGCTCCTATGTACAGGCTGTTACATCGGGGAAGATACCCTATCCAACCAATGGTGAAAAGATC
>JAHEYS010000142.1 GCA_023251475.1 Prolixibacteraceae bacterium
CGACCGCCGGTTGTCGATTACATGCAGTACCAGGTTGTTTGAGCCCCCCATGGTAATGTAATCTGAGATGTCGTAACTGAACGAGGAGGTTCCTCCCCGATGGGCCCCTGCCTTTTTCCCGTCAATGTATAATTCACTTTGATAATCGACACCTCCGAAATTGATCATCACCTTTTTATCACTCCACGAAATGGGAATTTTAAGGGTCCGGTGATACCACATCTCTTCAATAAAATCTTTATATCCGACGCCTGACAGTTTACTCTCGGGACAAAATGGTACAATAATCTGATCTTTAAATCCGGTTGAATGGATAAAGCCTTTCCCCAAACCTGTTTTATCGAAGTCGAAGGTATAACTCCAGGGACCATTAAGATTTATCCACCCTGTACGCTCAAACTGGGGGCGGGGGTATTCAGGTCGTGGAATAGTCTGGGCAAATGAGCTGACTGCTGAAAACAAAACAGCCAGAATTGAAATCGTTTTAACCAGGTAAGATCCAATTCGTTTTATCATTTTAAGTTGATATTTATTTTGTTAATATTCAACCCATTCAGGGTTGTGGTTTTATTGGTTCCGCAATCCGTGGGTTCCACCCATGGTTATTCAGGCTGATTCCTTTCAGGGTTTGAATGATTCCGGTATTCGGCTAAACACTTTTCTGATTTTGGCCATGTCATATTTGCGGGTTCGGTCGTAATTGTAAATCCCGTTTTTTTCCTGCTCAACATCAAATAACTGGGTGTAACAATAACCCGAAATTGATGGATAAAAAAGGATGGCATCGGTCAGTTGGGTGAGACGTGCGACGAACTCGTCCTCTGTTGAAGGGGCTTTGTCGTAATACCAGTATCCATCCTCGGGGATAGTTTTCGAGATCAGACGGACACCGCCGTATTCATCGAGAAAAAAGGGTTGTCCTGAATATTTCGTCTGATCATAGTTATTGACGAAGACGGGCGATTGATCATTAGGCGCCAGCATCTCCTTCAGTTTTGCAGGATCCTGCTCATAAGCATGGGAAGAATAAATATCTGTTTTAATATGGTAATAGCCACTGGCATCATTAATTGGCCTGGTCTGATCGATCCGTTTGGTAGCGTTATAGACATCAAATACCAGCCTGTCGTAGTGTATCGGGTGGTTTTTACGGATACCAGTTTCATTAAACGGGGTCCAGACTATGATGGAAGGGTGATTACGGTCTCTTTCAACAATATCTTCCCATTCGCTCAGAAAATTACGCCCGGCTTCAATATCTGTGGTGTTACACCCCCAGCTCGAAGATTCGCCCCAGGTGAGGTAACCCATTTTGTCGGCCCAGTAATGAAACCGCTCCTCAAAAACTTTTTGATGCAGGCGGGCGCCGTTAAAACCGGCATCCATCGAAAGCCGGATATCATTTTTTAATGCGTCATCGGTCGGGGCTGTCCAGATACCGTCGGGATAAAATCCCTGGTCGAGCACCAGTCTGAGATAGATTGGTTTGTTATTTAAAAATAGCCGGTTCCCCTCAATATGTATTTTTCGAAGTCCTGCGTAGCTTCTTACCTCATCAATAACCGAGTTATTTTTGTCAAAGATCTTATAAACAATATCATACAGAAAAGGGGATTCCGGCGACCATGTTTTTGGATTTTTGATGGACAGTTCCAATGAAGTTGAATTGCCTGCAGGTATCGATTGTTGTGCGACCACTTTCCCCTTGTCCAGAAGGGTAACATTGAATTTCATCCCGTTTTCGGGGGCATTGAATTGAGGATTGAAAATAAATCTGTTGCGGTCAAGGTCCGGGGTAACATGGCAATCTTTTAAACCTTTTACTGCGACTGGTTCGAGCCATACTGTTTGCCAGATTCCTGTGGTACGGGTATAAACGCCTCCCCACGATTTTAGCGATCCGCTTTGTTTCCCGACCGGTTGTTTTCCTGATCGGGTGATGTCGGTCACCTGTAACACCAGATTATTTTTCCCACCCAGGGTGACATAATTGGTAATGTCATACGAAAATGAGGAGGTCCCTCCAAAATGGGTTCCCACCACTTTACCATCAATGGATAATTCGCTTTGATAATCTACTGCGCCAAAATGGAGGATCACCTTCCTGTCCTTCCAGGCGACCGGAATTTCAATGGATCGGTGGTACCACATTGTTTCAATGAAATCGGTATAACCGACACCCGATAATTTACTCTCGGGACAAAACGGGACAATGATTTTTTTTTCAAAGCCATTGGATGATCTGTAACCTTTTTCGTTTCCCGACTTATTAAAATCGAAAGTATAACTCCATTCACCATTGAGGATTATCCAATCTGTCCGTTCAAACTGAGGTCTTGGATATTCCGCCCGGGGAATAGCCTGCGCCGCAGAATTGACCGCAAGCATCAGGCTACTCCAGAACACGAGATTGGTAAACAGGAACGGAACTATTTTTTTTAGCATTTTCTGGTATAAATAGTTTTCAAAATGGGCATATCTTATCCGGACCACATGTTTGCGTGGCAATTTTATCTGATTTTTGAACGGGGATTATTCACCCTTTCAAATTGTTTTTTCAGTTTCAGAACACTTATATAAAGCGGGGCAGATGCATAAAATTCGTATTCAGTTCTTCTTGACAGGTCATTTTAGGCTAACCCCTACTCTTGTAAATCACGAATTGCTTGCGTTTATCAGGTTTTGTCAGTTTACTTCTTTAAATCCCTGATGGGATAAAGATTTTGTGAAATTCCCCGGATTTCAAACAGGAAACCCGGGGAATCAGGGACTCTTAAACTATAATTTACTTCACTTCTTTTAATCTGAATACCCCTCTCCAGTTATAGGAGTTAGGATAGGCATTGGCTGCCGGAACGTTGGTTGATGTATAGACCAGAGAATCATTTGTTGCGGTATATATTCCGCTATGATTGGTATAATCAATTGGCACAGCAGCACTTGCAGTCCCGCCAAAAAAGTTCACCAACACCTTTCCTGCATTATCCACTGAGTACTGCGATAGTGGGTAAATGGTCACAGGATATCCTGGCACGATCATCTTCCATCCCTTTCCTGAGAGAAATATCCATACGCAATCCAATGGAGTGGTTGTTCCTACTTTTACAAAGGTTCCTCTGAAAACTTTTGTCGATAGGGAATTGGTCAGATTGATCTGATCAAATGCAAGATAAGTAGAGTCAGGACGCATAAAATTAACATTTCTGTTGCTGTAACTCAGATCGCCTTTTAACAATTGGGTACCTAATGTTAAATTCAGATTACTCCCGGATAACGCCCATGTGACAGGTGAACCGGTGGTAATGTTGATTGCTGCGCGGTTGGTGTGGTTATTGATGGTCAATAATGTTCCTGTTCCACTCCCTTCACCTGTCATTTTCATGATATACATCACATCGCCATTATAGTACTGATTTGTTTTCAAATCGTAAAGTTCTGAGGCCATCCAAACAGTTCCATTAAGCGGAAAAGTGTCTTCGCTCTCTTTTTTGCAGGAGGTAAACGCCATTGCACTCATTAACCCGAAGACAATGACGAATAAAAAGTATTTTCTCATAATATTTTTATTTTAATATTGTTATTGCTTTTTTATAACCGTTTATCCGGTGAAAATTAATTCAGCTTAGGATTAAACGGACCGCCATAATCTTTACTTTGTTCGACCTTTGGATCGGTAAGAAGAGTTCCTGAAGGGATAGGCTCAAGGGCATTCTGATCCCAGGGATTAAGCACAGTTTTACCACCATCTCCAATGATTACCCTGTCTGTCATAATTTGCTGATAAAGTTGATCGGGATTCGCGGTGGTTGCCATAGTATCGCTAAGGGCTTTCCAAACATCCTCATAAGCCAGTGATAAACTTGACAATTTTGCAAGTACAATGGTAGCGCCATTGCGGGGAACTTTAAGTTTTAAAGCGTCAACACCGGCGTCATTAACTGTTGCCTGAACTCCAAGCAGGTATTTGTATTCGCGGAAATCCCCAAATAAAACCCGGCGTTTAATATCGAACACCCTTTTCCCTTCGTAGGCAAGCTCCACAAAGCGCTCATTCATAATAATTTTAATCCATGTAGCCCGGTTGTCAGGTACCGAAGCCAGACCATAACTGCCATCAACATTAACAATGCCGGCTCTGGCGCGGATTGGAGTCAGGTAACCTTTAACCTCACTGTATTTACCGGTTTCAACAGCACATTCTGCCATATTTAAAAGAACCTCAGCATAGCGATAGATTGGCCAGTCGGTTGCGATCTTGTCCAACTCCTGGTTATGAAGAGTCGTATCAATCCCTTTTCTGTTTAAGAAACCGAATCCGCCACCGCGTGTCGTTGGATCGAAAGGTTTGTCACCCTTGACAGTCACACCCATAAATGTCCATTCACGCCGGTTTGGATTGACCAAAGCGGTTGGATTGGATGGAAATCCATATCGTGATCCGTTATAGGCAATTGTTTGTCTGAAACGGGGATCCCTGTTTTTCCAATACAATTTACGGTCATAAGTAAAAGATGAAGTAAGGGTATCTTTACCATCGGCCATCATATAACGTTGTACCATATTATAGGTTGGGGCCGCGGCTTCACTGTCTCCACCTTGTTGAGATGGGCGCATTCCCTTATAAAGACCACCCGAATTGGTTGTTGGATATGTAAATTCCTGTGCCCAGATCCACTCCTTCTTCGCTCCTGCTTCATCATAAAACATTGCGGTATAAGGAGGGGTAGTTCCTCTGAAGGTGGTATACAGACCATAACCTTTACTGTCGAGCCATGTTTTGGCAGCGCTCATTGCATTGTATGCGTCAGTCCAGTAAGTTGCGTTAGGAGTTGTGCAAAAGATAGGACTCGCTTTCCACATCAGTATTTCAGCTTTAACGATCATGGCAACAGGTTTGGTAACCCTGAATTTTTCATACCCACTAATTGCGGCGCCCGGAGCAGTTGGCTCAGGTAAGTTAACGATAGCGCTATCCATTAGTTGAACCATATAATTAAAACATTCCAGCGTCGTATTTCTTGGCTGACCTAAGGCCTGTGGGTCGGGATTACTTGCATTAATCACCCCTTTTACAATCGGAACTCCCCCATAGGTTCTCACCAGTCTGAAGTACCAGTGAGCAAGCATGAAAAAGGCCTGTCCTTTCAGATATTTCTTTCCGGCATAAGTACCCTGATCGACATTTTCGAAGAACCGGTTAAGGTCGCGGATTTGTGGGTAAGCGGTGCTGAAGGAGGTATAAGCCTGTATTCCGGAGCTGCTTCCTGCAGCAATCTGATCAGTATTGAATTGTGTCCAGGTATTTTGCTGCCACAAACCAAACTCTTCAGTTGCAGGTGCATCATTTTTGGTGAAGTTACCATACAACCCACTGTAAAACTTGTTTATATACTGCGTGGTATAGGTAGCATCAGTCCATACCATACCGGGATCAAGACTCTTGTATTGCGTAATGTCGTCAAATACTTTTGAACACGACATTAGGCTCATGATTATTCCAAAGAGGATTACTAAACTCTTTATATTTAATTTCATCACAATATTTTTTAAGGTTTATAAAAAGTTTTTTTATAAAGTTACATTCACTCCTAAAGAGTAGTTTCTCAGGATCGGGTAGTAATTTCCCTCGGCAGATTCAGGGTCATATTGTTTTGGACACATTTTGAAGATCATAAATGGATTTTCCATATTCATATAAACTTTTACACCCTGAATGCCCACTTTCCTCGATAGTACCGCCGGAATGTTGTACGCAAGTGAAATATTTTTCATCCGAAGGAAGGTCATATTGTAAAGATTGAGTGTACTTGGCTTGTCGGTACCTCCCCCTGGGAAATTGAAACTATTGGGACCATAAAGACCAGCATAAAGAGGGCTTGGACCGGAATTAATGTTCCAGGGAGTCCACTCATTTTCCCAAAGATTTGCGAAAGATCCTACACCAACAATACCCCTGTCCCAGTTTCTGTGGTAAAATCCAACACCAGCGGCAATCATGTTTAGATCAAACCCTTTGTAGCTAATATTGGCGTTGATCCCGAATGGCATCCTGGGTGATCCGTATTTTCCCTCAAACCAAACCTTGTCATCCTGACCATTTTGGTTCACATTACCATCCGGTGAATTCCTGAAAAGTCCGTTGGATGGACCAAATTGATCCTGTGCAAATACCATACCTGGAAGAATCTGAGAACCTGCAGTTAAATAACGTGTGGCACCAACTGCATTTTCTGCCATGATCCGTTCGGCTTCCATCTGTGTTCTGACCACGCCATTTCCGGTTTCATTTGTTAGAATATTCCAGTTGCGTATCCGGTAAGTTGGCTGGTCAATTTCACTTTCATATGGACGTAAACTTGCTGCCTGATCTTTTACAAGGACCTTATTTACGTTATAAGCGATATTTCCCCCAATTGAGAAATTCACCTGGCCAATTTTATTGCTGTAATTGATCGTAAACTCAGTCCCCTGTGCGCTCATGATACCATAGTTAACATCGGGTAAATTTGCCCCGATAATTGTGGGGGTGGATACTAATCTGTTAGACAGGATATCTGTTGTTCGGGTGTACCATCCTTCAAATGAGAATGTTAGATGATTGTCCATCATGCCAAAATCTGCGCCAAGATTGTAGTTGTGATTTTTTTCCCAGGTTATAAACGGATTAGGGACTACCGAAGTACTTAAAGTGGCAAAAATATCTGATCCTATACTCGTTTGTGAACCTCCCGAGAATGTATCGAGCCATTGCCATGGATTGGTTGTGTCTGTTCCTGTTATACCAAAGGAACCGCGGATTTTAAATGAACTAAGCACCGATTTGACAGGTTCGAAGAACGATTCTTTTGATACAATCCACGCAGCAGAAACAGCAGGGAAGGTTCCCCACCGGTGATCAGGTGCAAATTTATAAGATCCGTCCCTACGTATGGTGGCGCCCAAAATATACTTACCATCAAAGTCATAATCAAGACGGCCAATCCAGGAAGCCATTCCGTTCTGAGCTGTAATATCGCCCTCAGTAGCCTGATTGTTAATATCAGAACTACCTCCATTGATCTGATTATACGATTCAAGTGCAAAACCTCTGCGGTAAGCCTGAAGGTAATCACCCTTACTTCCGCGGAACTCATACCCTGCGAGTGCCGATACATTGTGTTTGCCAAAAGTATTGGCATAAGTGAGCTGGTAATTCCCCTGATAACCATCGGCAGATTGATATTTCTGGGTTAGTTGTGAATAGGTATTGTTCCCATACACATTTCTGGTTTTCCAGCCGTTTGAAGCGGCATAGTTGAAATTGTCGGTAGGGATATGCCTGTCGTATATGATGTTGTAGTAGTAAGGGGAAACATCCCAGTATTTGTCTTTTCCAAAAGAGTTATTATAGGCAAATTGCACATTTGCATTCAGACCTTTAACCCCAGGAATGCTGTATTTGAGCGAGGCCCTTGGGTTAATGGAAGCTTTGTTAAAGGCGCTAAAGCCTGCATCCTGGAACATTACCTTCGCGATGGTTGGATCCAATGGATATTTGACTCCATCGATTGTTTTATAATAAGGGGTGATTGCTGACCGCATCAGTAAACCACCAAAGCTTAGGCCACTTCCTGAAACATCTCCACCCGGGCGTGTGTTTTTATCCCATGATGCAGAGATACTGAAATTGAAAGTCAGCCGGTTGGTGAATTTATTTTCAAGTTTCGCTAAAATGGTGTATTTTTCGTAGTTGATACCAAAAGTTGGCTGGTCGGTTGTATTCCAGCTACCGGAGAGGAAATATTTCGATTTTTCGGTTCCGCCGCTTGCCGAAATATTATGATTCTTCGAACGGGGATTAGACCAGAACTCATCCAATGCGTTATAGTCATGGGTCCTGAAATACTCCAGTTCGTTGGGCAAAAACCATTGACTGGCATTTGGAGCAAGCCCCAACATTTTACTATACATGTTCAATGTCTTGGCATAATCATATGCTGATTGCTTTTTGGCCAGAATAATAGGAGTATTTGATGAGTAGGAGAATCCGTAGTTGATCTTTACTTTCCCAGTTTCGCCCATTTTAGTGGTTACCAGAATGACCCCCTGACCAGCCTTCATACCATAAATGGCAGAAGAAGCGGCATCTTTGAGGATACTCATGCTGGCAATGTCATTGGGATTTAAAGCCTGAAACGCGACAACGTCCCTGATCACCCCATCAATGACATATAAAATACCTTCTCCACCTTTCCACGAAGAAACTTCACGTATCTGAATTCCAGGATCAACTCCGGGAAGTGAAGTACTGGCCGTAACTCTGACGTTTGTTGCAAGACCGGTAATCAATCCAAGCGGAGTTGTAACGGCGCCACGATCGGCAAGCAGTTTTGGTTGAACTGTTGCAATCGATCCGGTCAGTTTTTCACGTGTTGTGGTAATGCCGTATCCAACGGCCACCACTTCACTCAGCTGAACGGCTTCCTCTCTCATTACTATATTCAGCTTTGTTTTACCTGCAACAACGACCTCCTGACTTCTCATTCCAACAAAAGAAAATACCAGGATTTTGGCATCAGAAGGTAATGTTATTGAGAATTTCCCATCGGTATCGGTAGTGATTCCCATTGTTGTCCCTTTAATCACGATTGTTGCACCAGGAACAGGCAGACCATTTGAGTCAGTCACAGTACCTGTAATGTCCTTCTTCTGTTGCTCTGCCGGAGGGATCACAGGGACAACCTCTGCAAGTTTAATAACAACTGTCTTGTCATCCACTTCATAGGAGAAGCCAAACGGGACAATCACTTTGTTTAAAACATCCTCAAGTCTGACATCCTGCATATCTATTGAAACTTCAGGGATGTCTCTGAAATGATCGGAGCGATAGAGAAAATGAAAATCGCTTTGATCTTCAATCATTTTTAAAACTTCCGATACAGTTGCTTTCTCGGCTTTTAAATGGAGAATGGTCTGTTGGGAATAGACGCTTGCCGAAACCTGCATTAGTCCAGCAAACAAGAAAAATACAGTAATCCTCATCATAAAGAAGATTTTTTTCCACCCGCTACTGCTGATGGCATTCCATCGTTTTTTTTTCATACTTTTGTACTGTTTTGTTTAAACCGTTTAGTAATTATTACTGAATGTAATGCGGGAAATGGTGCAAACATTTTCCGCATTTTATTTTTAGTCTTTTCCGCTATCTTATCGTAATTTTATTTTTTTCAATGATAAATTTCACCTCATTGGTTTTACCTATCTTTTTTAATACTTCTCCAAAATCGGCATAACGTTGCAAGTCGCCCGTAAACCTGAAATCACGTTGTTCATCACTTGCAAAAACCACCTCTACATTGTACCATTTGGAAAGCTTTTTCATGATTGCACCCAATGTTTGATCATCGAACACAAACCTGCCATCTTTCCAGGCAACGTAATTGTATGGATCAACAATATGTTTTAATATTTGAGTTTCAAGTTTATTTACTGAGCTTTGCTCGTTCGGTGCGAGGATCTGTTTAATTTCCGGCATACTTTTTAGCGATACCTCTACACTCCCTTTGACCAGGGTGGTATAGATGGATTGATCTTCCTTATAAGAGGAAATGTTGAATTCAGTGCCCAGAACTTTTACAGTCTGTTCACCCGATTCAACAAAAAATGGAACCTTCTCATTTCTGGCTACTTCAAAAAAGGCTTCGCCGGAGAGCTCAACCCGACGCTCTTTACCATTAAACTGAACCGGATACCGCAGTTCTGATTCCGAATTCATCCACACTTTAGTCCCGTCGGAAAGCTGAAGGAAAAACTCGCCGCCGCGCGGCACGCTAAGGGTATTGTATTTCACCTCCTTTGTTATATTCTTTTGCCTGGTATACTGCAATTTATCTCCTGCGCTTTTAATTTCAGCGCCCCCCTCATTTAACACCAGGCTTTTCGATGCGGTAAGATCGTGAACTGAACCGTCATTTAGGATTAATAATGCCTTATTTGTTCCAGCTTTAATCTGTATGGCCTTTTCCATCGCCAGCGGTGCAATTGACAGTTCATTATTAGGAATCAAATAGTTGATTGCCATGAGTATAGCGATGACTGCTGCCGATATTGAGATGATCCATGCTGTACGGTGAGTGGCACTTTGCCGTTCCTTGATGTTCATTGCTTTCCATGCATTTTCTGACATGGTTTTGTTGTCTTCAAATATGGAGCCTTCATGAAAGTAATTCATTGCATTATCCATATATCTTTGATGGGCTGGATTCTCTTTTAGCCAGCCGGAAAGCAATCTCTCCTCTTGTTCAGTTGTGGAGTGGTTTATCTTTTTCCAGATAATCTCGAAATCGATTATCGTCCTTTCTTTTTGCATATTTCTGTGATTTAGATTCAAGACACACAAAAAAACAAAAAGGGTGACAAACAATTAAAAAAAGTTAAAAAAGAAAATAGATTGAGGTGCTGTCGATCAAAATCTTTCGTAGTTTCTCTTTTGCCCGTTGTAATTGAGTTTTGACCGTATTTTCAGAGATTTGATTAATTTGGGCAATTTCAGTTAGTTTTTTTCCCTCCAGATATTTTAATTTAATGATGGCGGCCATGTGCTCAGGTAACTGTGCAATGGCAGCATTGATCTTAACAATAATTTCAGGATCCTGCAATTCCTCATAGTTGTCCTGGTTTATGAGCGCCTCGAGGTAAAGGAGGTTATGCCGGTCATGAATCTGAAGGTCACGCAAATGGTTTAGGCAACGATTTTTAACCGACTGAAAAAAATAAGATTTAATTGAGAGATCAAGGTTTATCTTTTCCGCATTTTCCCAAAAGTAAATAAAAAGATTCTGTACAATATCTTCACACTCTTGTTTGTCGAAGATATACCCTTCTGCAAACCGAACCAGTGGGGGGTAATAATTGCTGAATAATGCCTCATAAACTTTCAGGTTACGATTTTTAATCTCATTGAACAGTATTTTGTCTTCAGCAAGCATTCGGGAACGATATGATTTTTGTCTGGTTTTCGGACCGCTAAATTATATTTTTTTTATTAAAAAGGGCATTTCTTAAATGTTTATGATGCCGGAACATTAAATTTTAGTGTGTAGAACCAATAATTAAATCTGATTGTCATAGATTATTTAAATCTGATGATTGGTGTGATCAAAATATAATTACAATTATAAATTTTGGAAAAATTACGATATTAAGGTGAACTTTTCCCTGACGAGGATTGTTTCTCCTACTGTTTTAAAATATGGGGATTGAAAATTGATTGTTCCCGGTTTAATTTATTTTTTCCCGTTTTTTAAACGGAATTTCAAAAATAAATTATCGACGATATTAATTATAAAATTTATTTGTAGTTTTATCGGCGTCGTTTTACCAGGCTCACTAATATCAATTCACTGTTTTATCCTTTAGTTTTTGCTTTTCTGAAGCTTGTAATGATTTTACAGATATATTAATTTACGGAACTAATAATTGTCTTAATGAGATTCTTTATTGTAATTTGCTCCCTGTTGGTCTTTGGATGTAATACTCCCGGCTCCAGAAAAAGTGCAACTGAAGTTAAACCCCTTGTTGAACAAAATGTGACGACTTTAGCGGTTGAATTGGCGATTAAGGGAATGACCTGCACAGGTTGCGAACAGACCATTCAATCGGGCATCGGCAGCATCAAAGGGGTCAGGCAGGTTAAAGCCAATTATAAATCAGGTAAGGCTTATGTCGAATTTGTACCTGAAACTGCAGACACGATCCTTATGAAAGAGAAGATTACATCAGCAGGCTATGTTCTGGCTGATATTAAGGTGATTCCACTCGACAGTCTTCGGTCAAAGCTGTAGTAAACAGATAAAACACCACCCTTTATGAGTAATAATAACAAGAGTACCGGTCATGATCATGTTAGCCGGGAACAGGAAAATGGAAATTCCCGGCGTGCCTTTTTTAGGAATCTGGGATTGATTGGTGCTACAACCGCTGCCGGCGGTGCAGCGATATATTCAGGTTACCAGTATGAACAATCAAAGCCGAATCATGATTTTGTAAAAGTGCTTACTTCAGACAACCGTCTGGTTGAGGTGCCGCGTGATCAGATTAAGAATATCAAGGTTGACCATAACCAGTTGACAAAGCTGGGCAGGGAAGGGTTAAAAGGGCATCGGTTCGTAATGGTTATCGATCTTTCGAAATGCCGTAATGCGAGGAAATGTATCTCTGCCTGCCAGAGCGCCCACCATTTGCGCCCCCATGAGTATCACATCAATACCCTGATCATGCAGGAGTCGCAGAATACTGCCCCCTATTATATGCCAAAGCCTTGCCAACATTGCGATAATCCCCCATGTGTTGCCGTTTGTCCTGTTGATGCGACATTTAAAAGGCAGGATGGGATTGTTCTGATTGATAATGAGCGGTGTATCGGTTGCCGGTTCTGTATTGCAGCCTGTCCTTATTCGGCCCGTCTTTTTCATTGGGAAGAGCCGGTTATGGCTGAAAGTGACAAGGGGAAGGAATATAACATCGAACTGAATGTCCCTCAACGAAAAGGGACGATTACAAAATGTTTGTTCAGCTCGGACCGTCTTCGTGAAGGGAAACTTCCATATTGTGTATCTGCCTGTCCTAATGGCGTTTATTATTTTGGCGATGAGAATCAGGATGCAGTAACAAATGGTACCAGCAAAGAGACCTTCCGCCTGAGTGAACTTCTCAAGGTCAATGGTGGCTATCAGCTGATGCCTGAATTAGGTACAAAACCGAGGGTGTATTATCTTCCGCCAAAGAACCGGTTGTTTGAGTTCAAGGATGAACGGGGTCAGGAAAAGGAAACAACATAGTGACAAACGATGGTATTTTCTGAAATGAAAAATGAAGGAATGAAATAAGGAATGTCTTGTATCGATTCGACAGCAGATTGAAAATAACAGATTGAAATTATAAAATAATAATCAAAACTATGGCATCAGAAGTAAATACCGATTTTTTGCACAACAAAAAACTCGATTCTATTGCAGCTGATATATTAAGGCCCGTGGGGATTACCCAGGGATTTGTGGTCTGGATGGGATTTCTGGGGGTTTCCCTCTTAGGTTGTATCTATGCCTATTACATTCAGTTTGACAAGGGATTGATCGTAACCGGACTACGGGATTACATAAGTTGGGGTATGTATATTGCCAATTTTGTGTTTTTTGTTGCAACCAGCCTTGTCGGTATGCTGATCAGTTCCATACTTGGGCTGATCGGATTTAAATGGGTGAAACCAATCGCGCGGATTGCTGAGATCATCGCAGTTGCTTTTGCTGCAATTGCCGGTTTGGTGATTGTTTCAGACATGGGGCGTCCCGAGCGATTACCCTATGTCTTTATGTACGGAAGAATTCAATCCCCGATTATCTGGGATGTAACAGTGGTAACAACCTATATGGTGATTAGTGCATTGCTCTATTTTCTTCCGCTGATTCCTGATCTTGCCATCAGCAAGGGACGCATTGGCCATACCCCGAAATGGCTTCAGTCAACTTACGAAATCCTTTCGGTGAACTGGCAGCACACACCGCAACAATACAAAATACTGTTGAAAGCGATGAGAATTTTATTGATTCTGATCATTCCCACAGCCTTTGCTATTCATACCGTGACATCCTGGTTATTTGCCGTGACACTTCGTCCGGGTTGGGATAGCACCATTTTCGGACCCTATTTTCTTACCGGCGCTTTCGTCGCAGGTTCCGCTGCTGTAGTGATTGTGATGTATTTTGTCAGAACAAATTATAAGCTTGAAAAATATCTGACTCATCATCATTTCGATATGATGGGTAAATTACTGGTGCTGGTCTCCATAATTTATCTCTATTTTAATATTAACGAGTACCTGTTGCCTGCCTTTAAAATGAAGACGGCAGAAGCGGTTCATATTCACGATCTTTTTGTGGGAGAATATGCCTTTATGTTTTGGTGTGTTCAGCTTTTGGGACTGATCATTCCTATAATCCTATTACTTTTTAAAGTTTTCAGGAAACCATTTTCAATGCTGGTTATCTCCATTTTTGTGCTTGTGGCTGCCTGGTTTAAAAGATATCTTATCGTTGTCCCTACCCAGGATCATCCATTTTTGCCAAAACAGTTTGTTCCGGATGCATGGATGGTTTATCATCCGACAGTCATTGAAACAGCCATTACGGTAGGTACCCTGTTGCTGGTTATAATCATTATCACAATCCTGGTTAAGTTATTCCCTGTTATTCCAATCTGGGAAATGGCCGAAGAGCAAACCGGAAACGATGAAAGTCCTCAAGATTAATCTATAATACAAGACCAATGATTAAAAGATATTTATCCCTTCTGATAATTGTGCTGATCTCGCTGCACCTGTCTGCTCAGGAATGGGTTGTTCCGGCTGAAAATGGCGCAAGATTGAGCCCTTTTGCATTTAGCGATTCTACCCGTAAAGCAGGCGCGGAACTTTACAATACCAATTGCAAGTCTTGTCATGGCGATCCGGGTAAGAACAACGTTATAAAGCTTGTCCCTCCCCCTCCCGATCCTGCATCAGCTAAAATGCAAAGCAATCCTGACGGAGCCTTGCATTTTAAGATAGCTGAAGGGAAGACCCCAATGCCATCTTTTAAGAATATCTTGTCATCGGTAAATATATGGCAGATTATTTCCTATATCAGGAGTTTCAATGATAAATATGTCCAAAAGACCCAGACCAAACCCGGCGGATCGGGAGCTGCCGGTGAAAATGCCAAAATAAAGATTGCCTGGTTGAAAGAGACACACCAGGTTCAGACTTTTATCTCTGCGACGAAAGAAAAGGTGATACAGCCTGTTGCGGGAACGGAGGTGAAACTGTTTGTAAAAAGGTATTTTGGAAACCTCCCCATTGATGAGGCCCGCAATACCGATGCCGAGGGAAAGGCGTTGTTCAGCTTTCCAAAAGATCTTCCCGGTGATTCGGCCGGATTTGTCCAACTGATTGTTAAACTGTCAGATGAAGCGGCCTTCGGAGAGGTTAAAGCTGATACGACCCTTGCCATCGCCCTCCCCACTTATCGTCCTCCTTTGAATGAGAAAAGGGCTATGTGGAATGTTGTACAAAAAGCTCCCATCTGGTTACTGCTTGCCTACACTTTTTCGGTGCTGGCGGCCTGGGGCTTTATTATTTACGTGTTCCTGCAGATCAGGGTTATTTATAGGGCAGGAATAAGAAAAGATCAGTAATTTGAAACTGAAGAATAGTATAAATATCTTATAATGAAACGATTATCGTTATTGTTTTTGTTTAGTGTATTAGTAGTTCATTTATATGCCCAGCTTCCGATTCAGCGGGAGGTAGAGATAGGTATCGTTGAAAAGCTCGGGGAAACAATTCCCCTTGATTTGAAATTTTTCAACGAGAAAAATGATACTGTCACCCTTGGAAGTATGATCAACAAACCGACCATCCTCTCGTTTGTCTATTTCGATTGTCCCGGACTGTGCAGCCCCCTTCTTGATGGGGTTGCTGATGTGATCAGTAAAATGGATCTTTCGTTGGGTAAAGATTTTGATATCATTACCATCAGTTTTAATACCAAAGATACGCCTGAAAAAGCGCGGCAGAAAAAACTCAATTTTGTTCAGAAAATACAGGTAAAAGATCGCGCAAGCTGGTTTTATCTCACCGGGGAATTGGAAAATATTCAGAAGATTACCGAGGCTGTTGGGTTTCGTTATAAACCAACAGGGGTCGATTTTGCCCATCCATCCTCAATCATGATGCTTAGTCCTCAGGGGAAGATCACCCGTTATCTTTACGGCGTTACCTATCTTCCTTTTGATGTAAAGATGGCTGTTGTTGAGGCACAAAAAGGGCTTGCCCGCCCCACAAGTTCCAAATTACTCGATTACTGTTTTGCATACGATCCGCAAAGCCGATCGTATACCTTACAGATTACGCGGCTCATAGGTGCTTTTACACTTATTCTGGGGCTGTTTTTTTTAGCTTACATATTAGTTTCTGCAAAGAGAAAATCATCTAAAGTTATTAAAGAATGAACGATTCATCGCCAACTGCTCCATTGAATTATCTTAATCATAAGACCGGCCTTTGGTCGTGGCTTACTTCAACTGACCATAAACGGATTGGCCTGCTTTATCTCTATGCCATTACCATCTTCTTTTGTTCCGCTGCCGTTTTAGGACTGATGATGAAAATTGAGAAGATTGCTCCCGGTCAGACCATTATGACGGCACAGACCTATAATGCCATGTTTACCCTTCACGGAATCATTATGATTTTCATTGTGGTAATACCGGGGCTGGCTGCCGTTTTCGGGAATATTATGCTCCCCATAATGATTGGGGCAAAGGATGTTGCATTTCCTAAGCTCAACCTGTTTTCATGGTACGTTTATATAACAGGAGCCTGCCTGGGACTTTACTCGCAGTTTGCACATGGCCATTCACCCGATACCGGCTGGACCTTCTATGTCCCGTACAGTGCAGAGGCATCCTCAAATGTGGTGATTGCGCTCACCGCCGCATTTACCCTTGGATTCGCCTCGATTCTCACCGGACTGAATTTTATTGTGACCATTCACCGGATGCGGGCCCCGGGGATGACCTGGTTCAGGATGCCGCTTTTCCCATGGTCGCTGTATGCCACAGCCTGGATTCAGCTTCTGGCTACACCAATTGTAGGGATCACCTTATTGATGGTTATAGCAGAACGGACTTTACATATCGGATTTTTTGATCCCACACTCGGAGGGGATCCCGTTTTGTACCAGCACCTTTTCTGGATCTATTCCCACCCGGCGGTTTACGTGATGATTCTTCCGGCAATGGGGGTTGTGACCGAAATATTTCCTACCTTCAGCCAAAAACCGGTCTTTGGATATTTACCAATCGTCTTTTCAAGTCTTGCAATTGCCCTTGTCGGCTATTTTGTCTGGGGGCATCATATGTTTACCTCCGGAATGAGTTACGAATCACGATGGTTTTTCTCTTTTCTGACTTTTCTGGTGGCTATCCCAAGCGCAATTAAGGTTTTTAACTGGCTTTCGACGATGTATGGCGGATCTGTGGATCTTAAACCGCCACTGCTTTATGCCATCTCCTTTATTTTTCTCTTTACCATTGGAGGCTTTACAGGACTTACGCTTGGCTCTGTCGCCACTAATATACAGACACATAATACGGACTTTGTTGTTGCCCATTTTCATTACATCATTTTTGGAGGGATGGGATTCGGATTTTTTGCCGGAATGCATTACTGGTATCCGAAAATTTAT
>JAHEYS010000143.1 GCA_023251475.1 Prolixibacteraceae bacterium
CTGTGTAACGACCTCTATCTGCATGGTCAGCCGGGCGAGCATCCTGTCGGGGCAATATATGAGCCGGCATCAAGTCACTAAATTTGGCGTTCAGTTATCCGAAAAGACGCTGGAAGAAACTTATCCGGCAATATTGAGAAAAGCGGGATATTGGACTGGTTATGTTGGCAAATACGGAGTTGGCAAAATAAAGGAGGGTCAGTTTGATTACAGTGTTGAATATGAGGGCAAACACTGGCTGCCGGATGGAAAGGGCGATTCGATACATGTGACGGCTAAAAATGAAAGGGATGCACTTTATTTTCTGAAGAACAGGCCAAAAGAAAAGCCGTTTCTCCTTTCAGTCGGATTTTTTGCCACCCATGCCGAGGATAGACATCCTGATCAGTATCGCTACCAGCCCTCCAGCGAAAAATATTACAAGGATGTTTTTATCCCAATTCCGAAAACTGCAAACCAGGAAGCTTTAAAGGCGCTTCCTCCTTTTATTGCCGATGAGAAAAATGAAGGGCGCAACCGCTGGCACTGGCGCTTCGATTCGCCCGAGAAATATCAGAAATACATGAAAGCCTATTACCGTATGCTCACCGAAATGGACCTTGCAATCAGTAAAATAGTTGCTGAATTGAAGGCCCAGGGAGTTTACGAAAATACATTAATTATTTTTCTGGGCGACAATGGCTATTTCCAGTCAGACCATGAGCTTGCTGATAAGTGGTATCCCTACGAGGAATCGATCAGGGTTCCGTTGATCGTCCACGACCCGCGGCTTCCAGCTTCGAAAATGAATACTTCAAACGATGAATTTGTTTTAAATATCGATGTTGCACCATCGATTATCGCCGCTGTGGGTGCCGCTGTCCCTTCGGATATTCAGGGACGCGATTTTTCAACACTTTACCTGGATCGGAAAGTAACACCCTGGCGAAAAGATTTTTTCTATGAACACCCCATCGTCAATAATAAATCGTTTATCCCCTCCTCTGAAGCGTTGGTAACCCATCGTGAAAAGTACATTTATTGGCCCGATTACCAATATGAAGAGTATTTCGATTTAAAAAGTGATCCTAATGAAATTCACAATGGATTCGCTTCAGCTGAATATCAAAAAAATATTGATGCGCTAAAAAGGAGATTTGTCGAATTAAAGTCATTGGCGAAATAATCGCTATTTGATTTTACACCTAACTATTTTCAAATGAAAATATTTTTAATGTTTTGGGTCAGTGCCTTGATCATCCTGACAACAGCTTTCGGTACTTTAAAAGGGCAGAGCATTGAACACTCTTTTCAATCACCCCCTTCGGGTGCACGTCCTTATACCTGGTGGCACTGGGTGGATGGCAATGTGAGTAAGGAAGGGATAACCAAAGATTTGGAAGCGATGAAAGCTGCAGGTATTGGCGGTTTTCATCAGTTTGATGGTGGATTGGGTATCCCTCAAGGTCCGGTTGAATACAATTCACCCAAATTTCACGAACTCATTGCTTTTGCATTCTCAGAAGCTGAACGTTTGGGGCTCGATGGAGGGTTCAATAATGCTTCCGGTTGGTCGAGTACAGGCGGTCCATGGATAAAGCCAGACAATTCG
Source organism: Prolixibacteraceae bacterium (assembly GCA_023251475.1). Classification (GTDB taxonomy): domain Bacteria; phylum Bacteroidota; class Bacteroidia; order Bacteroidales; family Prolixibacteraceae; genus JAAFHB01. The sequence goes on from JAHEYS010000143.1 coordinate 1,592, forward strand.
ATGAAAATGTTAATTTGGAGCGACACCATCATTGAAGGTAGTCGCTCAAACGGGATTAAATTGGCGCGTCCAATGGTCAATTCAAATCGATGGGGAGGAAAAAAAATACCTCAGGAATCGGATTTTTACCGTGATGTTGAAGTATTGGCTTTCCCTACTCCGAAAGATACGGCCTATCGTCTAAGCGACTGGAAAGAAAAGTCACTCTACAGCCAGGCGGCAAAACCTGATAAGTTTATTCCATCATTCGAGCGCGCTCCACTTGATGCGATTATTCAATCAGATAAGGTGGTCAATCTTACCGATCGGATGGATGCGCAGGGAAAATTAAACTGGGTTTCGCCGGCAGGAAGCTGGACGATACTTCGTATTGGATTTACATCAACTGGAGCGACCAATCGACCGGGTTCGAAAAACTCGATGGGACTGGAAGTGGATAAGCTGAGTCGTAAAGCAATGGATGTGCATTGGGATAGTTTAATTTATAAAATAATTGCCGATGGCAAAGGTAAAAACGGTTTGGGGAGTATTCTGATCGATAGTTATGAGATCGGATTACAAAACTGGACTGATGATTTTAATGACCAGTTCAAAAAACGGCGGGGTTACGATCTGCTTCCCCGTTTGGTTTGTATCACAGGTCGAATTCTCGATAACACCGAAACTACCGAACGGATTTTATGGGATTTGCGCACAACAGTTGCAGAATTGATGCACGAGAACTATTTTGGGTATTTTGCCGATAAATGCCATGAAAAAGGCTTAAAGTTTGCCTGCGAACCCTATGGCAGTGGTACGTTTGATGCTGCAGCAAGTTCGTTGATCGCCGATATCCCGATGACAGAATTTTGGGCAGGACCAATAAAAATACGCGACCTTTGGGCTTGGACATCGCAGGTGGTACCTTCGGGCGCGCATCTTTCGGGCAAATCGATCGTGGGTGCCGAGTCGTTCACCGCAATGGATGGAAATTACAAAGACGACCCTTATTCCCTGAAACCCCAGGGTGATGCCGCTTTTGCAAGGGGTACCAACCGTTATTATTTCCATACCTTTGTACATCAGCCATGGAACGACGAAGTAAAACCAGGCATGAGTTTTGGCGGTTTTGGGGGAAATTATCATCGCAACAACACCTGGTATCCCAAATCGCGTGCATGGATGGACTATATTGCCCGCTGCCAGTTCATCTTCCAAAAGGGGACTTATCAGGCCGATGTACTTGCCCTCTATGGGGACGAACGGGGTTTTAACAGTTTTTTAAATGGCAATGAACAACTTGATGTTCAGTTTATTTCAGGTGTTAATACAGACCTTGGTGGAATGAGCAGCATAGACAACCTTTCGGTCGATGCGAACGGCGATATCCGGGTGAACTATAATGGCAAATTACTGGATACCCGTTACAAACTTCTCTATCTGAGACGTGCCGGTTTGATGCTTCCTGAGCATGTTGCCAAATTGTGCGAACTTGCTGATAAAGGTGCAAAAATTTACGCGCCAAAACCATTGCGCTCCCCTTCGATGAAAAATGCGGTTGAAGGAGATAAAATAATCAGGGATTTGACAAAACGGTACTGGGATAGTGACATGATTCACGATATTAAAGGTTTGAACGAAGGTGTAAAAGCGATTGTTGCAGACTGTCAAATTCCAGACAATTTTATTTTTAATCGTACCCGCATCGGGAATGATGATTACTATTTTATTTCGAATCAAACATTTACGAAACAGGAAGCTGCCTGTCGGTTCAGGGTATCCGGAAAGGAACCCGAAATTTGGAATCCGATAAACGGTGAAATCACCAAAGCAACCCGTTGGAAAGCACTCGACAATGGCACAACTGAAGTTCAGTTGGATATGGATCAGGCAGGTTCTGTTTTCGTTGTTTTTCGTAAACCAACTACATCAAAAGGAATGTCAACGCCAAAACCTACCTTTGAGCAAATTGCATTGGGTGGACCATGGAACGTAACATTTGACCCCAAATGGGGACCAAAAAATCGGGTTGTTCTCGACAATTTAATCCCCTGGAATGAAAGCTCAAATGATGAAATAAAATATTTTTCGGGTTCGGCGATTTATCAAAAGGATTTTTCGATTTCAAAATCACAAATTTCAACCTTTCCCATTTATCTTGATCTCGGTCAGGTAGAAATATTTGCAAAAGTGAAATTGAACGGAAAAGAACTTGGTACATTGTGGAAACCTCCCTACCGATTGGATATTCGTAAAGCGATAGCGATCGGAAGGAATACTTTAGAAATTGAGGTTACCAATTTGTGGGTAAACCGCCTGATTGGCGATGAACGTTTTCCTGACTTTGACAGAAAAAATCTCGGCTGGCTTCTGAACGGAGAAGCTCCTGCACAGGATGCTCCCCGCAAAACATTTGTGATCAGAAAAAAATGGAAGAAGGAAGATAAATTGATCCCATCGGGACTCATCGGTCCGGTTGTTATTGATAGGGTTATAAATAAATAATTATTCATATATGAAATCGCCATGATAAGAATATCACCAATCGAAATGAATATTTCCTCATGGCGATTCCATCTGACCTTTAAAAAACAAATTATATACAGATGAAACGAATTGTCTTTTATTGCCTGTTTTTGCTTACAGGCACATTTGCAACAGCTCAGAATCCAATATGTCCTCCCGGGCTTAATATCGCCGATCCAACTGCCAGGGTGTGGAAAGATGGTAAACTGTATGTGTATGGCTCGCGGGATGAGAGTTTGAAATATTACTGTTCGTATGATCATTGGGTGTTGTCGACTTCGGACCTGATTCACTGGGAATATACCCCTAATGCCTTTGCATCAAAAGGTCCTTTTGACCAGGTGCCGTTCAACGATCAGGTCTTGTATGCGCCGGATATTGCCTTTAAAAACGGAACCTATTATTTGTATTACTGCCAGCCCGGAGGTATAGAAGGTGTTGCCACAAGTACTTCCCCCAAAGGGCCGTTTACCAACGCGAAAGAAATTTATTTGAAGAAGAAAAATCAGATCGACCCGGCGGTGTTTGTTGATGATGACGGACAAGCCTATTACATCTGGGGACAGTTTCAGGAAAAAATTGCGAAACTAAAACCAAACATGACCGAAATTGACACAACAACCATTGTGGAGAACCTGGTTACGGAAAAAGAACATTTCTTCCACGAAGGTGGCTACATGGTCAAACGCAAGGGCATCTACTATTTTATTTATGCCCATATGGGTCGCAAAGGAATGCCAACCTGTATTGGATATGCCACGGCAAAATCACCATTGGGACCTTTCAAATACGGAGGAGTGATTGTAGATAACGACGGCTGCGATCCCAATAGCTGGAATAACCACGGATCAATAGTTGAATTTAAAGGTCAGTGGTATGTGTTTTACCACCGGACCACGAACGGTGTAGTGAATGCGCGTAAAACTTGCGTCGAACCTATCTTTTTCAATGCCGACGGAAGCATCAGCGAAGTGGAAATGACCTCCCAGGGAGCAGGAAAACCCCTCGATGCCTTTTCGCAAATCGAGGCTGAACGCGCATGTTTGCTGGCTGGACGGGTACGCATTGAATCATTCAGTTGGGATCAGTTTAATCCTTTAAATCCGGCCAACAATGACCAGCTCGGACAGATTGAAAACAAGGATCGTGCGGTATACAAATACATCAATTTTGGCAATGGAGCAACTTCAGTTACTGTACGGGTTGCCCCCGGTGCAAAACCGGGCAAAATTCAGTTCAAGCTTGATAATTCATGGGGAGCACCGGTTGGAACACTCGATGTCCCTGGAGGAGGTGATGGAAAAGCATGGCATACGCTGACTTGTAACCTTAAGGAAATTAAGGGTGTACATGCTCTTCATCTCTCTTTTATTGCTGAAGAAAAGGAATCGTTTAATGTGGATTCATTCAAATTTGTAAAATAGAATGATGATTTTAAAAAATTGCATCAATTGATAAAATTAAAATTGTAGTATTATAAAACATAAGTTTCTAATATTCAGTGAATATGAATAATTCATTACAAAAACCGCTATTGCTGGGAATTATTGCTTCTGCATTTTCTGCATTCGGTTCAGTTTCAGAAAAGCCACAAAATCCCAATATCGTCCTGATTTTTATGGATGACATGGGGTATGGCGATTTGAGTTGTTATACCGCTTCGATGTACAAAACGCCAAATCTCGACCGGATGGCAGCTCAGGGAATTCGTTTTACAAGCTTCATGTCGGCCCAGGCGGTTTGCAGCGCTTCGCGGGCTGGCATTTTGACCGGTTGTTACCCCAACCGGCTGGGCATTTCCGGAGCACTTTTCCCGGGTTCAAAGATCGGGTTAAACCCTGCCGAAGAAACAATTGCCGAAGTGCTTAAAAAGAACAACTATAAAACAGGAGCTATCGGAAAATGGCATTTGGGTGATCAGAAGGAATTTTTGCCTTTGCAGCAGGGTTTTGATGAGTACCTGGGGCTTCCTTATTCAAACGATATGTGGGCGGTGAACTTTGATGGAACTCCTTTCACTCCCGGACATCGCGACAAGAAAGCCGATTTTCCTCCGTTGCCGTTAATTGAAGGCAATGAGAAAATCAGGGAGTTCCACACCTTTGAAGATCAGTCGGAAATAACAACGATTTATACCGAAAGGGCCGTACGGTTTATTACTGAAAACAGGAAAAATCCGTTTTTTCTTTACTTGGCGCATACCATGACACATGTTCCGCTGGCCGTATCCAAAAAGTTTAAAGGGAAAAGTGAACAGGGGATGTTTGGCGATGTCATGATGGAAATTGACTGGTCGGTCGGAGAAGTTTTGAAAACACTTGAAAAAAACGGGCTGACCAAAAATACACTGGTCATATTTACGTCAGACAATGGCCCCTGGCTGAATTTTGGGAACCATGCCGGCTCAACCGGAGGTTTGCGTGAGGGTAAACTGGCCAGTTTTGAAGGGGGTCAGCGTGTCCCCTGCCTGATGAAATGGCCCGGGCATATTCAGGAAGGGACCATTTGCAACCAACTGGCTTCAACAATTGACCTGCTCCCGACATTTGCGGCCATCAGTAATGCTCCCCTTCCTGAGAAAAAAATTGATGGAGTGAATATTTTGCCCCTTTTATTGGGTGATGAAAAGGCAAATCCCCGCCAATCCTTTTTATATTATTTTAGGAAAAACAGTTTGGAGGCGGTGAGAAAGGGGAACTGGAAATTGGTGTTTGCACATCCGGGTAAATCCTATGTCGGATTTAAACCGGGGGCAGACGGTTTTCCGGGCCTTACTATTGACAATTTCAATTTTGAAGAGGCGCTGTATGATCTTCGGCGTGATCCGGGTGAAAGGTACGATGTCAAGGAATATTATCCTGATGTGGCCCTTGAACTAAAAAAACTTGCCGATCAGGCACGAACCGACCTGGGCGATGACATTCAGAAGATTGAGGGTCAAAACCGAAGGGAGCCTGGCCGTATTTCAGATAACAAATCAAATTAGTCCACATTTTTACTGGAGGGACGAACCAATATCTACAAATCAAATTCATACCAATGATTAATTCTTTAAAAGCTTCGGGACTCCTGTTTTTGGCAATTGCCTTAAGTGTTGGTTCAGTTATAGCACAGCTACCAAAAGGCTCTGAAGAAGGAATAACACCGGGGCGTTCAACAAATCTGGTCAGGAAATTCCTAACCCCGTCAAGGATCGTCATGAAGTCGGATCAAACGGGAAAGTTTATTCAGAACGCGGAAGTTTTACTTAAACCCGGCACCGGTCAGGCTGTCCTAAATAAAGATAAGGGACTTAAACTGACAAGCACATCCACTGAATTCCCGCTCATTATCCTTGATTTTGGGAAAGAGATTCAGGGAGGATTGGAGATAGTCACCTCAATCAACAACGATAAAAAGATGGGACACCTGCGTATCCGTTTTGGCGAATCGGTGAGCGAAACATTGAGCAATGTAGGTGAGAAAGGGGCAACCAATGAACACTCACTGCGTGATTTTACCATTGCTTTACCCTGGCTTGGAAGGGTTGAGGTTGGTAATTCAGGTTTTCGTTTTGCAAGTATGCAACTGGTTGATCCGGATGTAAAGCTTGAAATTAAAGAGGTGAGCGCCATTTTTACCTATCGTGATATTCCATACCTGGGTTCGTTTAAATGTAATGATGAACGCTTAAACAGGATCTGGATGACAGGAGCTTACACCGTTCACCTGAATATGCAGGATTATTTGTGGGATGGCATCAAACGTGACCGTCTGGTTTGGGTAGGCGACCTTCATCCGGAGGTGATGACCGTCAACACCGTTTTTGGCTTCAATGAGGTCGTTCCCAAAAGCCTCGATCTGATCCGCGAACTCACCCCGCTGCCCGGCTGGATGAATGGACTGAGTTCCTATTCGATGTGGTGGATTCTTATTCACCGGGATTGGTACAAATACCATGGCAATCTGAACTATCTGAAGGAGCAAAAAAGCTACCTCTTTCCTCTTCTTGAATTGCTTTCCAAAAAAATTGATAATTCGGGAAAGGAAATTTTGGAAGGAGGACGATTTTTAGACTGGCCATCCAGCGAAAACCAGCCGGCAATTCACGCGGGACTGCAATCGATGATGGTGATGACTTTTCAGGCCGGGGCTGAGTTAAGCGCCGTTTTGGGTGACCAGCCAATGGTTCAGCTTTGTAACAATACAGTCTTGAGACTGAAAAAACATATTCCGGAATTTAATGGTTCGAAACAGGCTGCCGCACTTTTGGCATTGTCCGGATTGGTACCTGCGCGTAAAGCCAATAACGAGATCCTGGCGAAAGACGGAGTCCATAAAATGTCTACCTTTTATGGTTTTTATATGCTCAGGGCGCGGGCTATGGCAGGCGATTATCAGGGGGCGATCGACAATATACGGAATTACTGGGGGGCAATGCTCGATTTGGGTGCGACCACCTTTTGGGAAGATTTCGATATCGACTGGATGAAAAATGGAAACCGTATCGATGAACCTGTAGCTGAAGGCAAAATCGATGTTCATTCAACTTATGGTGGTTATTGTTACAAAGGACTCCGCCATAGTTTTTGTCATGGCTGGGCTTCCGGACCCACCTCATGGTTATCCGAAAATATTTTGGGTGTTAAAGTGATTGAAGCTGGCTGTAAAGTTGTAAAGATTGAACCGCACCTTGGTGATTTACTATGGGTTGAAGGCACGTTCCCAACTCCGTTTGGCGTCATTAAAATCAGGCACGATAAAATGGCTGACGGGCAGATTAAATCGAAGATTGATGCGCCAAATGGGGTGAGAATTATAAAATAATGGGGATTTTTCCGTACAAGAATGATGTGATTCCTTTTAACTTCTAAAGCGTATAAAATGAGATATATAGCATTAATTGTACTTTTGGTTTTTTCAGTGGAACTTTTTGGTAAGAGCGGTCATAATTTACAACCCGACACGTCGGTACAAAAAGTTCCGTTAGGAGATCCTTTCATTATGCTCTGGCAGGGGAAATATTATGCCTATGGAACTCATTCCAATGAGGGGATTGCTGTTTTCGTTTCGGATGATCTGCTCACCTGGCGTGTTCCATCCGGAAGCTTCCAGGGTTTGGCGCTCAGACAAACAGATGTTTGGGGAAAACGGTGGTTCTGGGCGCCGGAAGTTTACCGGGTGAATGGTAAATTTTATATGTATTATTCTGCTGATGAGCATATTTGTGTCGCAACAAGTGAATCGCCATTAGGCCCCTTCAAACAGGAAATTCGGGAACCGATAATCGGTAATGAAAAGTGCATTGATAATTCGTTATTTATTGATGATGATGGGAAATCCTACTTATTATTCGACCGGTTCAATGACGGTCTGAACATCTGGGTGGCTGAAATGAAAGATAACCTTCTGAATATTAAGGAGGAAACATTGCATAAATGTATAAACGTTTCACAAGCCTGGGAAAAGGTTTGGCCCCGCGTGAACGAAGGACCTTTTGTGTTAAAAAGGAACGGTATTTATTATATGACCTACTCTGCCAATAGTTATGAGAGCCCTTTTTATGGGGTGGGAGTTGCTACAGCTACTAACATTTATGGTCCCTGGACAAAATATGAAAATAATCCTGTCCTTCAGAAACCCGGCACACTGGTGGGGGTAGGACACAGCGCCATGTTCACAGACAAGGATGGTCAGCTTAGAATAGTTTTTCATGCACATCAGGGTAACGGGAAAATACATCCACGAAATATGTACATCAGTAATGTCCTTTTTAAAAAGAAGGAAGATCAGGAAATCATGACCATTAATAATAATTTTCTGACTCCCTTAATCGGCAAATAGATAAAATGGCAGGAGTGAAAGTAGTAAAATTGATAAAAAGATCAACCGCATGAATTTTATTCAGAAAACGATATTGGCGGGTGTTGGCGGTTGCATGACACTTACATTGATTGGTGGGGGTTCGGGTAGAAATTTCCCGGATAATAATGTGAAAAATGGAGGAACAACTTCAACGATTGATGGCGCCAAACCAACTATTGTCTTTTTTATGACCGATCAGCAGCGTTGGGATGCCATCGGAATCAATAATCCGCACATCAAAACACCGAACCTCGATCGGCTGGCCCGGCAGGGGATTCTGTTTAATCAGGCCACCTGTCAGGCGCCCATGTGCACTCCGAGCCGTAATTCGATGATGCTGGGGTTGTACCCTTCGCAATTGGGTATCCGCTCGAACGGCTCACATGCGCTAAGTGATGCAAACCTGCCCTGTGATCCGCTGCCTGAAAGACTTCGTAAGGCGGGTTATCAGACTGCCGGATTTGGCAAAACCCATTGGGGAATCACCGATCAGCCAATCAGTACACGCGGTTTTGAAACACGGGTAGTCGGAGCCAAAGAGGTTGGCCGTGAAACTGGCGCCCGTTACCAGGATGATGAAGATCCCGGGGGGCTGGCAGCCTACCGCAAAGAGGTGGCCGGTTATGGTCCAGGGGAAGAGGGGGTTGATGGTTATATGGGTAAATCATCGGAGGTTGCTGACCGCGATCACCGCGATGGATGGGTCGCCGAAAAATGTCTCGAATTTCTGGATAAGGATATGGACCCTGCGCGACCTTTGTTTCTGTTTCTCTCATTTTTAAAACCGCATGCCGGATTAAATGTTCCAAAGCGTTTTGTCGATCTGTATAATATCAACGACATCCCGGATACTGAACAGCCACCCTGGTCAGAAGAATCCAATACCCATCTTGCCTATGGTAATACAATAAATAAGTTTCAGACCAACAGGTATTTAGCATGGCGTCAGGCATGGACGAAGATGACTCCGCCTGATCGCCGCCGGACAACGCTTTATTATTACGCCAATTGTTCCTGGCTGGACGATTATTTTGGCCAGGTGCTGGCAAAGCTCGAAAAAGCTGGTCGCCTGACAAATGCACTGATCGTATTTACCTCCGATCATGGTGAAATGTTGGGTGAACGAAATTACCGTTTCACTAAATATTGCCTCTATGAAAGCAGTGTCAGGGTTCCGGTATTGCTTTCAGGATCTGTTATTCCTGTTGCTTTGCGTGGAACCATCGACAACCGTTCGGCAGAACTGGTCGATTTGTATCCTACCATTGTAAAATCAGCAGGCGTCAATCAACAGCTCATTTCGCCCGGATTGGATTTGCTGAGCGATCAAAGGCACAACGGTTCGTTTTGTGAGTATCACGATTCGGGAGCACCGGCGTGGATGTGGCGGACGAAAAAATGGAAACTGATCCTTTTTTCAGATCAGACACCCGGGTTCTCAAAGTCAAATGAGGAACCGTTCAAAGGCGAACTGTATGACCTGGAAAACGATCCGCATGAATGGAAGAACCTGTATAACAGTGATAAACACCGGAAAATAAGAGAACAACTAAAAACAGAACTACTGACACATCTGGCACGTACTTTTGCCGGGTATCCGACAGGAAAGGGTTGATTTTTTTTATTACGAAAACAAATAATTTCACCAGGATGAACTCAATAAAACTCATCGCATTTTCGTGTCTGGCAACTTCAATGTATAGTCAGGCCCAGCAGCATGAACAACAAAAACCGAATATTCTCTGGATTGTCAGCGAGGATAATAGTGCTTATTTTACTGGTTGTTACGGAAACACCTATGCCACCACCCCAAATATCGACAAATTGGCACGACAGGGATTTTTGTATAACCGTGCGTATTGTCCTCATGCGGTTTGTGCCCCTTCACGAAATTGCATCCTGACCGGAGTGTATGCCTGTTCGAATGGAAATGAGAACATGCGGAGCCTGTATCCCAAATCTGATCAGGTGCATACCTATCCCGAATACCTGAGAAATGCCGGATATTATTGTACCAATAATTCAAAAACCGATTACAATACTTCAAGTTTCAACTACGAATCGATCTGGGACGATTGCAGTAAGACAGCGCATTACAAAAACAGACCCCAGGGGCACCCTTTCTTTGCTGTATTCAATATCGAATTGAGTCATGAAGGGCAAAACCATAAACTAACACCCAATAAAGATTTAAGGCACCATCCCGAAGAGGTCTTTTTGCCGCCATATTCACCCGATATTCCTGAAATGCGGCACGACTGGGCGCAATACTACGACAAGATTGAAGATATGGATGGCAGGGTTGGAAAATTTCTGAACGAATTGGAACAAAGCGGTGAGGCAGAGAACACCATTGTGATGTATTATGGCGACAATGGCGGAATTCTTCCCCGAAGTAAGCGTTTTGTCTACGAAACCGGAACACGGGTTCCTTTTATCGTAAGAATTCCTGAAAAATTTAATGATCTGTATCCTGCTGAAAAGCCAGGGGATAAAGTGGACAGGATCATCAATTTTGTCGATTTCACCCCTACATTGCTGAGCATAACCGGAACTCCTATCCCGGGATATATGCAAGGTAATGCCTTCCTTGGAAAACAGAAAACGAAAGATCCTCAATACACTTTTATGTCCCGTCAGCGGATGGATGAGCGGTACGATCTTGTACGGGCTGTGCGTGATAAAAAATTCAGGTATATCCGAAATTATATGCCATTTCGAATCACCATGCAGCATGTGGGATATTTATTCAAGGCCTCTTCTGCCGAAGCCTGGTTTACGGCTTTTAAACGGGGAAAAACAAATGCAGCACAGAGTTTTCCTTTCCTTCCCAAACCGGTTGAGGAACTATATGATAGTGAAACGGATCCCTGGGAGGTCAATAACCTTGCTGCCAATCCGGCCTATGCCTCCGATTTAAAAAGAATGCGCAAGGTTCAAACCGATTATATGAGAAGGATTAAGGACGTTGGTCTGGTTCCGGAGACCGATTATTCGGATTTTTCAGGTGCTCAATCGATGTACGATTACATGCGTTCGGCGTCATGCCCGTTTGACCAGCTTCTGGAAGCTTCAGATCTGGCCACTTTGGGAGGGAAAGGTAATCTCAGTACATTTATTAAATTTCTGAAAAACCCCAACAGTGCCATCCGTTATTGGGGAGCAACTGGTCTGCTGATACTTAAAAATGATGCCAGATCAGCCATTCCTGCACTTAAAGAAGCTGCGCTCGATAAATCCGGTGCAGTGGCCACTCTTGCTGCTGAAGCGCTCTATGGCTTGGACGAGAAAAAGGCAGCCTGTGAAGCTTATGTAAGGATCTTAAATCTTGATTCGTTTAATGGCTGGGAAAAGCTTTTTGCAATGAACAGCGTGGATGCCATTCAGGATCACAGTCCGGAACTTATTGCTGCAGTACAGATGCAACGTTCTCGTTTAAATAAGTTTGTAGGACCGGAAAAAGAATATTTGCTGCGAAATGCCGAATATTTATTGGCGAAATGGGGCGTTTTAAAAAATTAGACGGCCATTTTGTCATTTAGCCTATTCCCAATATGGGCTTTACGGGACAAATTCAAAAATAATTGGGATATTATTGAAAGTGATTGGAATGCAATTCCTCTAAATTGCGGAACAATAAATCAAACTTTACAACCCGGACTGATCAATTTGGAATGGGTTTTCCTTTGTATGCAGAAACCTTTAATCAGCATTGAAATTAGAAATTAAGCCATGGAAACATTACGAAAAAAATCCGGATTTATCGGTTGCGCATTGCTCCTGGTTTCAGGAATAAATCTTCAGGCACAGGAAAGTGTCGTTCAGAAAAACCCCAATATCGTTTTTATTCTGGCGGATGATCTGGGTTGGCGTGATTTGGCCTGTTACGGGAACCCCTTTAACGAAACCCCAAATCTCGATAAATTAGCCCAAAGCGGCATCCGTTTTACTCAGGCCTATGCGGCCTGTCCGGTCTGCTCTCCGACACGTGCTTCGATCATGACCGGAAAGTTTCCGGCACGTCTGCAACTTACCAATTTTATTGGAGGTGTTCGGACCGATCCAAAATCGCCCATATTGCCAGCCAAATGGAAACAATTTCTGGAGGCCAGGGAAATAACTGTCCCGGAACTGCTTAAACAAAAAGGGTATACCACCGGAATGGTTGGCAAGTGGCACCTGGGTAACCAGGATTCGATTGCCCCCTGGCACCAGGGTTTTGATTATTCAAGAATGATTGGAAAGAATGGATTGGACTATTACAATTATTCCATTTTTATCGATTCGTATCAGAAGGAATTTACCGATCATGGCACCCATTATCTGACCGATAAACTGACAGAATATGGTGTCGACTTTATCAAGCAAAATGCAAAAAGGCCTTTTTTCCTGTACATGGCTTATTCTGCACCGCACGTGGTACTTGTTCCCAGGTCAGATAAACTGAAAAAATACTTTGTGAAATATGGACAGACGGAAGAGAAATATAATCCGAATTATGCGGCCATGATCGAGAGTATGGATGACGGGGTAGGAGCAATTGTTCAAACGCTGAAAGATCAGGGGTTACTTGATAATACGCTGATTATTTTTACTTCCGACAATGGCGGTCTCGGGCTGGATGAACTGGGTCCTGTACCCACTTCAAATGCCCCGCTTCGCAAATGGAAGGGGCACATATACGAAGGGGGGACCAGGGTGCCGGCCATCGTAAGCTGGGCAGGGAAAATAGCCCCGGGAAAAGTTTCGGATACCTATTTCAGCACCATCGATTATTTGCCGACCTTTTGTGAACTGACCGGAATTACAAGGCTTCCAAAAGATGTTGACGGACAAAGTATACTTTCGTTATACCTGCATCCGAAACAGGAAACCAATCACACTAGGCCCCTTTTCTGGCATTATCCCCACTTCTCCAATCAGCTGGGGCGGCCTGCCGGATCGGTCCGTGTGGGTGATTATAAGCTTGTTGAATTGTTTGAGTCGGGAAAACTCGAATTGTATAACCTGAAGGAGGATATTTCAGAATCGAACGATCTGTCAGAATCAATGAAGGAAAAAACTGAAGAATTACACCGTTTGCTGATTGACTGGCGAAAAAAGATGAATGCCCAAATGCCAAATAAAAATCCGGATTATAAGTTATAAAGATATGATATCTAATAAAATAAGCATAATCGGCCTCGGATTATTAGGCCTTGGTTTTCAGAATGGAAACAGTCAGGCTGCCATAAAAACGATGAATCACCCCAATGTCATCTTATTTCTGGTCGATGATATGGGTTGGATGGATTGTACGGTCAATGGCAGTCAATATTACGAAACCCCTAATATGGAGCGTCTTGCCAAAAGGGGCATCGTTTTCACCAATGCCTATGCCGCCAATCCGTTATGCTCGCCAACCCGGGCCAGCATCATGACCGGGAAATATCCCCACAGGTTTCACCTGACCACCCCCAGCGGCCATTTACCACCAAACCCGGATGTCCCCCTGATGAAAGGGAGCGCGGCACCATGGAATAAAGTGGTATGTCCGGGATCGAGAACATTTATGCCACTTGAAGAATTCACCATTGCTGAAGCGTTAAAAACTGCAGGCTATACCACGGCTCATATGGGGAAGTGGCATTGCGGACAGGAGGCCTACTGGCCCGAACATCAGGGATTTGATCTGAATATCGCAGGTGGGAATTATCCAGGTCCGCCAAGTTATTTTTCCCCCTATAAAAACGTGAAACTAACTGATGGACCTGATAAAGAATATATAACCGACCGGTTGACGAATGAGGCGCTTAAATACCTCGATGCCCATAAGGATACTACTTTCTACCTCAATTTGTGGCATTTTGCAGTTCATGCCCCCTTTCAGGGTCAAAGGGAACTGATGAAAAAGTATGAACAAAAGAAAGATCCGCGTGGAAAGCAGGACAACGCCATCATGGGCGCCATGATCGAAAGTATGGATAAGAGTCTGGGGCAAATCATGGACAAACTGGATGAATTAAAGCTGTCGGAAAATACGATCATCATCTTCTTTTCTGACAATGGCGGTAATATGTACGACCTGATTGAAGGTAAAACTGCCACCAACAATTTTCCGCTTAAAATGGGGAAAGGAAATATTCATGAAGGTGGTGTTAGGGTTCCCTGTATAATTTCGTGGCCCGGAAAGATAAAACAGCATACCATATCGGATGAAGTGATTTGCAGTATCGACTTTTATCCGACATTATTGGAGATCGCCGGTTTGAAACCTCAAAAAAGGCAGATCATCGACGGGGTAAGCCTGAGTTCACTGCTTTTAAAGGGTTTGCCATTGAAACCGAGGGAAGTATACTGCCATTTTCCGCATTATACACCTGCCACCGATAATTATCCGTCTACTTCGGTACGCTCTGGCAACTGGAAACTGATCCGGGTATACGGGGAGGGGAAGGATAGAGCTCCTGCATTCGAGTTATATAACCTGAAGTCTGATATCGGAGAAACCAAAAATTTAGCAGGTGCAAATCCTGAGCTGGTCGCAAAACTTGATCAGCTGATCGAAAAGCATGTCAATGAAACTCAGGGGATTTTCCCTGTTCCAAATCCCAAATTTGTTGCAGGTACAGAAAGTCCCATGGGTATAAAGCCGGTTTTCCCGATCGAAAAATACCCAAGTTATTAAAAGAGAATAGAATGGCTCAAAAAAGTTACCAATGAACGCTATGATAAATCCTATTCGTCTGTTCGTTAGATTGTTTCTGGTAAGTCTTGTCATTTTCACATTCGCGGACAGGAGCTTCGGCCAGACAAATTCAGTTCTCCAGACCAGATCCATTGGCTCCGATCGCATGAAGGCGGTTTATGACAAGGTTAAAACCCCCTTTAAATATGGCATTGTTATCCGGGGCGAGAAGGGGCAGTTGGTTGATTGTCCCAGTATCTTCAAAAAAAATAATCGGTGGTACATGGTTTATGTCGGTAACACTGACAAAATCGGATATGAGACCTTTCTTGCACGAAGCAGCGACCTCCTGCACTGGGAGAAGCTTGGGAAGATCATGAGTTTCCGGTCCGATGGCTGGGATCGCTGGCAGGTTGACGGTGGAATTGCACTTTGCGACACAAAATGGGGTGGAACATCTAAGTTACTCCCTTTCGACGGGAAGTATTGGATGTCGTACATCGGCGGAGCATTACAAGGCTATGAAACAGATCCGTTGGCTATTGGAATGGCCTGGACAAAGACCCCAGCCAGGGTTAA
>JAHEYS010000402.1 GCA_023251475.1 Prolixibacteraceae bacterium
AGGATTCTATTCCAATAGAGGATGCCGGTCGCTTTACTGAAGATTATGTCTGGCAAACTCCAAGTCTTTCACGGGGCGTCCTTCTGTTGGCCTACGGAAGTATGCCCACTTACTACCATAACTATGGAATTAGCGGAGAGTTTTTAGAGATCGCAACTGATGATGCGACCTCCAGTAATAATGGTTCAACAATCAGATCTTTTGCGACGGGGATGTTATCGCCAGCCAATAATGGTCTGGACTCCTGGACCACCTCCTATAATAAAATAAAGGGGCTAAATGCATTTTTGTTACATGGCTTCTCCGGGCAGTTGTACATCAAAGATGCTGCCACCAATCAGAAATTCTACAGGAGATATAAAGGGGAAGCTTTAACGATGAGGGCCTGGTTAGCCTTCGATCTTCTCAAAAATTATGGCGGCCTTGTTGGAGGTAAAGCGACAGGTGTTCCTATTGTAACCACCGTAATTACAGATGAGGAAGCTTTTAGGCTTCAAAGGGCCAGCTATGCCGATTGTGTCAGCCAGATTGTTGCCGATTGTGACTCGGCCATAAAAATTACCGACTTCCCGGATAATTATACGGGTACCGATGTTGTAACCGGAAGTACCTGGTATGGTGCAGCCAGTAAAAATGTCGCCAGGGTTATAAAAACCATGGCTTACCTTCATGCTGCAAGTCCTGCTAATAACAGGGATAATAATACTGCCCTTTGGGACTCTACTGCGAGAAATGCGATGGTCGCTATCAAAGCGATTGATGGACTACCCAATGCAAATGCATTACCTGTCCGTGATTTTTATACAGTAGATGGGAATGTGGATGTCATCTGGTCCAGCCCCGCCAATAGCGCAACCAGCTTTGTTTATGAGACAGCCAACCTGCCTCCTTCACTGCGTGGTAATGGTATTACAAATCCGTCACAGGAACTGGTAGATGCATTTTATGATTCAAAGGGTTATCCCATAAATCACATTTCTGCTACCTACAATCCGCAAGATCCATATAATGGCAGAGACCCCCGGTTAAAGCAATTTATTCTTTGTAATGGCATGACATACAGCGGACAAACTATTGCCACTTATGATGGAGGTACCGATGCTCCCGGTTCTTCCGCAGATGCGACTAAAACCGGATACTATTTACTTAAATTCCTGTCTCCCAATGCTGTACTTTATCCGGAAACGAAAAATGGGAAAGCAAGCTATGTTGCCCGGATGAGTAAAACCAACTTGTACCTTATTTTTGCTGAAGCGATGAATGAACTTGCCGGACCCGACGATAAACGATATGGGTTATCTGCAAAGGAAGCCCTGGGAAAAATTCGTAAAAGAGCCGGATTTGTATTAGACCCCTACATGAATAGCTTCACCTCCGACCAGAAAGTCGAATTCAGGAAACTGATTCATAATGAACGAAGGGTGGAATTATGTTTCGAAGGTTATCGCTTCTGGGACCTCCGAAGATGGGAGGAACCTTTAAATACAAACGTCAGCAGAGCCAAAATCACCCTTACCAACGGCGTCCTGAGCTATTCCTCCCCTGTGGTGATTGAAAAGAAGTTATTTAACAGCTCTTTTATGCCATTGCCACTATCGGAAACCATCATTATTCCGGGTATTAAACAAAATGACGGCTGGTCCAACTAATTGGAAAATAAATTTAAAAAGAAAAAGTGATGAAAAAACATATTATATTTATTACCTCACTACTTATGATCTCTGTACTGGCAGGATGCAAGTATGCTGATTTTATGGCTGATTATACCTATTCTGCAGTTTATTTTCCCAAACTTACCAATACAAGAACATTTGTAGTCGGCGAAATACACCACATCGAACTGGGGGTTATGCTGGGTGGTAAACGAAGTAATAGTGCAGACGAATGGGTAGATTTTCAAATTGACCCCACCCTGGTTCCTGCGGGTTCTACCCTGCTGCCTGCAAATTACTATACTTTGAGCCATAGCAGCCGCTTCACAATTCCGGCAGGATCGTTACAGGGCCCAATCACCATCACTATTGACACTGCTAAATTTGTAAATGACCCATTGGCTTTACAGGCAAAATATGTATTGCCATTCCGACTTATAAAAACATCGGCCGACTCAATATTGCCAAAACAAAATACTCAGGTATTAACCCTTAAATATGAGCATCGACTCTTTGGTAATTACTACCACAATGGAGTAACTACAATGACCAGTTCCAGTGGTGTTGTCACAACAACCGGTTATCATCAGAATGAGCCGGTTACAAATGCAATAAACAACTGGATATTAGCAACTGTTGGCCCATACACCTTAAAAACCAGCGGTATTATTAATCTTAAAGACGGGGTAAATAATACTTTCAATATCACTGTTTCCTTGAATAACTCGGTAGTCATCAGTAAAAATCCAGGCTCAGTTTATAATGTCGTTCCAAGCGGTCCCTGTAGCTATAACGCTTCCAAAAGAGAGTTCTATCTTCAGTATTCTTATACCAATGCCGGGAATACCTATCAGGCAACTGACACCTTAATTTTCCGTAATCGGATTCTTGACGGGGTGAACCAATGGAGATGGTAACCTATGCCAAATCGGAGAACTTGAACTGAATACGAAAGGGACATGATATCATTTAATTAGTTGCTATTTGCAAACCAAGTTAATTGTTTCCTGATGTAAAAGGACAAATTCAGAAATGAAGAAAATTCTTTCACATGCTTCATAAAAGAGGTAGGGATTTCTGAAAAGTGAATAACCTTTGCTGGCAGCCGACAGGGGCTGCCGGCAAACCACCTTGCGGTGTTGCGGGTCTTGACCCAACATGGTAATGGCCCGGGAAATAGGTCAGCGATGGGTCATAGAAATGAACGAAAGTGAACAACTGCCGAAGTATTGAGATCACAACTAATTGTTAAAATATTGTTTAAGTAATTGATGTGAAATCATGATTGATAAACACTAACCCAAATGAAAATTTCCTCAGGACGTTTCTAAACAGCCATTAAAAAACAAATTATATTCGTATGAAATACCACCAATCTGTCACCATATTAACATCGGTTCTGTCGATTTTTCAGATGGCTAACGGATCGGAGAAACCAGACATCCAAAAACCAAATGTGCTGTTTATTTGTGTCGATGATCTGCGGCCCGAACTTGGATGTTATGGGGCGGATTATATTCAATCGCCTAACATCGATAAACTTGCAGCTTCAGGCGTCCTTTTTTCTCATCAGTTTGTCCAGGTACCAACCTGTGGCGCTTCCAGATGTAGTTTGTTAACCGGAATGCTGCCAAAAACGACCGGATATCTGGGCAATGATGCTTGCATCCGCTTCATCTCCGGCAAGCCCGAAACCGGACAGCCCGAAACATTTATTCACCATTTGCGGCGAAATGGTTACTATACGGTTGGAATCGGAAAAATAAGCCATGAAGTTGACGGACTCATCTATGATTATACGGCTCCGGTTGGGACTGAATACGAACTTCCCCACAGTTGGGACGAAATGCTGTTTAATCCGGCCAAATGGGGAACCGGATGGAATGCGTTCTTTGGTTATGCTGATGGCAGCAACCGGCAAAGCCTGAAAGGTCAGGTCAAACCATACGAAATGGGTGAAGTGGATGATTTGGGATATCCGGATGGATATACGGCAGAACTGGCAGTAAAAAAACTGGGAGAATTGGCTAAAAAGGATCAGCCATTCTTCTTGGCAGTAGGTTTTTTTAAACCACACCTCCCATTCAATTCACCCAAAAAATACTGGGATTTATACGATGAAAGTAAAATACCTCTCTCCCCTAATCCATTCCTGCCTGAGCATGTAAATAAAGCCAGTTTGCACAACAGCAGCGAATTTAACAGTTACAGGCTGGGGGAGGAAGACGCCTCTCTTAGTGGGCCTGTTTCAGATGCTTATGCCCGCAAAATCCGGCATGCCTATTTTGCATGTGTAAGTTACGCTGATGCTCAGATAGGAAAGTTGCTCGATCAACTGGATCAACTTGGTCTGTCAAAAAATACGGTAATAGTACTTTGGGGAGATCATGGATGGCATCTTGGTGATCAGCTCGTATGGGGTAAGCATACAATTTTCGAAAGGGCCTTAAACAGCGCATTTATTATTAAGTTGCCCGGGAAGAAAGGGGGAACATGCGTAAATCAGGTCGTTAGTGCGGTTGATATCTACCCGACGATTATTGATTTGTGCGGGTTAAAAATGGCGTTAAAAACCGATGGAAAAAGCTTAAAACCTTTACTGATCAATCCGCTTGCTCAGTGGAATAATGTTTCCTACAGTTATTATATGAATGGAATCTCGCTGCGAACCGAAAGATACCGGCTGACCAAATACTTCAGGAAAGCGGAGCCGATAATTGAATTATACGACCATCAATCCGATCCCAACGAAACAATAAACATTGCGGCTGAACGCCCCGATGTTGTTGAAAACCTAATGCCTGTTTTGGAAAAGGGAAATACAGGACTATACAAAATGTAAATATAAGGATGAGAAAACGAATATTCCTTTTTGTAATAAGTATTTTTTTTATAGCTCATCCGGCTCTCGCACAAGATGATATAGTTTTTGTAGAGGCAGAAAGTTTTCAGAACTCCGGGGGTTGGAAAATTGATCAGCAATTTATCGACCAAATGGGTTCAACCTTCCTGCTGGCTCATGGTTTGGGTGAACCAGTTGCTGATGCTGAAACAACTGTAAATTTTCCCCAAAAAGGGAAATATAAAGTCTGGGTCCGTACACGCGACTGGGTGGCAACCTGGAATTCACCAGGTTCGCCTGGAAAGTTTCAAATCATGGTGAACAACAAGCCGGTCGAAACGGTCTTTGGTATTGAGGGGAAAGAGTGGCACTGGCAGGAAGGGGCTGTAATTGAGATCGATAAAAAATCAAGTACGGTTAAAATACATGACCTGACAGGTTTTGAAGGACGATGCGATGCCATTCTGTTTTCAGCAGATATCGGTTTCAAACCCAATAATGCAGCACCTGCCGGCTGGAGGAGAAAGCTTCTTCGGGTGTCTGAGACTCCCGTGTTAAAAGGCAAATTCGATCTGGTGGTCGTTGGAGGCGGAATTGCCGGAATGACCACCGCTATAACAGCCAGCCGGTTGGGGCTGACTGTGGCATTAATTCATAACCGATCAGTCTGGGGGGGGAATGCAAGCCCTGAATCACGGGTTGGTTTTGCGGGAAA
>JAHEYS010000144.1 GCA_023251475.1 Prolixibacteraceae bacterium
AGGAGATTAGTCATGCCACGCATGGTCCAGGCCCTTTCGTACAGCGAGAATCCGATCTGAAATACACGGAACATATCAGGTTTCAGAGCTATCTCTGATTCAATATCTGAGAAAAACCGGGGATCAAGCGGGTTTGGAAAAGTATACCCGTTTAATGTCGGTTCCGGTAAAACAATCCCTTTGGCATCACCAATATCCTTGTCGATGCTGCGGTCCCAAATCACTTTAAACACATCCTGAAACTGATCGTTGCCTAAATCATCAAAAAAGCCGATGTCACTACCCAACTGAAGGATATGATTACCGAGTACCTTATCCAAATCATTAACACCGTAATAATTGCAAAGCATTCGTTTAGGTTCAACGGTGAATTTAAATGACCAGGGGACATAGGGTGGTCTTTTGCCGTCGAGAACCGTTCTGATTACTTCACGTTTAGTCATTTCAATTTATTTTATGGTTAGTTTTGCTGCCATGCCGCCTCCCGGTTTTAGCGAAAATTTCAGAACATCCTTACCGGAAAGTTCACGACTTTCAATTTTAACCTTTGTTTCTGTTTTCACTTCCTCACCTCCATCAGTATAAATCCTGGCAGTAATTGTTGTCCCGTTTCCCAGAAATGAGAGCGGAATTTCGATCTCCCGGGCTGACTTATTGGTAATCGCCCCGAGGTACCATATATTGCCACTTCGCCTGGCAATAATGGCAAATTCACCAGGTTCTCCACTGAGATATTTTGTGTCGTCCCATACTGTTGGGATTGTTTTCCACAATTCCAGTTCAGGAGATAAATGACAATCACTGGTAATATCCTCACTCCAAAAAAGGAATTGAGCGGGGCTGTAATATAAGACCGGAAGTGCGAGACGGTGCGCAAAAGAGGTGGGTAATGCCTGCTTACAGTAGCCAGGGGTATAATCGCCTGCCCCAATCACAAAACGGGTAAATGGCAACATGGTCGTCTGATCAGCATCAGGATTTTGTTCATTTCCGCGTATTCCTTCCTGCGACATCAGATTGGGGTAAGTACGTGAGAAACCCGTGGGCCGGTACTGATCGTGCGGATCAACCATTAGCTTATACTTTGCTGCCTTCCGTACAATGTGGTGTAACCATTTTTGCCATTGCTGGTTGCCGACCCTTACAAATCCGGGCTTTATCCCAACTATTCCCCACGATTTATAGAGCGGCAGAAGTTCGTCGACTTGTCTTTCCAGCGCCTGATAATTGACATATAACCAGACATCAATTTTCCTTATTTTACCATATTCAACTACCTCTTTCACCGATAATCCGGAATGATCTTTAATCGGCAAGCCACTCATCGATCCCACTACATTTATTTGGCGTGCATCCGAAGCGTCATTATTTACCGGACCGTACCACCCTGCATCGAATATGATGCCGTCCAATCCATGATCCGCGGCATAATCAATACATTCTTTGGCCCCTTTTGTTGACAGGGTGATATCCCTGACAATTTTTTCCGGTTTGATCCACGAGCAGTCAGCAATCTGGTTTGGTTCATTCAGGTTCAATAACAAATAGTTATGTTCGGTCAGCGCTCCGGCGCTCTTCCCAATTAAAACAACTCTCCAGGGGGAACACTCACCTTTACGGATATTTCCTTCTCCGCGCAGCTGCATTTTTGCTCCATTAGCTACCGGCCGGACAAATGATCTTGGATAATTATCATTGGCTGTTTCTGCAATACACAGAAAGTTATTCCCTGATTTGGCTAATAAAGGGAGTTCACAGTTTGGTTTTAAATTACTGATCGGTTGTCTGGAATAGGTTCCCTGCGAACTTTGTCCGTATTCCACCCAGACATCCGATTCTTCCGAAAATTTAAATTCGGTGAACTCATCTACTACATTTAAAATTTCATTTTTTTTGATAGAAGGGAAACTATACCTGATTGCAACTCCTTCATTATATGCCCTGAAGTGAATAACCAGTTGCCTGTATGGTGGGATATACTCTTCCAGCTCTATGGCAAGCTCATTGTAATTGTCAGGGTAGCTGTTTCGCTCCCCGTAAATTGGCTTCCAGGTCGATTCACTGTGGATGATACGCTGATTTTTTACTTTGAAACAGCTGCTTAATTCGGGTTCGCCCCCAATAATAAACCCCAACCGGGATGGTAATATGATTTTACTCTCTTCGTATGCCACTTCATAATAGGGTGCATCTGGACTATTCCCTCCATAATTATATACCGACAGCTTTTGGAGCGAAAATGATATTTCAATTTTATGATCGGGCGATTTGACCGATATCTGATCCTGTGCTATCAGTTGGGTCGCACAAAATAAGCTTAAAACTGTCGCAAGGATTGAACCCTTTTGGATTTTGGATTTTGATTTCAATTGAAAATGGGTTTAAATTGGCAATTACAAAAGTGCAGATTTTTAAAGATAAAAAGTCTGAGATTAGTTGATGTTTTTCAATTGTTTTCTGAAAATTGTTACATTGAAAATGAGATTCCTCATTCCGCTGCGCTTCATTCGGAATGACAATGGATTGTGTTTGTAGGTATGGGTGACTGGGCGGCAACGCCGCCCAGTCACCCATACCTATTTCCAAGGGAAGCGTGTCATTCCGAACGCAGTGAGGAATCTCCTTATTTAAATACTTTTTTAATTCTTTTAATTGGCCCATATTTTAATGCACCCAATCTACACGATTACTGCTCTGATAAAGCCCTATTTTGTCAAATGGAATCTGCTTAAAGCCGCTCTTTAGGGCAGGGGAATCAGCCTTTAACTGAAATTTACCCTGTTCCGGATTTTCCGGATTGACAAAAAGAGGGTCAGTGATCACAAAACTTTTCGACAACCTATCCTCTACCTCTGTATTCGTGGAAACAACATTGTCTTCCATGGTCAGATAGGGGCGGGCCTTTTTTTCAACAGAAGTGGACCAGAATCCCCTGGCCTTATCCCAACTGCCTCCAGCACAAATATTATGCGATATAACATTTCCTTTGGGCGCACTGGGTTCGTCGTTCAGAATATTGATCAATTTTGGATAACGTGTGCTATAAGGAGGCTGGTTGAATAAAGTACCCAATATTGTTCCTTTTTCTTCTGCCTCCTTTATCCACATCTCAGGATGATCGTGCATCCAGCCCATTCCCCGTGCATCAATATGGAGGGAAGGAACACAATTGATAAAAATATTGTTAATTACATTATTATCCCTACCCCCGCCGATCATCATTGCCCGGGTAACGTTGTTAAAGACATTCCCGATCACATCGGCAGATGAAAATGCATCGTCAAGATAAATACCGACACACCCCTTTCCCTCAAAACCGGATATATCGTGCAGGTAATTGTAACGGATGATATTCCCGCGCATGGTCCAGTTCCTCCCTGCATAGATGGCGCCTGCATCATTTGATTCATAGCAAACATCATTGATGACATTGTATTCCATTAAATGGTCATTACCCATAAAGTAAATTGCCATATGCGGAAGATGTGCAATGGAATTGTGGGTCGCACGATTTCCAACACCGAAAATTGATATCGCCGGGTTGCTGATGCGTTTAATTCTTGCAATATGGTGAATGTCATTGTTATCGGCAAAACAATTGGCTGATTGAAGCGTTGTCCGGTCGCCGGCATCAATATTAACCCCGCCAGCGCCGACATTGTATATTTCGCATCCGGTTACGCCGTTGGCCTTTCCACCTTTAATGGTAACGCCCCAATCTCCCGAATTCCTGATCATGCAACCAGCGATTAAACTGGAAGTGCAATTCTCCATTTTAACCACTGTTTCACGACATCCCTCAAGGATCATCCCTTTGAGGGTAAGAAATGAAACACCATTTATATTGATGATATTTTTATTTATTGAAACGTAAGCATGCCCTTTCCCAATCTCGGAAGGGGGATAAAAATAGAGCATTCCCGCTTCCCTGTCGATATAATATTCCCCCGGCTCATCGATTTCCGACAGCAGGTTAAATCCATAAAACCATTGTCCAAGGCGATATCCGTAATGATGATATGGAGGGAGAACTTCTATCAGATTTTTTGTTGTATCTATATTTGCAATCTTATGGCGTTGTTCGCTCCAATCCCAAAACCAGTAACCATGCACCCAGGCATCTTTTTCTGTTTTCCATTTTGAAATACGATGGTCGTCGTAATTGAATTTACCCACCTGATCACCCTTGGTTCCCCTGATATCGACAGGATTTTCGTTCAGTAATCCTGTGATTTTAACAAAACCTTTATTGGGATAGCGTGATATCCACATCGGTTGATCATTGAAAATCAACTCCATTCCGCCCCCGCCCGGAGAACCGAAATCCTTTAAACCATTGGCCGAAAGATCTGACTGATAAATTTTACCCCTTACCTCAGGCGCGAATTTTTCCAAAACAGCTTTATCGGATACTAACTCCCATTTGGTCAGATTTCTTCCACCTGTTAAACGTACCTCGCTACCGGTCTGCCCATAATAGATGACACGCGACAATGAGTCTGTTCCTCCATCCTGTGTTTCCAGCTCAAACGGTTCTGACAGCTCATAAACCCCCTTTTGAAGCTCTACTGCTATATTCCCTTTCAGAAGTTTTTTCGTTTCCCTCATTATTCGTATTGCATCGCGAGCCCCCCGGAGTGTTGCAAAAGGTCCATCGGTTTTATCCATATTGGGTTGCTTCAGCTTCCCTGACCAACCGTCGTTCCCGGTGGTTGAAACATATAACTTTAATCCAAATTTCAGGGTTGGATCACCTGATGTGCCCATGACAAGAATGTTGAACAAAATAACTGCAATGAATAAATAGCAGATTTTCAATGTTCCATAATTAAAGTGGGTAAAGAATATTTTTTTCATTTTTTTTTGATGTTGTTTTAACCTGGTTTATACAAAGGTGCAGATTTTTCAGGGTAAAAACTTCGATTGCATGTTGAATTATGATCTATTTTCAACGCAATGACGTTTATTGCGGATAAGATCAATATTGCTCTTATTGCAGCTCGCTATTGGCAACTTGCTGCCGGCAGATTTTGCCCGGAGAAAGTTGCATTTATTAACTTTCGGGTGGTTGCTTTAACTTTTCAGTTGATTATTCTGAAATGGCCGGAAGTGGTTTTGATTTTTCCGGTGCGGGAATTGATTTTTCCGGCGGTAGTTTTTAAAATTGCGGCGCTTATTCTGATTTTTCCGGTGGGTACTCTGAAATATCCGATAGTTGTTTTCAACTTTATGTCGGCTGGTACAAATCTTCCGGAATCTGTCTTATACTTTCCGGAGATCAGTGTGAACCGGTCGGGTGGTGTTTCACAATTGCCGGTGGAAATTGAAAATTTGCCGGTGTCGGTTCTGACCATATAGGTGGGTATACTGAATTTTCTTATTCTCTCGCGCAAAGTTCCCGGGAGTGATGAAGCTCCAACTTCAAAACAGAGAACTTTAAAAAATCCTGCAAAGACGCGAAGACGCCAAGAGATAAAATGTGACAACCTATTGTTCCTTCTATTTATCGCTGAAAAGAGAAGGTCTGCTGATCGTAAAATTAAAACAATTGTACGATGACAGACATCCCCCTTCCCAATTTCGACAGCACTTTCTCAGGATTGTAAAACTCCTTATTCCGGGATACCCTGGCGCTCGAAAGATCATTTCCGGCCTTAAACAGGGCGTCGTTGGCGGTATTCAACCTGTTATGTTTTCCTATGACTTAGCATGATATCGTTATTGGATTTACAAATCGAATTTTGTATATTTGTGGAAATAAAAATGATGAAAACAGATTTAACATATCAATTAAATTTCAATCAGATATTGCAGATCGTAAAACAACTTCCTGCAGATAAGAAAATTAAGCTTTCGAAGGAATTGGAAAAAGAGGCTATCAATTCAAAACTAGTTCGGTTATTAAATTCATTTAAAACAAAAGAATTGACGGATGAAATGATCACGCAGGAATGTGAGAAAGTAAGAGAAAAGCTTTACAAAAATTCTGATGGAAAATAGAGTTGTCATTGATACTAACGTTATGGTTAGCTTTTTGATTGGCAAGAGACTGAGAAAACTTAAAGATAAACTTTCGGATTCATCTATCAAATTAATACTGACTAAACAATTAACCGATGAATTAAAACTTGTGACTTCCCGTCCTAAATTAAGAAAGTATTTTGATAAACAAGCTGTTAGCGAATTGATTGAGTTATTAACAATTATTGGATTAACGTATGAGATTTCTGATATTCCAAATATTTGCAGGGATCCAAAGGACAACTTTTTACTTAAACTATGTCTGGTTGGGAAAGCGGATTATCTTGTGACAGGGGATAATGACTTGCTTGATTTAGCAGATTTCGAAGGAACTAAAATAATTACAGCCAATGAATTAGGACTTCTTTTAGAAAAAGCTAAAGATTGACTATTTCATAAATATTAGGATGGGCCTAAGTTCATTCAATTTGATATTGAAGATGATAATTTGAACTGGAATGATTATTATCTCCGCTGATCTTCGATTCCATCTGGCCACTAAAAAACAAATTATATACAAATGAAATAAAAGTCGGGTAGGTAAAGTAGAATCGCTCTTCCCAATTTCAATCAGCCCTGTTTGCGGATCGTAGAACTCCCTATTCCGGGATACCCTGGCGTTCGGAAGATCATTTTCGGCCTTAAGGATTGCATGATTGGCCGCATTTATCCTGAATATTAGTTGTTTAATGTTGATACTGCATACAAAGGTATAGTTTTTATATTCTGATATTTACCAAAGTTTTCAAGCGAAAAGCGAATCCCTTCCTCTAAATTCTTTTCCCTGAGAAAAAGATGCATACTCTGCATAGCGCCCCGCATCCCCGATTTTACCTCAATAGGGATAATCTTGTCTCCTTTTTGAAAGACATAATCGACTTCTGCATTCCCGCCTGGACTTTCCCGTTGCCAATAATAGAGCGAATTGCTTCGGTAGGATGATGACAATTTTACCAGCTCCAAACCTACTGACAATTCGGCCAGAGCACCTTTATTTACGACATCAAAACTCTCGCTAATCATCAATTCTCCAATGTTTAAGCCTAACATTCGCTGAAAAACACCTGTATCGAAAATCAGCATTTTTCTTTTTTTAGGGTCGGTTTCCGCGCCAAGTGGGATTCCATTGGAAGAGGTGTGCGTAACCGGAATAACCAATCCAGCCAAAATAAGAAGATCTATTGCTGACTTGATTTGCCTTGGGTCTCCGGTCAATGCTGCCTTTGTATATACAAATTTGCCACCCATTTGTCTGACAACTGCTTCGAATGCTTCTTTGATACGATGAGCCGGCATCAGCCTTTTGTATTTTGCAAAATCATCCTGGTAAGAGATGACTAAATCATCAATAATGTTCATGCATTCAAGCATATCGCCACTTACAACATATTTTGCTATAACCTCAGGCATTCCTCCAATCGCCATAAATCTTTTATATTGTGCAATTAATTTTTTATGGATGAGTTCAGGTAGCGGTTTAATCGCTGAAGCGCTTTTAATTGCTTCTGCTAATCCGGATTGATCGCAGGAAATTAAGAACTCATTGAATGAAAATGGATGAACAAAAAGCGATCGGACACGCCCTACGCCAAACGAAGGCAGTTCCTGCAGTGCAAATTCAAGCAATGAGCCAGCAGCGATGATATGAAGTTGTGGCATCTTTTCGTAAAAATACCGTAACGAAGAGATGGCAGATAAACAGCTCTGTATCTCATCAAAAAACAGAAGTGTTTTACCAGCGACAATTGGTATATTATATAATAAAGATAACTGCTCACAAATATCTCCGGGATCTAATGATGAGCTGAATATGACATGAAGATCACGCTGCGCTTCAAAATCCACCTCAATAAAATACTCAAATGAACTTGCGAGATTGCGTACTGCCGATGATTTGCCTACCTGCCTTGGTCCACGCAGCAGAAGTGGCTTCCGGTTAAACTCATCTTTCCATCTTTTCAGATCTGTATCGATCCCCCTTAAAATATGTGGATTTGCATTTTTTAAATCCATACCTTTATAATTTATTGTATTTTATAAGGGCTAATAAAGTGTGTTTTTTGCATTTTTCATAGGCAAATATACTGCCAAATTTTCATAAAACAAATTGAAAAGGGAAATTATTCATCAGGGATTGTTTATAAATATAAAATGGCGCCTGCAATGTTGCGTGCGTCATTTTTTTTTGTCGTTATTAATCACATCTGCTTACACCGGCAGAAAGCGGTTAATTGCCATACGATTTGAAGCTAATGCCTGATACCTGGTGATATTGCGGTGATGAGGCGCCATAAATTGCCTTGATATACAGTTTATCCCCTTTCCCGATTTCGACCAGCCCTGACTGCGGATCGTAGAACTCCTTATTCCGGTTAACCCTGGCGTTCGAAAGATCATTCTCCGCTTTAAGTACCGCTTCGTTGGCCGCATTCATCCTGTTAAAATAATCGAGCAGTCCGGCAATGGAAAGATTGGCTTCATTAGGGACATATTGAGGAATCATTTCGAGTTGACGAATCAGTCGGTCAAAATTGTTCAGCCGCTCATTGAAGCTTAGTTGTGAGACAGATATTTGTGATGATTCCTGTGTGTTTTCACCTTTGGCAGGAGGAGTAACTTTTTTACCTGCCCGTTGACCTTTTAGTTTGCGGATAATCTGAGCCACATCATCAACTGCCTTATCACTGGCATCAGTAGATTTGATATAATTAAAGATGCTTGTTGTCAGATTTTGAAAAGGGGCGTAAACAACCGTACGACGTTCAACGGCTGATTTATAGGCAGACATAATTGTATTCAAATTAGCGATCTGAATATGCCCTTCAGCAGATTTGGCCTCAAGGGCTTTAATCTGGTATTCATTTTTTGAAGGGTTATAGCCGGCTGGAAAACCCTTCACTGCATTAAGCAATTCATCGAAACTCTTTAAGTTTCCAAGATGACCCGAATCGGTGTGGCTCATGATTTTAGGATTTAAATTATTGATACTTCAAAACATATCTGTTTGTCTAATATACGAAAAAATATTGGACAAATATTTTTGAAATACTTAAACTGCTGAATAACATGTGAGTGCAATGCGAGTCAATAGATTCGGGGGTTTTGGAGGCATTACTTTTAACTGAGTCACTATTTGGAGAAGGGAATAAGGTTATTTTGAGGTGTTCAGACACTATTATTGACCAGATTGAACAGCGAATTGTTTTTACATCTTATGAAATTCGTCCCCTATAAATTTCAAAGCGGCCACAATACCATTTCTCCAGTAGGACCAACCGTGAGCGCCATCTCTAACCCTGAATTCATGGGGCACATTCTTTTCCTTAAAAGCAATATGCATCAGGCAATTTCCCTTGGTCAGAAAATCATCATCGCCACAATCAATCCAGTATTTTACTTTTTTTAGATCAACGGCTGATTTGGTGTCAATCATTTTCAGGATTGAATGATCCGACCACTGCTTGGTTAGCCGGTCGTTACCTTTCAGATTTCTTCCGAAAACCGGTGCAGCTAATTGTTCATACTGAGCAACTTGCATAGAGCTAAAGTCGTTGTCGCTCCAAACTGCTGCGCTTAATGGGGCGCAGGCTGTAAACAAATCCGGGTATTTTAAGGCATAAAACAAGGTGCCATAACCGCCCATTGATAAACCGGCTATTCCCCGGTATCTTTTCTCTGCCTTTATTTTATACTCCTTTTCTATGGCTGGAATAAATTCTTGTATGAAAAAGTCTTCATACATTTCTTTCCTGTCATAACTGTTGATGTAAAAACTCTTTGCACCATCCGGCATGATAAGAATCATGGGTGGTATTGTGCCATCGGCAATGGCCTGGTCGGCTAGCCGGTTGATTTCGCCAAATTGCACCCAGCCGGTATGATTATCACCCAGACCATGAAGCAGGTATACTACCGGATAACTCCTCTCCGAGGTGAAATAGTCGAAAGGCAAATAGACGGAGTATTTTACATCTCTGTTCAGTAAATTACTTTTAATCATTTTATACTCCATCACCTTTCCTGTGTTTTGTGCGGATGCTGAAACTCCGAAAAAACTGAGGAAAGTGTAAACAATAATTGGGGCCAATTTGATTTTTATTCTAAGCATGTTTTACTTGATTTAAGGTCACTTTTTTTAATTTAATTTTTTTAGAATCTTGATTAACAGTCCTGCAATAATTGTACAACCTTTATCTGATGGGTGCAATCCATCATATGTATATCCAGCTGCGTTGGGCGGGTAAGGGTATTCGTCTGTTTCGGGGTTAAATGGGATATCGAGATAGGAGGGATAGGGATAGTTTTTGTACTTTCCGGTAAAGGGGTCTTTTAGCCTTTTGTATTTAGTAAGTACTTCCTGGCCCATCCCACTCTTGTTGTATAAATCTACTACAATAATATGTTCATATTTACCAATGGTTTTGATCACATCGGCGAATTGTGCTAAAGTTTGCCCATTTTTTTGTTTATAGGAACCGTAGGCATTGTTTTTCATATCCCATAAAAACACAAAATCACCCCGTTGCATTGGCGTAATCAGTACAATATTTGCCTCTTTATTCAATTTTTTCAACCGGTCAATGATAATTCGAAAGGAGCCATTTACTGTATTGTTACCCGTATTATTCAGGTAGTCAGCAAATGTACCTAATGGCCTTCCTTTCCACCAATCGTTTGTGCCCAGAAAAACGGAATACAAATCAGCCTTTACAAGTCCCAACGTGTCGATCGCCCCGGCAATACTGCCTGAAGTCCAACCGCTATGTCCTTGATTGATATAATGTAGGTTTGGAAATTGTTCTGTCACTCTTGTCATATATCCTTTGCTTACTCTGTTGCCCGTTTCGTTCAGGTGATCATTCAAAAAAGTAATTGAATCGCCTATCGCGACCCATGTAGATACTTTGGGTTTGAACGAACATGCGAAAAGAACAATTGTAAGGATGAATAATAGTTTCATGTGAAAATAATTTTTTTTATCGGGGAAATGGAATTTCACAAATAATTAAATCGTTTTACTTTAAATAAACTGCTGCAGGTGACAAAACGCCTCCCCTGATGTGGTCAACGGCTCTGAAACTGGAAGGTGATTTCGGTTCTCCGCCAGTGTATTCAGGAAATTTGGGGTATGGATAAATTGGCCTTTGGAATCCAATTCGATTAACCGAATCACAGCAGTTAAATGTTTTCACATTAAACCTGTCTGGAGCAATTCCATTTTCAACCCATTTCACCATGGCAGATAAAATATCATAATCGCTGTCCTGAATCAGATCAATAGACTTGCCCTGACTAAAGTTTAAGCCTGAACCTCCCCCGCAATGCCCCATCCCCGGAATCAGGAAAAACCGGAAAAAATCCTGCGTTTGTTTCAAACCACCCATTGCCACGATTACCCGTTCATAATAATTGATGGCATCCTGTGCCGGAACCAACTGGTCATCGGTTCCGGTATACATCAAAATTTTTCCTCCACGGGCTTTCATCAGACTTAAATCAGGATTATTTGCATTTAGAATGGGGGCAAGAATGGAATCAACGATTGCCATATCACGGTCAAAATCAAATTTCCGGTAATTAAAATCCTTTCCAAAAACCCATTTAAACAGGTATAAATGAGCTGCAGACAATTCTAATTTTGAGCCTCCCAAAGGAAGAGGTGTGTAAATCCGCTCTCCTGTTCGGGGATTTGTTGGGCCGGTATAAAGTTTCTTCAGGACAATAATATCCTCCATTGTGAAACAGCTATCCGTTTTAATCCCTTCAAGACATTGAGGGAGTGTTTCAAAGTTAAAATCACAAAGCCTCGGATCGGTAAGGAAACCATCGCCCGGAGCACCACCGTCCTTACCTGCACAGTTTTGAATTACTAGTTTAGAAAGCAAATTAATTTTCTTTTGAGGTATAATCTCATTTGCTTGCCCCTGATTGTTTGCTATTAAATTCCAAATAAATGAAGTGTGTAAATGGGTGCGATTATTAGCCGGGGCGCCAGCGATTATCCCATCGTAGTCGTCGGGAAACCGCTGGGCTTCCATCAGCGCTTGTTGTCCACCGGTCGAGCAAGCAATAAAATAGGAATTAAGGGCAGGCCTTTTATAATAGACCTGCAAAATAGCCTTTGCCGCTGAAGTCATTTCGTGGGTAGCACGATAACCAAAATCAGCCCATCGTTCCGGGTGCCCCACTGCATCTTCCGCATTAGGCGATGTGCCCATATCTGTATTTGCAGTCGCAAAGCCACGAATTACCCCGGTGACCAGCGGTCCATAACTGATTTTGCCAGCACCACCTCCATTTCCTGTACCTAAAAAGCGGCCATTCCAATTATTTTTTGGCATCCATATTTCGCATTGGATATTGGACTCAGGTGTTGGTTTGGAGGTAAATGCAATCCTTATAAATGCAGGAAGGTTGGTGAGCTTTTTCCCTCCTGGTGGTGTAAAATTCTCTGATGGTACATCTTCTACAGCAGTTATGGTCACACCAGTCAGTTTCAATGAGATAATATCTTGTAAAAAATTGCCGCCAGTCTGGGCACTGACTCCTAAAACGCACAATAACAGAGATATAAAAATCATACTAATAATGTGTTTCATCTTTTTTTAAAATGTGAATTCAATCCAATGTCGCTCCTCGTGATTACAATTCAGGAGGAAATAGGATCTTTAATCCAATCTGTTTTATTAAAATACCCGACCGCAAACTGCAATCGGGTATCTCACTAATATACTTATTCTGTTACTTAATAACAGGAATAAATGTTTCAAGGCGTACATCTCTATCGCGGACAACCAATGTGTCGGTTACACTATGGAACTGACTGTTAGTTGCATCTGTGACCTGGTAATTTAATATAATCGCGTTGCGTTTAATGCCGCCCCATTCGTCACCGTTGGTAACAAACTTGCCGGTTCCTGAAACAGGATATGCTGAACCTGTAAACTGTGAAATGGTTGCATTACCACTGGCATCAAATGTAAGCACCATTTTAAAGCTACCAGGGCTACCTGAAGTGCGGCGCACCAGACCGGTTACGACAACCTGATTTCGGCTGATGGTTTGCAGGTACCAGATCTCATTTTTCTCAACATATAAGGTACGATAGATTACCTGATCCACTACCGATCCGGAGGCATCTTTCAGCACATCTTTACCTCTGTGCAAAAACTTGCCATGATAAGGGTTGATGTACTTTATCCCGAATAACGTAAAGTCTTTGGGTATAATCGCCCAGTTACTTGCAATTCTCCGGTCAGGATTAGTCTTGTCTGTTTTACCTTGTAAGATGGAATCAGTCTCGGCGCTGGTAATTTTTAAGGGGATCACATAACGCACCTTAAATGCTCTCGGATCATTCAGAAAAGCATCAGTAAGCTGAACATCAATATATCCCTGCATTTTACCTGCGGGGATCACTGTTGATCCGGCAGGCGATAATGTATAATATGCCTGAGGTAAAGCAACAAGGGTATCCCCTTTGTCGGTATACAGGTTATTTGCCAAAGTTGGGTCAATTATGTAACCCACCTTGCGATCCTTTGTATTATCGTAAATGCCACCAATTCCCAGGCCAATCGAAAATTGCAGTTTGTTATCCTTTGAGTTGTCGACCTCCGGATCATCTCCCAATTCGAGCGTACGAACAGGGTATTGATAAGGGAAATAGGTCGTTGAGTATTTATAATCCGGAAAACTCCAATCATCATTTTTACAGGATGATATCAATCCAACGAGCAGGAATACCGGAACCAATTTCATGAATATGTGTTTCATAACTTTTAACTTATAACTTTTAACTTTTAACTTATAACTTATAACTTATAACTTTTGATCTACCAGCCGGCATTTTGTTCCAAAGCTGAAAATTTCAATACTTCCTGTTGAGGAATAGGGGCATACTGCATGTAAGATTGATATGGCCTTAACTCAACATCAACATATTGATAAACAGTGGCATTTTTATCAATGTTAACTCCTTTGATTGTATTCGTAAGGGTTAAACCCCAGCGTCGCATATCCCAGAAACGGAATCCTTCGAAACATAATTCAATGCGGCGTTCGTTGCGAATCAGGTCGCGCATTGCTTCTTTGGTGGTAATGGTATTCAGATATGCATCTGGCTGGGTTATTCCTGCACGTTTGCGGATCGCTGCAACCACATCTTTGGCCGAATAGGTAGCGATCGTCCCGACTCCGGTTGGACCCCAGGCTTCGTTGGCTGACTCAGCATAATCGAGGAACAATTCGGTGTAGCGCATATGTACCGGGTAATGCTTCTTGGTTGCTGCCGAGCCGTCGTTCGAAAAAATAATATCTTCACGGATCAGTTTACGTAAGTAATATCCTGTACGGGTAGATGTAACTAAAGAGTCTTTGGCATTTACCCCTCCACCTACTGCGGTCTTAATGGCTTTACCCTGTAAGGCAGCACCGTTGTAAACGACATAGAGCGCGAGCCGGGGATCACGGTTGGCATATGGATTGGCGACATTATAGCCACTTAGCGGATCGCTGATCGGATATCCGTTTTTCATCGGGAAGGCATCTACGAGGTTTTGACTCGGATTTACCTGTCCGTTACCGTTCAGTCCCGGAGGAAGCATGTTCTTTTCCAGCGAGTTAGATAATCCATTTGATGGTCCTCTCCAAAGCATTTCCTTCTGATCGGCTGTCACTGAAACTGCATCAACCTTGGCTGCCTGGAAAAAGATATGACCACTTGCATCAAGACCGGAAATACCGTTGATGCCGGTCAGTGCATCGGCAGCGGTATTGGCTGCATTGATCCACAAAGTCTGATCGTTGTTTGCAAAAGCAGGACTGGCGGCCAAAAGGGCAACACGAGCTTTTAGTCCCATTACGATGCGTTTGGTGATACGTTGGGTATTGACTTTCCCAAATACCGCATTATAATCGAGAATGCTGACTGTTGAAAATGCCGGAGGCAACTGGGCTGCAACTGTAATATCAAGAAAATCCATTGGGAGGTACTGAATAGCCTTGTCGAAATCGGCATTGATAGCAGCTACCGATTCTGTAAAACCGGCACGAGCCAGGTTGAAATTGCCGTCCTCTTTCAAAAATTCATCATACAATTGGATCCCCAACAATTTACCACTGGCTGATTTGCCTGCGATATTCTGAAGCAGAAAACTTCGGAATAATCCTCGCAGGGCGTATGCTTCGCCAGTATTACGTGATTTAAACATCTTGTTCAGGTTCTCGTTTGTCCACGACCATGTCATCGTTTCAATCTGGGGGATGAACAGGTTCAGGTAAAGGATGGCCTT
This sequence comes from Prolixibacteraceae bacterium, assembly GCA_023251475.1. GTDB lineage: Bacteria > Bacteroidota > Bacteroidia > Bacteroidales > Prolixibacteraceae > JAAFHB01. The sequence goes on from JAHEYS010000144.1 coordinate 15,315, forward strand.
GTTCGTATTATCCCAGTTACTAATCGGGTTGTACTGGGCTGACCACTGGCCGGTTGCCATACGCAGATAACCGCTGAACTTGTCGTTCGACACCGCATCATCGGTAGCTACTTCATTGAAACTGAAGCCGCCGGTAGGCATCTTGCTATAGGCATTCATCATCAAACCTTCAGCAAAACCAGGATCATAGGCTACCCTTGCGAATGTATTATGATTGTCATTTTCAGGGTCCAGCAAGCTTGAACAACCAATGAATCCCAGTGCAAAAATGATCAGTGCCAGATGATATTTATTTAATATTCTCATAATTATAGGCTTTAAAAATTAAAACATCGTTCGTATACCCATTGTGAAATTGCGGTACTGAGGTTCGCCTCCTATCGTCAGGTAACGGAAATCGTTCTGTTTCGAAATCGTTGCCAGGCCCGATCCGCTTATATATATGCTGAGTTTTTTCATTGCCAGCTTGCCGCAAAGATTCTCGGGCATTTCGTAAGTAAGCTGTAACCGGTTAATATTGAAATAATTGTTCTTGAATTTCCAGAAAGTTGAGGTCTGGGCATTATTAGAACTCGTTTTGGAGGTCAGGCGTGGATAAATTGCCGAAGTTTTTGTTGCTTCTGTCCACCGTTCCAAAGCAATAACCGAGTATTTTACATCCCCGTCAGGCCTATAATATGAGCCACTCAAGAATGCATCGGAACCATAGCTACCTACTCCAAGGGCAAATAAACTGAAGTTTTTATAGCTCAATTTAACATTTAATCCATACGAAAATGGTGCCTGCCAGCGACCAATATTAACCTGATCGTTATTGTCGATCACGCCATCGCCATTCTGGTCTTTATATTTAATATCGCCCGGGCTAACTGCCCCAAAAGTTTGAAAAGCATGGTTTTTTATGTCGTTCTGATCAGGGAACAAACCCTCTGATTCAAATCCAAAATAGGTATCAACAGGCTTGCCTTTGCGGTAAAGGTAATCTTCGGCCCACATCTCGTCTACCTCAACCACTTTTGAATTCCAGTACATGGCTGTTACACCAAGATCTAAGCTAAAGTCCCCTACTTTTTTGGAATAGTTTACCCCAAGTTCAGCACCCGTATAACCATCAATTCCATAATTATCGTATGGCATAAAGTCGCTGTAGTAGGTTGGATATTTATTTGTACGCCTTGAATATTTGTCGCTTATTCGCATACTGAAAATATTGGCGTCTACACTTAAGGAATTATTAAAGAATTTACCTTCGAGCCCCAGATTGATCTCCTTGCGTTTTTCAAAGCCCAATGCGCTGTTGGCACCGCGCTGAGAAGTGATACCGGTGTTTGAATAGGTGCCGTCAGACCAGGTATTACCACTAGATACGGCATACACATTGTCGTAGAAATAAAATCCTGCTAGGCTCATATCGCTATTGATAATTCCGACAGATGCTTTCAGTTTCAGGTAATCAACAGACTTGCTGTCAGATATAAAGCCTTCCTTGCTGATCACCCAACCCAGCGACAGTGTAGGTGATAATGCTCCACGGCTACCTTCGGGCAGCTGGTTTGAACTGATGTATGCACTACTGAAATCAGCATAGTATTTATTGCTGTAGTTGTATGCCATGCGCAAACCCACGTGGGTATTCTTGTCGGGTTGGAAAGTGCCTTTCAATTTAATGGTATTCGCAAATCCAAGAAGCGTTGCGGTCACATTATGTACTCCCGCAAAGGTTCTGTCGTAATTGAT
>JAHEYS010000145.1 GCA_023251475.1 Prolixibacteraceae bacterium
TGGGAAATGGCCGTTTTGAATTGCTGATCAAACAGCTCCAGGGTGGACAGAAAGAGGGTGAACTGATGATTATTGCGGCTCATGTACCCATTGGGGTGGAACCAGAGGGCTCAGTGACCGGATGGTATCCCGATAAAATAACAGAAAATGAAATAATTACCAAATGCCAGGAATATCCGAACCTGATCCTGTGGTTAGCTGGTCATCGCCACAGGAATACCGTTACCCCATTCCCGTCGTCTGATCCGATCCATCCGGAATATGGCTTCTGGGAAGTTGAAACAAAATCACTCAGGGAATTTCCCCAACAGTTCAGAACTTTTGACATCCGATTAAACAATGACAATACTATTTCCATTTTTACAATAAACATTGACCCCGAGGTCAAAGATTACCCCTTTGCAGCTAATTCCCGTTTTTTGGCAATTGCCGCCTATCAGGCCTACGGACTCGACAAATTGATAACCACAGAAGGACCATCATCATACAATGCAGAACTGCTCAAACCATTAACCCCGGAGATGCAACTGACGTTAAAGAAATTTGCCTCAAAATCTACAAAGTAACGGCCAGAATTCATAAAAAGAGCGCAAAATAAAAATGTCATTTTCTAGTGAATCAACAGTGTTGATTTTTGCTACATTTGGTCCCGTTGAGATTTCCGACTATTCCAAATCAACCCAATTAAACAATGAAATATAATGAATAATCTGATCGAAAAAACAAACTCCGCCTATAACTATCCTTTACTGATCAAACAACTGTTTCTATCTCCGTTAGCCAATAATCCCGGTCAGGAGATTGTCTATCGCGATCAGCTGACAATCACTTATAAAACATGGCAGGAAAGGGTTCACCGGCTTGCGGGTGCATTGGCTTCCATCGGCGTGACCCAGGGCAGCACGGTTGCGGTAATGGATTATGATTCGCATCGTTACCTGGAAGCCTATTATGCCATTCCGATGATGGGGGCGGTACTTCATACCATCAACGTACGACTTTCAGCTGAACAGATGATGTATACCATTGATCATGCGGAGGACGATGTAATTATTTGTCATTCTGAATTTCTTCCCTTGCTCGAAGGTATCAGGGGGCGTATTGCTGAGGGGAGGAAGTTTATCCTGATCGATGAAGGCGGAGAAGTTGTTAAACACCATTTTCAGTTTGAAGGTGAATACGAGACGATGCTGGCCTGCGCCCCTCCTGAATTTGATTTTCCCGAATTTGACGAAAATACCAGGGCAACTACATTTTATACCACTGGCACAACCGGGCTTCCAAAGGGAGTTTATTTTTCTCACAGGCAGTTAGTGCTTCATACCCTTTCAACAACGACAGCCCTTGCCTCAAATTCTGTACAGGGTCGTTTTCACAGGGAGTCGGTTTATATGCCGATTACCCCCATGTTCCATGTTCATGCCTGGGGAATTCCCTATATCGCCACCTTTATGGGGACCAAACAGGTTTATCCCGGGAAATATGTCCCCGCCATGTTGCTAAAACTCCTTGATGAACACAAAGTGACCTTCAGCCATTGTGTCCCTACCATACTGAATATGCTTTTAAAAGACCCCACTTCACTGGAATGCGATCTTTCGCACTGGACTTGCATTATCGGCGGCGCCGCCCTTCCGCGTGCCCTGGCTATTGAGGCATTAAATCGGGGCATTGATGTTTTTGGGGGATATGGGATGTCGGAGACCTGTCCTGTATTGTCACTTTCACAGTTAACTGAAAAAGAGCTGGAGCTCTCACCTGAAGAGCAGGCCGATATACGTTGCAGAACAGGTATTCCGATAGGTCTTGCACAAATGCGTGTTGTTGATCCCGAAGGAGAAGATGTGCCAAAGGATGACAAAACCCCTGGTGAAATCGTCGTCCGTTCCCCTTACCTGACCCAGGGTTACTTAAAGGATCATGTTCATTCGGAAAAGCTTTGGGATGGGGGATGGTTGCATACCAATGATGTAGCCTGTGTAAATGAGAACGGGAGTATCCGGATCACCGACCGGACCAAAGATGTGATCAAGGTTGGAGGCGAGTGGCTAAGTTCGCTTGAAATTGAAGATGTGATTGCAAAACACGAGGGTGTTTCCGAGGTAGCGGTGATCGGAGCAATCGATGTAAACTGGGGAGAGATCCCGTTAGCGATTGTCGTCCCAAAGAAAAATGCACTTTTCGAGGACAGGGAGATTATCCAGATTGTTAAAGCCAGTGTTGATTCGGGGGTACTGCCCCGTGAAGCCATCACCATGAAAGTACAAAGAGCTGAAATGATCGATAAAACCAGTGTCGGGAAAGTGAATAAGGTTGCGCTGCGTGCCAGATTCATTTAACCAAAGATCCGACCAGCGATAAACTTTCAATTCGGCCGAAAATTAAAAATGATTGATCCCTGGTGGTTCTCGCCATTCAGTTGCCGATTTTGGGTGTCCATCTCCTGCGGGCGCTTCCTATCCAATACTAAACGGATATAACCGGACATATCCGTTTAGTATAAGGTAGCTTATAAAATGTTGCCTTAACTTTAACCAAATTAAATATTTGGAAATTATGGAAAACAAAATCTCATTTGTTATTAGTCCGGAAGCAGCGGCCAACATTAACAAAGCCATTGCAATGATTGATGAAAATCTTCCTGAATTGATTAACCTTACTGCCGATGACCGTCGTTCACTTCCAAAGATGGGTGACAAATCGTATGCATTTGTAAGTAAAGCTTTTGAATATGCAAGGCAGATGCCAAATGTTGTCCCCGACTACCTGGATATGAGTGAATTTGAACGGGATGTTAATGGATTTGCCAATTTAAGAAAGGTGCTGAATCCGTTGGCGCGATTGGTCGAAAAACTGGATGATACCACCTTACTTACCGGAAGTGAAGCTTACACCGCAGCATTGGTCTTTTATACGGCAATTAAAGGGGCGGAAAAAGCCGGCGAACCTGGTATGAAAACTGTTTATGCTGATTTGCAATCACGTTATCCGGGACGAGGACCAGTTGTACCGGTGGTGACCGCCAAAATCAACTGAACAGGGCACTGATCAGCCATATTTGCCCTTGCAGCCTTGATAAACAACGTTCTGCATGGGCAATTTTTATTTCTGATTTTTAAATTAAATTTGATTTTTAAGGCCGGATGGAATAAACTTCATTGTGCTTCGAGTCGCCCGAAGTTTAGTATCATTCCTGTTTTTGTTTCGACAAACAGGCTAATTTCATGTTATCAACAAAGGGAGCGCCCCTCTATGGGCCTGGATGCCTGATCAAATCTTCCAATTATCTGCTATCCGCTAAAAGATTTCGCAAATGGGGGAGCAACAGGATGCACCGGGGACAAAAGTTAATCTTCCAGACGGTAATTTTTTTGCTCTTTTGGTTCAACTTGTCCATTTTAGGATTTATAGATGAACCTCTGATCTGAATCATCAGCCTTCGTTTAGGAAATATTGCCGCATAAAAATTTAAACTCAAAGCTTTTAGCGGCAAATTTGCCGCTAAGTTGTACAATCCCGATGCACAGCAGCTAATTATTACAGTTCAGGGAGGAACCCTGGAGGATCAAGAACTCCGAATCCTACCATAAACATGGTATTTAATTTACCAGTAACAAGGGATTTGATCTACCTTTCAAATCTGCTTTATTTGTCTCATTAAAATCATGAGACCATGTCACATCAAATAAATAAATCAGCAGTAAAAATAAATCAGTCCTCTTTACCATTAAAAGAGAACGGGAGCGGGTTTAACAATGCCACGGATAAGGAACTGCTCCGGTTCAGCATCGCCGGTAGTTTCGGCGACGGTAAGAAGACCCTCTCTGCACAATTGCTTAAACGGAGTTTCTCAGGGTCTACCGATCAGTTTTTAAAGGATTCGGGCGGTTCAGGAGTAGCGAAGGTAAACATTACCCTCATCACCGGGGAGCAGCAGAGTGAACAACAACAGGGAATTGTCACCGGAGGGACAACCCACTTTTTTGTCTCTTCAAAGCGCAGGTTTTTCCTTGAGGAGGCGCCGGGACAAATCGGGTCTGCCGGAGATATGGTAACAGTGGTAAGGAGTTCAGATGTGTTTGTCATTTTGATTGATGCACGGAATGGCATTGTCGCCCAAACAAGGCGGCACCTTCAAATCGCTTCACTGCTTCAGATCACCAACGTGATCATTGCCATTAACAAAATAGACCTGGTTAATTTCTCCGCAGAGGTGTACACCGTAATCAAACAGGAAGTTGAGCAAATAGCCTCCGTTCTGAAGCTCAGAAATACCTGGGTCATCCCCATATCGGCAACAGATGGAGACAACCTTGCGGAGGTGTCAGCGAAAACCCCCTGGTACATCGGAGAGACGCTATCCGACCTGCTGGATACAATTCCGGTAACTCATGACGAGCACACCTTTCCCGACCGCTTCCCGGTTCAGAATGTTTCAGTTCCGGTTACTTTCAATAACCACCATTACACAGGCTTTGAAGGTCATGTTGCGGGGGGGGTATTCAGGGTTGGGGACACGATTCTTATTTTACCATCCAACAGGCTCTCAACGATTAAGGCGATTGATGATCGCGGCGCGGAATTAAGTGAAGCGTTTACATCTCAGCAGGTCACACTCAGGCTGGATGGTAATATCACCATCAGCAGAGGCGATCTGTTTGTAAAGTTGAATGTAAAATACCCGCACTACAGCTCCGTTATTTCGCTGAAGGTTTACTGGCTGAACGCTAACCCTTTGAGTGCAGGTGCGAAATACATCGTTCGTCATGCAACGGGTGAAACAGAAGCGAAAATAGAGTATATCCGTTACAAGGTAAATTTTGATACACTTGAAAACATTAAGGCCGATCAAGGCGTACTTTTAAATGATATTGCGCACATCACCATTAAAACGCAAAAGCCGTTGAAATACGACGATTACAGTGAGAACCGGATTACCGGAAGTCTGCTCTTTATTGATTCAGCGACTTTAGAGACGGTTGGCGCCGGAATGATTATTTCTGATCCTGAAGTGTATTCGTATAATATTTAACCTTCTTATTTTAATTTTGCCCGTAAATATGGTAACGGCCACTCCTGATCGTCACCTAAAACTGATGCAGCTTTCAATGCAAAATAGGGTTCCCGGAGCGACTCCCTGCCAAGCAGAATAAGGTCGGCTTCACCTCTTTGGAGAATATCTTCAGCCTGACCGGGGGCTGTTATTAAACCAACTGTGCCGGTAAGGATACCTGTATCTCTCTTTATTCGGTGTGCAAACGGCACCTGGTAACCAGGGCCAAACGGAATTTTTGCGTAGGGGACCAGTCCGCCCGAGGAGCAATCAATCAGGTCGACACCTTTTGTTTTCAGAATAGAAGAGAGTTGTACCGCCTCATCCACATCCCAGCCATTATCGGCATAATCGGTTGCGGATATTCTCACAAACAGGGGCAGTTGTGGCGGCCAGACGGTATGAATTGCTTCCACGACTTCCAGAATCAACCGGATCCTGTTGTCAAAACTTCCTCCATAATGATCAGTCCGGTGATTGCTTAACGGAGAGAGAAACTGGTGGATCAGGTAGCCATGTGCCGCATGTATTTCAACGACCTGATAACCCGCTTCCAGAGCCCTTTGCGCAGCAGTTTTAAAGTCGGCAATCACATTTTGAATACCCTCAATGCTGAGCGGCAGTGGTGTAGTATCCTCCGGATTAAAAGGGATTGCAGATGCGGAAACGGTGGTCCACCCACCCTCATTTGCTTTAAGCTGAATACCCCCGTTCCATGGGAGGGCACAACCTGCCTTTCGCCCTGCATGTGCCAGCTGAATCCCGGGGAGAGCGCCCTGCGCACGGATAAATCGTGTTATACTTTGTAATTTTTCGACATGCTCCCCCTTGTATATCCCTAAATCACCCGGTGTAATACGACCTTCCGGGGAGACTGCCGTCGCCTCCTGGATGATCAGCGCCGCGCCCCCAACGGCCCGGCTGCCCAGATGGACCAGGTGCCAGTCGCTGGCAAAACCATCCAGGGCAGAGTACTGGCACATGGGTGAAACAACCAGACGGTTTTTAAATTGTATATCTTTTATCCGGAGCGGTGAGAAGAGTTTTGACATCGACAGAGTTATTAAATCGTTTAACTGAATTTAAGCTAAAATAGGGATTGCTTTCCAAGGCGCCAAATATATTTAAACTATTGTTTTTATTGCAAGCAGAATTACTATACCGGGGTTAAATCCTTTAAGCATATTCCTATCTTTATAACCAAAAAAGCCGCTCAGTTCAATTATTACTTCTCCGTATGATTCACTCATACCCATCCTGTTTGACGGAAATCACAGTTATGCACAGATGATGGGTAAACTGCCAAAAACTGCCGATAGTTTATACACCAAAGAAATTCTGGATGATTTTAAATCGGGGAAGCAGGACTGGTTCACCGAAAAAATTGGGGAGAATGAGGTATTTGACTGGAAGCCAGTCAAAATATTCCGCATGTATTATGGTTTGAAGGATAAGGACGTGTCACCAATGGATGCAGTCAGCGCTTATCAGCACATGCGGCAGCTGGGTGGAAATGTGCAGCTTATCGGACTGGGTGATTTAAACCATCTTCAGTCTGCCTTCGCGGCCTTGCCAAAAACGAGGGCTTTCTTTGATTCACTGACGGTTAATCCGAATAATCAATCCGGGCATTAATTCAAATTTAATAGGAACAGTGAGGATGTATAAAAAAAATACCGCAAAGTGCGCAGATTTTACTGGCGTCCTTTGCGGTATAAATATGGTGTTTTTAAACCTGCCCGTCGTTTAAGATACTCCGGTTTCGGATCACTACAACGGAATATTTCCGTGCTTTTTCAATGGGTTTGACTTATGCTTGTTCTGGGTCATTTCAAGTGCCTGGATCAGCTTGAACCTTGTCTGTGAAGGGACGATAATCTCATCGATATATCCCAGTTCTGCTGCTTTATAGGGGTTGGCGAATTTCTCGCGGTAATCCTCAATCTTTTGGGCGAGTTCCTCCTCATTCATTTTTTCACGGTGAATAATCTTTACCGCCCCCTCAGCGCCCATCACTGCGATTTCAGCTGCCGGGTAGGCAAAATTGATATCCCCTCCGATGTGTTTGCTGCTCATTACGTCATAAGCGCCGCCATAGGCTTTCCTGGTGATCAGTGTGATCTTTGGAACTGTTGCCTCGGCAAAGGCATACAACAGTTTGGCGCCGTGGCGGATGATTCCTCCATATTCCTGTGCTGTTCCCGGGAGAAAGCCGGGCACATCAACGATGGTCACAAGGGGGATGTTGAAGGCATCGCAAAAGCGGACGAACCGGGCCCCTTTTACCGATGAGTTGATATCAAGCACCCCTGCAAGGCTTGATGGCTGATTGGCAATAATGCCCACGCTTCGTCCCGCAAGCCGGGCAAATCCGATAATCATATTGGTTGCGAATGCGGGTTGTATTTCGAAAAAGTTCTTATCATCAGCGATGCTGCTGATCAGCTCTTTCATATCGTATGGTTTATTCGGATCGTCGGGGATTAAGGTATCCAGATTTTTATCCTCACGATGAATATCATCTTTACAATCCTCGACATGCGGGTCTTCAAGGTTATTGGAGGGGAGATACCCGATCAGTTCGCGGATCATCAGCAGGGCATGGTCTTCGTTGTCGGCGGTAAGATGTGCAACACCGCTTTTGGCGTGATGTGTTGAGGCGCCACCAAGTTCCTCCTTGGTCACCTCTTCGTGCGTTACCGCTTTTACCACGTCAGGTCCAGTGACAAACATATAGCTGGTATCTTTAACCATCACAATAAAGTCAGTAATAGCGGGCGAGTAGACCGCTCCTCCTGCACATGGGCCCAATATGGCGGAGATCTGCGGGATAACACCGGAACTCATTACGTTGCGGTAGAAGATGTCGGCATATCCTGCGAGGCTTTCGATCCCTTCCTGGATCCGGGCTCCGCCTGAGTCGTTTAACCCAATCAGGGGCGCCCCCATTTTCATGGCGAGGTCCATTATTTTCACAATCTTATCGGCATTGGCCCGGCTCATTGTTCCGCCAAAAACGGTAAAATCCTGTGCAAAGGTATATACAAGCCGGCCATCAATTTTCCCGTAGCCGGTGATCACCCCGTCACCTGAAAATCTGGATTTCTCCATTCCGAAATCGTGTGAACGGTGAACCACGAATTTGTCGAGCTCTACAAATGTACCCGGATCAATCAATACCGCGATTCTTTCCCTGGCTGTTTTTCTTCCGGCAGCATGCTGACGATCGATACGATCCTGCCCTCCACCCGCTTCTGCTTCCGCGATTCGCTCATTGAGCCTTTCAAATTTATCCTGCTCCGCTGCCATATTTATCTGTTTTTGAATTGAATTTTTAAATAAGCCCCCATTTATTTGGGGCTAAAAAACATTGTGATCGTTTTAAGCTTCGGTCTCTTCGTCGATAATTACCAGAAGTTGGTTGTTGTCGACCGTATCTCCCTCCTTTACCGGTACCTCTCTGACAACTCCGCGGCTACCTGCCTTGAATTCGCTCTCCATCTTCATCGCCGATAGTATGATCAGCGGCTGGCCTGCTTCAACGTGGTCACCAGGTTTAACAAACACCTTTACAACTTTGCCTGGCATCGGAGATTTGATGGTGTTGTCGCTTTGAACAGCTCCCCCCTGCATCCTGCTTTGACGATATCGCGACTCATTGTCGATCACCTCGACTTCAAATTTGAAATAGAGGGTGTTGACGTGATAATGTTTTGGCTCTTCGGCCTCCACCACCTCGACATTGAAGGATCGTCCCTTATTGATAATCGAAAACTCCTGGCTTCGTACCTTAACGATATCTACTTCATAAATTTCATCGTCAACCGAGAGGGTGACCATACTTCCTTCCCGTTTAATCTCTTTAACGATTGCATTACGGTTATTGACTTTAAGTTCGAGTTCCATGTGCTATAATTTTTCTGAAAAGCTGATTCTGATTTTAAACTGACGGATAGATGAAAATTACATCCTTGAGGTGAACTTCCGGATCTGACGTTTCCAGTTCGTCTCCTTTTTCAATGAAGGAGCAGCATTGGTTTTCTTGCTCACCTCAATGCGGTTAAGATATTCAGCAAATGTGGCTATCATTGCGATATCCTCACATTTCCTATCACACTTTCCGGAAGCCATTAGAAACTCACTGTTTTTTTCTATAAAATGGGTATTATAGGTTCCGTTTCTAAAATCGGGGGTATCCATAATCCTTTCAAGGAACCTGATCGTTGTTTTAACCCCGGTGATTTTATATTCATACAGGGCACGGCGCATCCTTTCGATGGCCTCATCACGTGTTCTACCCCATACGATCAGCTTACTGATGAGCGAATCATAAAAAATCGGGATCGTATATCCTTCATATACATAGCCATCACATCTTACCCCGAATCCGAAGGGTTCGGTAATATGGGTGATCGTCCCCGGGTTCGGCATGAAATTATTGTCGGTATCCTCGGCAATAATGCGGCATTCGATGGCATGCCCGCTTTGTTTAAGATCTTTCTGTTTAAACGGGAGCTTATGCCCTTCGGCGATTCTGATCTGTTCCTTAACAAGATCGACACCCACAACCCGTTCGGTAATGGGATGTTCCACCTGTAACCGGGTATTCATCTCCAGGAAGTAGAAATTGAGCTGATCGTCCATAATGAATTCAATGGTACCAGCCCCTTCATAATTACAGGCATTTGCTGCAGCAACAGCACATTCACCCATTTTGGTTCTCACCTCCGGAGTCAGAAGGGGAGAAGGGGTCTCCTCCACCACTTTCTGATGGCGGCGCTGAACGGAACATTCACGTTCGAAAAGGTGAACCGTGTTTCCATGCCTGTCGGAAAGAATCTGGAATTCAATATGGTGAGGCGAATCGACATATTTTTCGATGTAAACGGCATCATCCCCAAAAGCGGTCTTCGCTTCCGATCGTGCAGCGCGAAGTAAACTTGTGATCTGCGAATCTTTATGCACCAGTCGCATCCCCCTTCCGCCGCCGCCGGCAGAGGCTTTTATCATCACCGGAAGCCCGATCTCTTTGATCTGCCTGATTGCCTCGGCTTCACTGGTTACCTTATCGGTGGTACCCGGAACAACAGGAACGCCCGCTGCGATCATCTTTTTTCGCGCACTTATTTTATCACCCATCATCTCAATCGATTCGGGAGATGGTCCGATAAAGGTAATCCCTTCCTTACGACACAGCCGGGAGAATGCGGAATTCTCCGACAAAAATCCATAACCGGGGTGAATAGCATTGGCGCCCGAAATTTTAGCGGTTTCGATAATCTTTTCCATGTTCAGATAGCTAGACGCAGAAGGTGCAGCACCTATATTATATGCTTCATCAGCATATCGTACATGCATCGCAGTGCGGTCAGCATCACTGAAAACAGCTACTGTGCCAATCCCCATCTCGCGACAGGAACGCATAATGCGGATAGCTATCTCCCCACGGTTGGCGACCAATACCTTTTTTATCGGTTTTTGTTCCATAGTAAATCCAATTTTCTTTAATTATTCAACTTAAATAAAACAAATTGAAAAGTGCATCCTCCCTTAACACACTAAATTCAGAAATTGTTTTTAAGAATGGAGTACATTTTTCTTTCACCAGGTTTTTTTACTTACTTGCAGGTGCAAAATTAATATTTTTATGAAATAGCCATGGATAAATATTACAAGCCAAAATGAACACTGAATCATGGCTATTAGCTTCGCTGATCTTCGATTCCATATGACCTCTTAAAGACAAATTATTTACGTATGAAACTTCTGCTTATCAGTAATTCAACGATGCCGGGCGAGCCCTATCTCAGTTATCCCAGGTTTGAGATTAAAAAATTTCTGGGTGATAAAAATGTTCATCTCCTTTTCATCCCCTACGCTGCAGTGACTTTCTCTTTTGACCTTTATGAAGCTAAAGTAAAAGAGCGGTTTGCCGAAATAGGGCATCAGATCACCTCAATCCACCATTACCACGATCCCGTTAAGGCGGTACAGGAAGCCGGGGCAATCGTTGTTGGCGGCGGTAATACCTGGCAACTGGTACGAATGCTGCACGATAACCATTTAATGGACGCCATCCGGGAAAAGGTTTTGCAGGGTACCCCCTATATTGGGTGGAGCGCCGGATCGAATGTCGCTTGTCCGACTTTAAGAACGACAAACGATATGCCCATCATTGATCCGAAAGGGTTTGACTGTTTGGGATTAGTGCCCTTTCAGATCAACCCCCATTATCTGGATGTTAATCCCGAAGGGCATGGAGGAGAGACGCGTGAACAGCGCATCGAAGAGTTCCTGGAAATTAATCCCGGAATTACAGTTGTGGGACTTCGGGAGGGGACAATGCTGAAATATGCGGACAATTCGTTGCAGCTGATTGGCAGCCGGAGCGCCCGGATCTTTAAAAAAGGGGAGGAACCACAGGAATTAAATCCGGGAGAAAACCTTGATTTTCTGGTGCCATGATGTGATTTATTTTTATGCAATCGATTGTATAAGACAATCTGATTATATTTGTTTAATTTTTCGTTATCAGACGTGATTATTAACCGGAATTATTAAAAAATCAAAGACAATAAAAATGAAGCAGATGCAATCTCTATTAAAAGGTGTTATGTTGTTGGTATTAGGTATGATGACTCTTGGCAGTTTCGCTCAGAAGACGGTTGGTCTCGACAACTGGTATAACCACGAAACCAAACCTGTAACAGGTAAAATCTTCCATTATACCTGGGATGATACACAAAACAGCGGTTTCTCTCAATTGGGAGACCTTTTTAAGACCAAAGGGGCTTCACTCAAAACAATTGCAACCAGAGCTGACGCGAAGAGTTTAGCAGGAATAGGCTTATATATTATTGTAGATCCGGACACGACCACTGAGAATCCCAAACCCAATTATATCTTGAAGGATGATATCGCTGCCATAACGAAATGGGTGAAAAATGGGGGGGTGCTCCTGATTCTGGCCAATGATAAACCCAACTGCGAGTTCACCCACCTGAACCTGCTGGCTAAAGAATTTGGAATGCATTTTAATCCTGTTACTCTGAATCCGGTGACGGGTAAACAATATGATATGGCTGCTGAAATTAATTTGCCCAATCATCCGTTGTTCAAAGGGGTCAAAAAAATCTACATGAAAGAGGTCTCTTCCATCACTGTAAGCGGGAGTGCAAAAGCGGTACTTACCGATAACAACCAGGCGTATATTGCCGAAACTTCATTTGGAAAAGGGTTTGTACTTGCTGTTGGCGACCCGTGGTTGTATAACGAATACATCGATCATACCATGTTGCCTGCTGACTTCGAAAATCTGAAGGCAGCCAATAATCTCACTGAATTTCTTCTTTCAAAAGTCAGGTAATTACAGCGAAAATATTCACCATGATAAGATTAGTTTTAAATTCTGCCCTGCTTTTGTTGACTTTCACAGAGTTCTCAAACGCACAGGTTCCAGCTGCCGGGAAAAACCGTGGTACCTTGCTTTGGGCTGACGAGTTCAATGGCAGCGGATTACCTGATGGTTCCAAATGGGGGTACGAGGCAGGATTTGTCAGGAACAACGAGAAGCAGTATTACACCCGTGAACGGATGGAAAATGTTCGTCAGGAGGAGGGTTGCCTGGTGATCGAATCACTGAAGGAGGATTTCCAGGGGGCAAAATATACCTCAGGGAGTATTAATACACTGGATAAAAAATCTTTTGAAGGGGATATCCGTGTAGAAGTAAAAGCAAAGCTCCCATCCGGTAAAGGGATCTGGCCTGCCATCTGGATGATGGGAATCAATATTAAGCAGGTTGGATGGCCCAAATGCAGCGAGCTCGATATCATGGAATTCGTAGGTCACACACCGGACAAGATCTTTGGTACACTTCACTGGTGGGACAGCACCTTAAACAAGGAGAGTCATCATAAAAGTAAGGGGAACAATCAGATCGTTAGCGATATCCATACCAAATTCCACACCTATTCGCTGGAACGCAGGGGGAACACCATCTCTTTGTTCATTGATGAAAATAATTACCTGACCTTTTCACCTCCGGTAACAGCTTTCGAAAATACCTTCACAGGTCCGTTATACCTTTTACTCAATACAGCTATCGGGGGTAGCTGGGGTGGGGAGATTGACGATTCAATCTTTCCGCAAAAATTTGTCATTGATTACGTTAGGGTATACAAAATATAAAAATCCAATCCCTTCAAAGATCCATGATGCAACATCTGTGCATCATGGATCTTTAAATTCAAATCCTATTCTGAGTTGCGGATCCTTTTTATTCGTCTCCAGATGTTTTGCAACAATGGCATCGATCTCCCTGACGCACCGCGTACAGCCGGTTCCTGCCTGGGTGAATTTCTGAACTTCAGCGGTCGTCAGCGCACCCGAACGTAAGACTTTAATGATCTCCTCCTCCGAAACAAAATTGCAAAGACATACCAGCCGTTTAGGATTCATAATAAAAAAAAATGGATTAATATTATTGAACCGGATCAGTAAATTTAATATTGAAAATAACCACCTCAGGGGTATTGCCAAGTCGAACCGGAGGCCCCCAGGAACCAAAACCTGAAGAGACATAAAAATTGGTTACCCCTTTTTTAAGATACCCCCAGCTCAGCTCAAAAACTGCTTTTGTAACATAATTAAATGGCCAGAGCTGCCCGTGATGGGTATGACCCGAAAGGTGTAAATCAACCCCTTCAATTACCGCTTCATCCAGATTGAATGGCTGATGGTTCATTACAATTACCGGGGAGGTTTTGTCCAGCCCGGTCATCAGCTCCTTCAGTGATTTCCTTCCGAAACCGTCGCCCATGCGCCGGTTATCGCGGTCATCACGTCCAACAAGCTGTACACCGTTGGGTAAAGTAAGTGTTTTATCACGCAGAATTTTGATATTCAGACTTTCAAGATAGGGCAGGGTCCTTTGGATACCACCGATATACTCATGATTTCCCGCAATGGCATAGACGCCCATCGGCGTTTTGATCTCCTGAAGGTGTTTGCCCAAATTCTTTCGAAGCGCCGAACCGATATCACCGTCAACAAGATCACCGCAAAGTAGCACAAGGTCGGGCTTTTGTTGATTGATGATGCTCACCAGGCGGGCTTCCCGGTTCTCCCCGATTAACGCCCCGAGGTGGATATCAGAGGCCATGGCAATTTTCATCTCATGATTTCCGGTGACTTTTTTGGGAATGGTCAGCGATATCTCCCTGACACGTGTACATAAAGCATTAATATGACCGGCCACAACAATCAGTGAAACAATGGCAATGGTAACTAAACCGAGTCTTAACCGCAGGGTCTGGGTCATCTCCGGAAGGAAATGAAAGAAATGATTGAATAATCGGATGACATCAAAAAGGAGAATCGCGAGCGAGAAGTAGAGCATAAAGGCGAGCCAGAATGCACCGATCCGGTAAATCCATTCACTTATAACGGATGATTGCGTGTGTTCGAGAATTTCACCGATGATAAAACATGAAACGATTATCCAGAAGGTGGTGATATAGCTTCTTCTCCATACCGGGGATAAGCTAAAAGCCTGCAATCCCCTTGTATAGATTAAAAAGTTAACCGAAAAATAGATCAGAAGAACTGTCCCGAAAAAAATTAGAAACGTGGTGGTACGCATAACTTAAAATATTTGCTCAAAAATAGAATTATTTCAGAATCCGGTGAGGCTAATGATAAAATATTCGACAATTTGGTAATGTGCTAATTTGGTAATGTGCTAATTTGGTAATGTGCTAATTTGAAAATTAAGCAATTTGAAAATTTGAAAATGCGGGAATTTGCAAATGGGATAATGGGATAATGTGCGAATACGGTAATGTGGCTAAACCATATTCGATTATATTAATTAAAAAAGAGGCATCTCAATTATCGAGACACCTCTTTACCCTAATCTACTTTCACTTAACCTACTTAGCCGGAGCAGCTTCTTTTTTTACGATTTTTTTAACTGACTTATGTGTCCCCTTTTTGGTATGCGCCTTTGCGACAGGTTTTACTACGGCTTCTGTTTTGGCGGGTGCCTTTTTAATTACCTTTTTTGGAGTATCCTGGGCATTTACAGCAATCATCCCCAATGCGAATACAAAGCTTAAAATGAGAACTAACTTTTTCATAACTGTAATTTTTTAAATTATTTATGGATCAAATGTATTATCGACAATATGAAGATTTCGTGAAGATCAGGATGGTAAATATTTAATTAACAATTAATAAGGAATTTTAATTATCCTGCCAATTTATCTATCTTTGCAGACTGACAAAATCATCTTCGAATGAGATATTTTCTGATCGTAATTTCATTGCTCGTTTCTCTTTTTACGTCGTGCAGCGACGGGGACGGATGCTATGAATCGGTTGACACATTATTGGTTGCTTCCTTCTCGGTAAATGAATTTAAACCTGTTAATACCCTGGTGGTGAATGGCATTGATCGTACCGATGTGGGGGATACCCTGGTAAGTGACAACGCTTCTGCTGTATCAAAAAGGTACCCGCTGCCCCTTTCATTAACTTCTGATTCAACAGGACTTGTTATAAAATTGAATGGATCCAAAGATACCTTGTACATCAGACATACCATGGCCATCAATTTTATATCTGAAAACTGCGGATTCGCACCCAATTATGTGATCAAAGGTTTCCGTTACACAAAGGGTATTGACTCTGTAAAAATCACCGATGCAACGGTTAATCCAAAATCAATAGAGAAAAAAACGAATGACCAAAATATTACTATCTACTTTAGTGCTGCTGCTCATTAGCAGTTTTGCGGTTTATCCGCAGAAAAAAGCGGAGACCTGGCGGTATGAGGGACCACGCGTGGGGATTGATCTTTCACGTTTTCTGTTACCTGTTTTGCAGAATGCAAAACGGAATGGTTGGGAGATTCAGGCGGATATCCCATACAAAGGTAACTGGTTCCCCACATTTGAGATGGGGATGCAGTGGTATGATGATCAACACGATGGTTTTCATTATAAAAATAACGGAACCTATGCCCGACTGGGAGTGGACATGAATATAGTAAAATTTGAATCTTTGAAAGATCACGATCTGGTCTTTGTAGGCGCCAGGTATGGCTATTCGGTTTTCAATCAGCAAACAGATAATATTTTGTATTCAAATTATTGGGGGTCAATTACATCTTCTACCCCGCGCCATGCTATGAATGCCCATTGGGGCGAGCTGGTTTTTGGGATGAAGGGGGAATTGCTGCCAAATTTCTTTTTTGGATGGTCCTTCAGGACTAAATTTCCGTTTGCAGTCACCAAAGATGACCATATCAAACCCTATATCGTTCCGGGAATTGGCAAAACAGCAGGTGGTACCCCTTTCGATTTTTCGGTAGGAGTCTATTACCGTTTCCCGATATTCAGAACGAAAACTTTACCAAAGCCAATTAAAATGGGAGGCGCCAAGCACCCAGGTCTGAATAATGAAGTGGATCCGAATAATCCCTACTCAGGTAGTTCAGGATCAGGTTCCTTGCGGAATTTGCGGGGAGGACAATAAGCACCAACGATCATTCCGGCCATCTGAGAATGAGACGAAGCGTAATAAATGTGGGCGGGCTCCGGTAATTTTAAAGTTTAAATCAACAAATCCAATCACAAGGCAGGTTCGGATAAGTTCAAATTTTTGTAAGCAGATGGTGAACCCCGTATCTTAACTTATCTTTTTGAGTTTTAAGTTTGGCTTTCATTTATGCGTCAAGCCATGTTTACAGCAAACCAATTCCAGTCCATCTATAAAGAGTATATT
>JAHEYS010000403.1 GCA_023251475.1 Prolixibacteraceae bacterium
CCCTTCTGTGATATTTACCCCAACCTTGTATGGCCTGAAATCAATCACCGGCTCGTGATTGAATGACCAATAGACCAGAAATAGATATCCGGTCAGCAATATTTTGAAAGCGACTTTCCTAAAGTTTTCCGTGCAAACGAAAAGTAAATTCCTGTTGTTAATCACCAGCAAAATAATCAGGATAATCAGCACTATATTTTTATAAAAAGTCTGCCAATTGGTGATTACCAGTGCATCACCAAAACATCCGCAGTCGGTTACCGGGTCATTTATAGCAATATAGAGGGTGAGCGGTGTGAAGAAAAGCATAAAAATAAATGCCAGTCTGGTTGAGAGCCTGACCAGTATCCCGGTCAGAAGGGTAATGCCAATTGCAAACTCAGCGAAAGGTAAAAAAAATGCACCGGGAACAACCAGAAATTCAAGGACCTTAATATGAAGCGCTTCCAAATAATCAATTAACTTATATTCCAATCCGACAGGATCAATCCCCTTGACAAATCCCGAGAAAACGAATAAACTTCCGACGATCCATCTGGCCAGCAAAAGCAGTTTATCCTTCATCCTATTCAAATTCAAGTTTAATAAGGCCAAAGATAGCATAGTTAATCATATCGAGATAATTGGCATCAATGCCTTCTGAAGTAAGTGTAATTCCTTGATTATCTTCGATTTGTTTGGTCCTTTTTATCTTCATCAAAATAAGATCGGTGTATGAGCTGACTCTCATTTGACGCCAGGCCTCACCGTAATCATGATTTTTTGCCATCATCAGGTTTTTTGCCATCATCAGATTAGCCATATATTTTTGCTCTGTAATATCCGCCGGAAGCTCCTCATCGGATGTACCTAATTCAAGTTGTATCAGCGCCATCGAACAGTAATTAATAATGCCGATAAATTCATCACGCGCGTCTTCCTCTATTTTCGATACACCCTTCTCTTCTATACTTCTGATTCTTTGAGCTTTGATATATATTTGGTCGGTCATCGATTTTGGCCGGAGAATACGCCATGCCGTTCCGTAATCCTTCATTTTCCGAACAAAAACTTCATGGCAGATACCGATCACATGATCAAACTGTTGATTTGTTTTATCCATAATTATTAATTGAACCATAAAAGTATTAAAAATTAGGGAATAGGTGTGACATTTATTCTTATTTTTGTATTTAATCCAACTGCAACAGACAAGGTTGTAGTAAGTTAATAGTTTGATATTTAGAATTATACAATACTTCAATGTGCAGGTGTTAATTATTGAAAAATCGAAAAATGTTATTCTCCCAAAACGATCAAAGTTTTTACAAAAAAAAGAGTACCATCAATCTTGGCGGACGGTTAATTGACCTGAGTTCCCCCGTGGTTATGGGAATTATCAATGCAACACCTGATTCATTTTATGACGGGGGATTCTACTCTACCGATCTTGAGATTATAAATCGCGCTTCCAGGATTCTTGAAGAGGGGGGGAGATTTATCGATATAGGCGCGATGTCGACACGTCCCGGCGCCAGGGAGATCTCTTTAAAGGAAGAACTTAACCGGTTATTGCCTGTAGTTAAAACCATCAGACAAGCGTTCCCGGATGCTTCCCTTTCAGTGGATACCTATCGTTCAGAGGTTGTACAATTGGTTTATGATCAGATAGGTGACTTTATTGTAAACGATATTTCGGGGGGAACATTTGATGGACAAATGTTTGCAAAAGTTGCCGCTTTGAAACTACCCTATGTGATGATGCACACCCCTGAAAAGAGCGATAAGATGCAGAAAGCTCCTGTTTACAACGATGTTATAAAAGATTTGATGTTGTTTCTATCCGCTCAGGTGCAGAAATTAAGGCAACAGGGAGTTGCCGACATCATCATTGACCCGGGATTTGGATTTGGAAAAACTTCCCTGCATAATTATGAATTACTGAACAGGCTGGATGCATTTAAAATTTTCGAATTGCCCCTTTTAGTAGGATTATCGCGCAAAGCAATGATATGGAAAGAACTGGATATTACTCCAGGGGAGAGTTTGAATGGGACGACCGTACTAAATACCATGGCCTTATGTGGCGGATGTGACATTTTGAGGGTGCACGATGTGAGGGAGGCTGTTGAAACAATAAAATTGGTTGGTAAAATTAAAAGTAGTGTTAAATGACAGCGTTATTTATTCAGGTCAGATTTCTTGATGTAATCGATATATTCCTTGTCGCAATCATCTTCTATGAAATTTATAAATTGGTTAAAGGGACTGTTGCCTTCAATATTTTCATGGGAATATTTATGATATTCATTGTATGGTTAGTGGTGAAGTTTCTGAAAATGGAATTATTGGGTTCAATTCTGGGGCAACTTTTTGGGGTTGGCGCCATTGCCATTATTATTGTATTTCAGCAGGAGGTTCGCCGGTTCCTGCTTATGCTGGGAAGTCGATACCGGTCAAACCGCCGTTTTTCCCTTGAGAATTTGTTTTCCAGCCAGTTTAAGTTTGCTTCCGAACCAAGTTTGCATGAGATTGTGGATGCATGCCGGCAGATGTCGGAAAACCGCACCGGAGCCCTTATTGTCCTGGTGCGTGAAAGCGAACTTCAGGAGTATGTCGAATCGGGAGAAATTATTGATGGTACAATCACCTCTGAGTTGATCCGAAGTATATTTTTCAAAAATTCACCCCTTCATGATGGCGCAATGATCATCTCTTTGAACCGGATCAAGGCTGCCCGATGTATTTTACCTTTGTCGCAAAAGCTTGAGATTAATCCGGTTCTTGGGTTACGGCACAGGGCTGCAATCGGTATTTCAGAACAGACTGATGCTTATGTTATTGTTGTAAGTGAAGAGACCGGACATATTTCAACATCAAGTAGTGGAGACCTGATTGAGAATGTCCCGATCGATGAACTCTTTAATAACCTCGAATCTAATTACAGGTAGCAGTATCTAATTATCTGCAGATTTCCGTCCCTTCCGGTCAGGAAAAAGAAGTGCCACCATTCCTCAAAAGCGATGATTCACAATAAGAAATGATACTTATATCTTTACTTACTGAAAACCGGAGCGTTTGAGCAATGGTGGCAAAATATTCTTAAAGATAATCTATTGTCTATTTATAAGCTTGTGTATGAACACTTTTCATTGATCTTCCGGAAGGATCGGCATTGTTCCGGAAAGATGCATCCCAGGCAAGTGCTTCAGGGGTACTGCAGGCAATGGATGGGACCGAAGGTACGCAGCTGGCTGCTGCGTCAGAAGGAAAGTGCTCTGTAAAGATTGAACGGTAGAAATATTCCTCTTTCGACATAGGTGTATTGATCGGATAGAGGAACTTGGCATTTGCCATCTGCTCGTCAGATATTTTTTCTGCCGTAAGGGCCCTTAGCGAGTCAATCCAGTTGTATCCCACACCGTCTGAGAACTGCTCTTTCTGACGCCATACTACGCTCTCGGGGAGGTACTCCTCAAATGCTTTGCGGAGAATCCATTTCTCCATTTTCCCGTTTTTAGCCATTTTATCTTCAGGATTCAGGGTCATTGCCACATCCATAAACTCTTTGTCGAGGAATGGAACACGACCCTCTACACCCCAGGCTGCCAGCGACTTATTTGCCCTTAGGCAATCGTAAAGGTGCAGTTTGCTCAGCTTTCTGACTGTCTCTTCGTGAAATGATTTGGCGTCCGGAGCTTTGTGAAAATAGAGATAGCCTCCGAAAAGCTCATCTGCACCCTCACCTGATAAGACCATCTTTACCCCCATTGATTTAATAACCCGGGCTAAAAGATACATTGGAGTTGATGCCCTTACTGTTGTAACATCGTATGTTTCAAGATGATATATTACATCTCTTAACGCATCAAGACCTTCCTGAACCGTAAAGTGCACTTCATGGTGAATTGTCCCGATATGGTCTGCCACTTTTTGGGCCGCCGCTAAATCGGGCGATCCGACAAGTCCTACTGCAAACGAGTGGAGTTGCGGCCACCAGGCCTCCTGGTTGGTATCGCTTTCAACCCTTTTACCGGCATATTTTTTCGCGATGGCCGAAATAACCGATGAATCAAGTCCCCCCGACAGAAGGACGCCATAAGGTACGTCTGACATTAACTGGCGGTGAACTGAATCTTCCAGCGCTTTTCTAAGTATATCTATATCTGACTTATTCTCTTTTACAACATCAAATTCGGTCCAGTCACGGGTGTACCATTTTTTCATAACACCCTCTTTACTATATAAATAGTGACCAGGAAGGAATTCTTCTATCTTTTTGCATGTACCCTCCAATGCTTTGAGTTCAGAAGCAAAGTAAATATTGCCGAAGGAATCCCAACCCATATATAACGGAATAATCCCGATATGGTCGCGGGCTACGAGGTAACAATCGTTCTCTTCATCGTACAATACAAATGCAAAAATTCCGTTTAGGTCTTCAAGAAAATTGATTCCCTTTTCACGGTAGAGGGCAAGAATGATCTCACAGTCTGATTCTGTCAGAAATTCATAATGATCTTCAAGGGGTTTACGCAATTCACGATGGTTGTAGATTTCACCGTTTACCCCTAATATCAGTTTTTTATCTTTGCTGTAGAGTGGCTGTCCACCTGATGACGGATCAACAATAGCCAGTCGCTCATGGGCGATGATTGCCTTCGAACCACAATAAATTCCGGACCAATCAGGTCCGCGGTGACGAATTCTTTTCGACATTTTAAGGACTTGTGTCCTTAAGTCTTCTGCTTTTACCTTTAAATCAAATACTCCTACAATACCACACATATATTTTCTGATTATGATCGTTTTTCTTGTAACCCAACAAAATGAACGAATAATTGGTCGCCAAAAATACAAAAATCTTTAATAAAATGAAGATTTGATACAAAAAGATAGAAAAATTCACTCTTTCTTTCTCAATGCATCTTTTATTTTTTTCCAGATATTTGATTTTGCATCTGCTTCTGTTGTTTTTTCTTTATCTGCATCTTTTTGCAGACCGGCCTCTTTCATACCCTCGCGACGTTCTTGTTCACGCTCTTCCTGTTTCTTATGATTTCCCCCAAAGATATTCCAGAATCCTGATTTCCCTTTTTCTTTATAGGTTTCTGTAAAATGGGGAATATCAA
>JAHEYS010000146.1 GCA_023251475.1 Prolixibacteraceae bacterium
GTCGGTAGGGTATAGGCCCTGACGATTTAACAACCGTTTGAAAAAATGGACCGAGATATCCAGATGCTGGTTTGAAAAAGCCAGAACGGGGAGAATTTGGTGAAAAAGCTTTGTCGCCTCTGATTCCTTTCCCTCCTTCCAAAGTTTGTAAATCCTGCAATAAATCCAGTGCATTCCTGTTGGCATAAAAGCATGAACACCGCGTTTTAACCCTTCAATCATCTGGGTGACCGCCCATCCGCCGCTCACATTCAGCCGATCTTCGGTTAGCGAAAGTATCCGGGAGTATTTTACCCCTGCCGGAACTGTCTCAATTTTCATAGGGAATCTGAAACAACACATTTTTGCAACCCAGCTCAACATACGATTTCAGCAACCTCCTGCTTCTGGTTAAATCTGTTTCGCCGGCCCCTGCAATAACCGGCACTTTATTTTGAACCTCATCCAGTACAATCTCCACCATATTAATCCGCTCACTTTCCGAAAGCTGATATACCTCTGAAGCCATGGCGGGAACTAAAAATCCTGCAACACCCGCCTTCAATGCTTCATGAACATTATTTTTTAATGCCCCAAAATCAATGGAGTTATCAGTCCTAAATGGTGTATTTAAGACTGTTACGATTCCTTTAAGCGGATATAATTCCTTCATAAATGATTCCAGTTACTGCTTCAACACCCAAACGTCGGTTACCCGTGACTGAGCTCTCCAGTTCAGGTGTTCTTCATTGGGCTTGTCGAAGGTTATATTCAGCTTTCCCGCTTTGATCAAAGCTTTAGGGAGCGGAAACTCTTTAAATTGCCCCGGGCCTTTCTCGTATTTTGTCGGTTTCAGCCGTTCGCCATTAGCCCGCAGAAAGGCCTCGCCCAGACCGGAAACCCTGATCAGGTAATTTGCATTGGGATCGAGTTCGTTGTATTGCAATTGCGGAGTGAACTGGAATAATTGTGTTGACAGGCGCTTGCGGCTTAGACCGTCATTCTCCCAAAGGTAGTCTATGGCATCTTCCGTTTCGGATGTCACATGTTTGGCATATACACTTGAAATATTATCGTAAAAACTTCCTTCTCCCGGATTTTCATAATTTCTGATGAACTCCAGTCTGGCCAGTTTTTCTTCTTCTGATTTTAGTGCCTTAATTTTTTTGAACTCATCTTCGAGCCACCAACGGTTATTGAGCGGATAATCGATAAAATCGCGTACACATCCTCTTTCTGATCCTGCTGCATTGTATAACTTAACACTGCTTTGAAGTCCAACCGATTTAAACAGTTCGTCGATATAGTACATCGCTTTTTGCTTTAAATCCTGCGCTATAAATTCTTTATCGGCAAGTAGAACATGAGCCAGCGCTTCGTCCATTGATTTGTCTGCCCCAACAGTTTTTGCTTTTACCAAAATGTCGTTGGCCTCAGTTTCCAGCTTTTTTTCATACGCCAGCCGTTGCTGAATATAGGCATCATAATAGGCCCGCATAACCAGTTGCTGCCACCTCCAGTTTCCGGCTAATTGTGGATTTTCAGTTTCCAGCTTTTTCCAACGTCCGAGTGTTTTTCCGATCAGGGCATTGCCAATAATTGGCCCGACCCAGTTTTGTTCCAGGGCAAGAATCGCATCAGCGGCCTCATTGCCTATTTTCGATCCAAAGAAAAAGTTACAATATCCGACGACAACATCTCTAACTTTATTTTTTGTATTCCAGGCCATCTGGCTCCACACAATTTTATTCACATCGTCATGAACCCCGTCGGAGTAGGAGATGAACCCATCGGTAAACGGCGCATCGTGGTTATGCACTTCGGCATAATAAAGCGGTTGGGGATTGGTACATTCCCGTCCTTCGGTTAACGCAAATGCCTGATCCCATTTTTTTACCGGGAACTGGCACCGCACAGTGTGCGTCAGGTCGGGGTAGGAGCGGAGTTTGTATTTTTTCGGTAAACGCCTACGCTCTTCTGAGATAGGGGGACTGCTGGGTCCGTTGGCAACACCGGTCAGCCAGTCAGGATTTTTCTCGTCCAGGTATTTAAAGAAATAATCTACCTTCTCCTTGTTGAAACCCTGGAGTGAGATCCACATACCAGCCCTGGGATGGTATTTGTGCAGGATCGTGGTCATATCTTCAAGAAAAGGCATCACCAGCGAAGGGTGGTTATCGCCGGGATCGCCGCCGGGGAAAAAGACACCGTCGAACCGTGGACACTCCTTAAAAAGTGTCTCATATTTATCGAGCAGATCCTGACGCTGCTTTGGATTCTTCAGATCGACCTCTGCGGCAGCCCAAACCCAGTAATCGGCGTCATATTTATCACAGATTTTACTTAATACAACATTCATCACTGAGCGTGGGTATTTCATAAGGGTATCAGGGCGTTCGTCCTGAAATGGAATCCCCTCAATGCTGTTTGCCCCGAAAAGCACCTGTTCACGAATGTGCTGGTCGAACTGGGCAATCGTCCATGAATCCCAGGAGTTGGCTGTCATCCGGTATCCAAACTGATGGCCACGGATTGCGTATTCAGGCGAAGAAGCAATGTCGATCGCAGTTGCAAGAAGAATATGTTTATCTGACGTTTCAGTAGTCATGAGCAACTTCCCGATTCCGTACAGGATTCCCCTCTCATCGGCGCCGATGATCCACAAAATATTTTTCCCGTTTCTATTCTCATGGAAAAGACGGTAACCCTCTTTTTTGGATTCCGGTAAATTGACCCCTTCCCGTTTGGGGACCGATTTCCCGAATAAATCGTTGTCTCCCGAAAGTGCACAGGCAATAATTGTTTTATTATCCCAGTTTTCACCACTTTTAAGTTTTAAATCAGTTCGTTTTCTGATCTCTTCAGTCAGGATCATTGCGGCTGATTCTTTGACCGGAGATTTTATCTTTGGTGAGAAAAGAATGATCGCCCTGGATAAATCAAGTTTTTTACTCATTTCGTTAGTGCAGGAACACATCATTCCCGTAATTACGACCGCTAACCCGATTCTGAATAGTTGTTTCATATTAGTATGCTGTTATTTATTGAGTTATTTTTTGATCAGCCACACATCAGAAACATGTGACTGGTTACTCCATCTGATGTGGGACTCCTCAGGCCGGTCGAAGGTCACTTTTATGGTTCCATCCTGGGTGAGGTTCTTCGGTACTACAAACTCCTTAAAACCACCAATCTCTTTATCATAAACGATAGGATCCAATCTCATTCCGTCGACGCGTAAAAGGGCTTCTCCTCTGCCTGATACCCTGATGTTATACCTGCCATTTAAATCGAGGTTAATGTATTCCAGCGCTGGTTGAGGCTGAAAAAGTTGGGAGGATAGCCGTTTTCGTGTTTTGCCCCCTTCCCACCACGCAACATCGGTTGCGTCATAAGAGGTTGTGAGCACACGTGGTCCGGTTTCAATATTCGATACATTATCGTAGTAGCTGCCCGGGCCGGGATTTTCCCATTTGCGGATAACTTCCAGCCGTTCAAGTTTTTGGGACTCGCTATTCATCGCACTGATCTTTTTAAATTCGTCAGCCAGCCACCACCGGTTATTCAAGGGATAGTTCACAAATTGGAGGATACAGCTTCGTTGTGAATTGGAGGCATGGTATTTTTCAACATCCGATTGATAGCCAATCGAATGAAAAAGATCATCGCAGTACTTCACTATTTTAGCATGTAAATCCAGGTTTAAAGGATTGGTGTCAGCCCGGTTTACCAGTTCCAAAGCGTGGTTCATCGCATTTTCCGGTCCAATCAAATTTGCCGTAGCAAGTACTTTGTTTGCCTCTTTTTCAAGCCCTTCCTCATAGATTTTTCTTCTGCGCTGGTAGGTATCGTAATAGGCGCGCACAACAAGCATCTGCCATCTCCAGTTTCCGGAAAGCTGCGGATTCTCTATCTCCAGTTTTTGCCAGAAATCGAAGGTTGGTTCGATAGCTCCGTTCTTCCGGATGGGGCCAACCCAGTTTTGCTCAAGGGCCATAATTCCGTTTGCCGCTTTTTTTGCTACCTCGGGACCAAAAAAGAAGCGGGAATAATCGGTCATGATCTCAACCGGCTCCTGTTCAATATCCCAGCCGCGCATACTCCAGGTAACTTTATTCACATCATCATGAACCCCATCGGAATAGGAGATAAAACCATCGGTAAACGGGGCATAGGTTTCATGGATTTTTGCATAATAATTGGGCATCGGGTTGATTCCTTCGCGCCCGATCGTGAGCATGTATGCCTGATCCCAGTTGACAACCGGATAGTCACACCTTACATTGTGCGTGATATCAGGATATTGGCGATGTCTGTACTTTGCAGGAAGGCGAAACCGGGTTTCGGCTATTGAAGGACTGCCTGGTCCCGAAACTACCCCTCTTAGCCAATCCGGTTTATTTTCCTCCAGATAGGTATAGAAAAAGTCAATCTGTTCTTCGCTAAACCCCTGCAAAGAGATCCAAATTCCTGCATTGGGATGGTATTTGATCAGCCGGTCATGCAGATCTTTCAGGAATGGCATCACCTCCCTGGGATGGTTCTCCCCCGGATCGCCTCCCGGAAAAAATACACCGTCAAGCCGGGGTAAATCTTTATAGATTTTTTCGTTCTTAGCCAGTTCTTTTTCTCGTAAATCTTTATCTCTCAAATCGCAGGTGGCCGGGGTCCAGATCCAGTTTTCGATCCCATAGGCCGCGCAGATTTCGCTGATATGCCTGTTCATTTCAGCCGGTGAAATCTGCATTAAAGGGCTGTGGTCGTTATCATCGGGTGGAATGGTTTCAATGGCATTCGTGCCAAAAATGACCAGGTCCCTGATGTACTGTTCGTATTGTTTGACATCCCATGCATCCAGCGTATTGTTTGTATTGCGATAACCTAACTGATGGCCCCGAATGGATTGCGTGGGTGAACTGGCAAAATCCAGTGGCGCATCCAATGAGAATTTGTTTTTGGTCATTAGGGCAGTACGGAGCAATTTCCCGATACCAAACAGAATTCCCCGTTCGTCTGCGCCAATAATCCAGACCACATCTTTACCATTCCGCTTATCGCAAAAAATCCTGTATCCCTCTTTTTTTAATTCAGGGAGGTTTTTCCCATTTCGTTTTGGTAGTGGAACCATGTTAATCAGCTCTTCATTACCCGAGGCTAATGCAATTACAACTCCTTTACCCCACTCTGACAAAAGCGGAAGATGGATGGAAGTTCGCCTGGCCACCTCTTCCTGCAAAACGCGAATGGCAGTCTTCCTGACCGGAGAATCATTTCCGGATGTCATAATCCTGGCATTACTTAGATTGACCGGCTGGGCTGATACCATGCCTGAAGCAACTGAAAGAAAAATGATCAGAAAAGGGCGTGCAAGAGGATATTTTATATTCATGTGAAAATAATTTGTTTTTAAGCGGCCACATAGCTTGCCCCGATCCATCGGGGGAACCCTCATAGATTTTTGCTGCGCAGATTTCCGCTTCGCTCCAATTCATCTTCATTGACGAGCAACTGCTCATGAGGGGTTTCATTTTAGTTGATTTATTGAAGGTCCAAAACTATAACCTGACAAGTTCGGCGTCTAAACCACCAATCTCCACAGAATACTTCCGTTCATCCAATTTTACCGTAAACGTTTCTTTGTTTTCTGACAAGTTCCACAGCAGCAGCGTTTTGATTTTCGGATACCAGGTACACACTACCGGCTTATCTTCCGCTACATAGGGAACCCCCTTTAATTGCGGAATAATTTCATGTTTAAAAGTAAAGATCCCGTTTAGATTCTGAGATACGAATCGTATCCCGTTTAGTTTCTTATCCGTTGCAGATCCGTAAACAAATTTTGTCCCTTTGGATTCCAGCTTCCCAGATATAACATCATTCAAATCAAAATCTGAAAGGAAGGTCCACCCGTCAGCGGCAGGGGTATCTGTTACTTCAAACGGGATGCCGCTGGCTAAAAAAAGGCTGTTGGGTTGATCATCGCCGACCATACGACTACCTTCTCCCCAATAGTGTTTAAAAGGACCACATGGGTGCTGACCTGCTATTTTCTGATGCATTGCTGCTGCCTTTTTCATGGCGGGGGCCAGGGTGCTCCAATGCGAAAACGGGAAAGGTTCCAGTCCGCTCATCATCATGGTATTGCGGATGTCGGATATGGTGCTGATATGCAGTTTCGCCGCCATATTCTTTGCAGATAGTTTATCTGCAGGATAGGCTGTGGTTTCGCTGTAGGCCAGCTCCGGAGTGACAAACCTTCTGTGAAAAAGGGCGCTGAAAAGCTCATCTGTTTTCCCTTTTACGGGAGTGATTGAACGATCATCAAACATTAGTTCACCAACCCTCATCAATGAACCTTTGTAGTCGCCTAAACGGATTCCTGCCTTTTCCGAACCAAGATACATTACCATAATTCCCAGTTGCACATCGGGGGCAGCAGCCTGTTGTGCCCTGAATGACCCGGTGAGCTGATCGCAGTTAAAATTGATCCAATTTGTCAGGATTGAATTCATTTCGCGGTTTTTAATATTTTGTTTGAGCGCTATCCAATCTTTTTCGTTGTATCCGTACTTACTGAGGAATTCTTTTTGGTGGTCATCACAGAAACATCCTCCAATCTTTCCAGGAGTTCGCGACAGCCTGAAATCGTCATCGAGGAATAATTTATTAAATCCTGATTTACTGACCTTCTGAATAACTGAAATGTTCTCCTGGGTTATTACCGGATGAACTGACGTCCCGGAATATTTGTTCCCGTCAATATCCACACCCCTGGGCCAGTTTTTGGGCGTACTTTCAAACTCGGGTAAACCACCCAGCGAATTTCCCGGATGACCTAATGGAACAGTGAGTATTTGAACTTCAACCCCTTTTTTCTCAAAACGCCCTTTCCAACGCAGGATATCTTCCATTGGATAAGGCCAGTATCCGTTGAGAAAAAGAGGCATCCAGATATCTGTTACACCACTGCTAACAATCAGATCAAAAAAACCGGGATTTTTATTCAGCGTTTCTGTGTTCGTGCAAAGACTAAAGCTTCTGTACTTCCCTCTCCCGGAAGCTGTTGCCGGGGTATATCCAACTAAGGCAGCTGAGCCTAATATTGTGGATATTTTCAGAAAATCACGTCTGTTTGTCATTATCCGGGTTTGATTTTTGTCAATTATCAATTTAGAATCTTTTATTTAGTCACATTTTCATTGAAGAGAAAGCGACAATTTTCCCTTGATTATTTTGAATGAACCAAAGGTAAAGCCGTCCTGATAACTTCTTTTGAAATAAGTTCACCCAGACCCGGACCATAAAAGCTGACACTCGATTCATAGCCTTCCCCATTGGTATACTGTTCACTGCTAAGAATATAGCTGATCCATTCACTGGCAAGGCCACCAATAACGGCATGTTTAATACCATGGTTACAGATGGTTTTCTTAATATTCAAACCTAAAGTGGCTGTCATCTCACCGGGCACGCCCGAAATCAGGAGATCTCCGATCCTCACGGCTCCCAATCCGGCCTCCTTTGGGGCCAATACATCCATTACCATCTTAACCGTCTTTTCACTCAGTCCATACTCTTCACCACCTGTTTTCATAAAGGAGGGATGTGCTGTGTGTTCGGGTAAAGTAATTGTCCGGTAGGCATAATCAAATGTTTTAACCTTTCCGGGTTTTATGGTTTGATAGAGGGTGAACGCTTTGCCTGCGATTATTTTGCCGTAGATCTCAATCTTTTCGTACCCTTTCTTTGGACTGTTCAGAATTGTGGACTGATCTCCTTCTGCACCATTAAAATACATGGCGGTTACCCCGTTTACGATCAGACGCTGAAGTTCACTTTGAAGATAACCGGGCCATTCAGCCGAAACCTGCATATCTGTTCCGCCCAAAAAAGTAGGGTGAGCAGTCCAGTTAACAAGAACCGCAAGCGGCTTCCCGTTTTCAAGGTCAATGCGGGTAACGGTGAGCTCCTTATCAACATCGGGATCCTTGCGCCGGTTGCGGTTGAGTCCTTCAAGGAGCTGGCTTGCTGTTCCGATTTTGACCTGTTGATAGTTTTTATCAGCCGCCCGTACAAGTGTTTCCAGTTTATTAAGCAGGAAGTCCAGCAACTCAGGCTGAAAGATTCCCAGGTTGGGATTATTCAGGATGTTTTTACTGTTCAGCGCGGCCATCTCGAGACTCCCGTGTGAATGGCTGGGCAGAAGCAGTATATTTTCCATGTTCCATCCCGAACCTGAAACCCGTTTAACAAGATCACTTTTAACGTTTTGCGGAAGTCCCAGAATATCAAGGGTGATCATGATATATTTACGGTCCCCTTTTTTGAGCGTAAGCGCCTTTGCCCAAATAGGATCATGGATTGCCTCCGCCGGTTTATTCATCCTTTCCCCATAACCACCCAGCGTATACTTCATTGAAAGTGGGGGAGTTATGTCAACTGAAGATACATTCGCAGACAGGTTAACTCCTTTTGAGGAGAAGCTGAAGGCAATTAAAAAGCTTAAAATTAGTACTGATAATTTCATTTTTTTATTAATATCTAAATAATTGTCATTCTGAGCGAAACAAAGGGCAACGAAGAATCTTTTAATGCTGATTGCCATTTTCCCGGACAATAATGTTACTAAATATATAAATGTTGGCAATAAATATTCTCAATGCTACTTATAGCGATACCCTATTTATTTCCGAATTAGCTTTTCCAGAGATCCTCCCCGTAAGACCATCCTTCACGAACAGGTTCCTTGATGTATTTGTCAAATTCCGGATGATTGATAACTTTCATATCTACAGCATCATAATCAATACGGGTATTGAGCCGTTGCGCCAGGATTCCGACAGCGTTCAACTCGCTTAAGGGGGCAGAATATTCAAAATTAGCCCCTGGAATTGGTCCAGTACCTTTAATTGCACGTATCCACTCAACGACCGGACCACCCTCGACACGTGGAATGGTCTCTTTGGGGAGATTTTTGGTGAAATGGGCCCAATCTGCAGCCGGGATCAGCAATTT
The DNA here is from genome assembly GCA_023251475.1 of Prolixibacteraceae bacterium. GTDB lineage: Bacteria > Bacteroidota > Bacteroidia > Bacteroidales > Prolixibacteraceae > JAAFHB01. The sequence continues at coordinate 8,995 of JAHEYS010000146.1, forward strand.
TGGATCAGCGGGCCTCCCCCCGGTTAATAGTGAAACCTTTTCACCAACCATAATCATTCCCCTTCCCGGCATCTCTTTCAATCCCCATTCGGGACGATTTTCAGGTTTTTGACCACCGTCAGACCACGTTAAAGTAACAGGAGGCTTCGCTCCGCGGGCACCAAATTCAAATTTAAGGATCGACTGGTCTGAAACGAACCCCTCACCGGATGGTGTTCTCAGCAATGGGGTTACAGACAATGGCAATCCCAGATCAAGCGCCCAGTTTGGGGCATCCAGGGTATGGCAACCCCAGTCACCAAGACCTCCATTACCAAAATCATACCAGCTTCTCCAGAAACGTGGGAGGTACATCGGACTATAAGGCCTTTTCGCGGCAGGTCCTACCCACACATCCCAATCCAGGGTTGCCGGAACCGGCTCTTCTATTGGAGGATAGCTGATCGGTTTGGTAAAATAGCCTTTTGGATCGAATTGCGGCCCTTCAAACCATGCAATGACCTCTTTTACTTCACCCAGAATACCCGCCTCATACCACTCCTTTACATAACGGATTCCCATTGTGGCATGACCCTGGATCCCCATGGTGTTAATCACATTATAATGTTTGGCCGCTTTGCGTAGAGTTCGGATTTGCCAGATATTATGCGCAAGCGGTTTCTCGACGTACACGTGCTTTCCCAGTTGCATCGCGGCCATTGCTGCGGGAAAGTGAACATGATCGGGGGTGGCAATAATTACCGCATCAATATCACCTGCCATCTTGTCGAACATCACCTTGAAATCCTTGAATCTTTTGGCCTTGGGGAAGGTCTTGAATCCCTCTGCGGCAGCCACATCGTTTACATCACATAAGGCGACTACATTTTCGGTCATCACATCAGGCCAATGGTCCTGGGCACGTCCTCCGACACCAATAAACGCAATGTTTACTTTTCCCGGCTTGCAACCTGCCAATCCGGGTAATAATGCCGCTCCGGCTGCAACTGCTGCTGATCTGGCAATAAATGATCTGCGTGAAAGATTTGTCATACAATTTTAATTTTTTGTTATTTTTAGTTACAATTTTTCATTTTTCATTTTTCATTTTTCATTTTTTTACCCTGACCCAAATTCGTGAGCGGGGCGCCATTTCCAGGTGAATATTTTTCCCCGTCGATGGAATGGTTTTGCCCGTAAAAGCATCAACGAACGATCCTTCATCACGAAGCTGAAGATTTATCGTTGTTGTCTCCTGGTTGTAATTATGAATTACCAGACTTTGATCGGCAAGTTGCTGCATTGACACCCTGGAGGGGGCATCAAGTACCGGTTCTTCCCTTGAATGAAAGACGGAACGAATGGTGTTCATCCATGGTTTTGGAAGCTCAGGTAACCCAATTTGCCGGGGACAAAGCAATACTTCGCCGACAGCATCAAAATCCTTTTGTGAAAAGGTATGTGTATTAATTACATAAACAGATTTGTTTTGGGTCATGAAGGGCTGAGTGGCAGTTACCTGGAGCAATATGGTGGCTTCATCGGGAATAAGCAGGTAATCCATGCTCAGTGGAAATTTCAGTTGATGCGGTTTGGCTTCAGCGAGCACTGTTGCTGAGGTGGTTTGTTGTGCGGTGAGCGGCCATTTAATCCCTGCAAGGTGAGCCAGTTTCTCCCCCTCATTGGCGTTTGCCAGGAAACCCGTTGTCATGATTATTTTGACCCCTTTATCAATTGATTTTAAAATCTTTGGAAGAATCTCATTGTCGGCTGCTGCCTGGGTAGGAAGCAGTATTACTTCACTGTTTTCGGGATATTTTGAATCGGGAACAAACGAGATCCCGAACATTCCGATATAATCCATCAGGTAAAGGTCGCCTCCCGCATCGCTGTTTGCAGGTTTGTATCCGGTAGCTCCCTTTACCGGATTTTTGGCGACTGCCTTAGCCAGGTCAGCCAGTTTTTCGAAATCCTGTCTTAACAAATGGTGCCCCGGATGACCAACCACAAAACTGTCGAAATTGAAGATCACCAGTTCCATGGCTCCGGAAAGCACTGATTGATAGGCCTGCTCTATGAAATCAAATTCATTGCAATCACCATGATCAAACCAGGCGCCCCCGATCTTATCACCCGAAAGGGTAGAAATCCAGCGGTAATTGATAAATCCTTCATAGGGCTGCACAAAGCCATAACGCTGGGTGTACTGTCCGCGTGTTTCAGTACCGACCCATACCCCGTCAAATAATGCAGGTTCGGTGGACACGTCGTATCCGAAAAGGTGAAAACGGTCGTACCACTGCGGATATTTGATTATGATTTTAAGGGAGGGATTCTTTGCTTTGGCAGGTTTAATCATCACAGATTGGGCAACTTCGGTCATCAACGCCCGCCGGTATTCTGACCAGCTGCGGTTTCCTTTTGCCAATTTCGATTCATCACTGGTATCGGAGGTACAGAAGAAGTCATCAATAATAAAGGTGTCGAAGATTGGGGCGGCATCCTCCATTATTTTTCGCATGTCGTTTTGGGATTTTGGGTTTTGCCAGTTCAACCAGGTTAGCGGTCCTTTCTGTGGTACTCCAATTTCACCACCTGGTAGGGTAGCTATCCCCCCGACAACTTCGATTCCGTTCTTTTTTAACAATGAAACGGTGCTTTTCAGTAATTCGGGTGATATCACCAATCCGCAGCGGTGAACTTCGAGGTAAACTTTTGTAATCCCATTGCATTTCAATAAAGATACCGCTTCACGCCGGCCGGCTTCGGTCGTAAACAACTGTTCAACAGTTTGAGCTGTAATGTAAACCCCTATGCTCAGATCTGATTTTCGTGCCGATGCCAGGCTCCACATATCATCCGCAGGAGATGGTGCTGGTTGATGGCAACCCTCAAATAAGAACAGGCTAAAAATGATCAGCGCGTAACATTGGATTTTCATATTTTCAACTTTCAGTTATTTGGCCACTTCAATTTTCCAATTGGTAAACTCAACGGTATATTGCCGCTTGTCAGGACCGCCTGCAGCCAGACCAAGGTCGATCGCCTCAGCAATTCCCGGAATATCTGCCGTATGTCTTTCAATAATCCAGTTCTCTCCGTCCATACTGATATAACCGCTAAAGCTGTTGCCATGCCGGACAATTTTCAGATAGAGGGGGGGCTTTGAATTTTCAGGTAAGTTCTGACTGCTGGCCTTGTGCATGCATCCGTTTGCAAATTCGTCATACTCTATTCCTGCCCGGCCCGGTGTCCCGAAAATCAGGACTGACCCCTTGCTTCCGGGTTGCACATCAAAACTTTGTGAAATATCATTACGTACAAACAGCCCCGACCGGAACCATTCGTGTGTACGGTCACCGAACCGGCTAATCTTAACTGTAGCCACGAAGTCACCTTTAATAGCTTTTAAATAAACTGCAGCATAAGAATCCTCGGCATGGTAAAAATCGGAACCGCTTGCCGTAATCTTAAACTTATTTGCTTTGGCATCAGCTTCAATTGCATAGGGTTTCGCCTTTGCTGAACAGTATTGCCGGATCTTCATTTTGGACAGATCCAGGGACACCGGCTCAAAAACGGTCAGGTTCTTTTCCCCACTGTTTTCTATTCTTAACCGATGATTTCCGGCAGGGGGTGCAATTTCAAAACTGATCTCCCGTGACTCATTCCCTTTCAGATCAATGGTCTGATTCTCAATTTTGGATTGATCCATCAGAAGATCTGCACTAATTTTCTGAGCTGTTGAGGTCAGGTTTTTAGCAACTGCGATAGCCTTAATTTTCTCTCCTTTCAAAAGTCGGTCACCCGATAGTTGGAAATCCTCAAATACAACGGAGGGCTTTTCTCCTTCGATTTTAACAGATTGGTAAGGGGTGGAGCCGATTGCCAACTGATGATCTCCTTTTTCGTAGATTCTGATATCAAAATCAATCTTACGGCTATTATTTTTGATCACCGGGAAAAGTTTTTTGTCATAAACCTTGCCGTCAAGATAGATTTCAACGGGAGCAGCACCGGTGGAGCCGGCGTTAAAAACAACAGCTGAAAGGTGGATTATACTACCTGCCAGAATTGCTCCGGAGGCCAATTTTGAGGCAGACTCAACTTTCAGATTGCTCTCTTTAAATTCAGGATCGCCATCAATGATCGTTTCAGGAACATTCACCGGCGATTCGATTTTGAAGTTGTTCCGGTAGATATTGTCTTCAGCCAATGCTGCACAAAGCTTCCATTCGCCCTGTTCAAGGTCATAATAGATATTCTCTTCCGAAGTCCATGCCGAAGACATATTATCAAACCAGAATGCCACATTATCATTGAAAAATCCTGCCCGTACACCATGGATCAGGTTTCTTCGGATCACAGAATTAAAGGTCAGCCCGGCAGTTTTGATCGCCCCTGAGTCGTCGGCATCGCGCTGAACATCATCGAGGTGGTTATATTCTACGGTATATACGCCATCTATCGCCTCTTCCTGGTTAGACCAGCCTCCCACATCAATCCCGTAACGACCCCTGGTTTTGGTAATATAGTTATGTGATATAGTGGTCATTAACGTGTTTGCAGCCAGAATGCTGACACCTCCGCAATCGTAAAATCTGTTATACGACGCTGTGGTCTCCCGGATGATCTCTCTGCCATCGCCCGGTTTTCCGGAACCTGTGGCGTAGATCCCTCCATTGTCCAGGGTTCTGAAATCGTTTTGAAGAATACGGGTCTGATAGCACCCTTTTTTTACAAGAACTCCTGTTCCCTGGCACGAACGTACTTCACCACCGACAAATTCGCAGGCGTGGGCAAATTCGTAGCTGACGGCGCAGTTCGACGGTGGCTCTTTTTCTGCCACACCGGTTACACCATCAACCCCATCGTAATGTACAGCAGAGATATTGTCCCCTGTAATGGCGCCTTCAAAGGTTAATCCGTAAATGCGCAAGTTCCGTACAGGCTGCCCTATTTTTCCAAGCACCTCAACCAGCTGACTGATTACGGGAACTCCCGTCACAACCTGATTGGGATCGGAAATACCTGCTGCCGGCAGATAACTGATTTCTTTGAGTTTTTTATCGAAAAACCATTCTCCGGGAGCATCAAGTAAAGCCTTCACGTTTTCGACATAATACCTTGGCGGGACGATGACCACCCCTTCCTGCGCTGATTTAAAGGTTGCTACGCCATTTTTTTCATCGATTTTTGTGAAGGTATTGATGCCGGTATGCCAGCGCAACAACATGATCACACGGTTCCCCTCCATCTCCTGCCATGATTTGAGATCACCCTTTTTAAAATAAAGTTCCCCTGTTGATTTTGAGATGGCCGGAGGGGTGAAATACCCTTGATTCGGTGTGCGGGCGAGCACCTGTTTTTTCCCGTCGACGACAAGCATAGCTGCAGTGTCGGCATCAAATCGCGTACTCCAAACGTTGCCGCTCTTCTTCCAGCCAGAGAGCGGTATTTCACCTGAGATAACCGGTTTTTCTCCCGGATAGGCTGCATAGGTTACATAGTGATCTTTCAGTTTATGATATTCAAAAGCGCCTGTAGGTAAATTGGTTTCCACCCTTTCACCCCCGTCGGCAGGTTCAAAAACCAGCCGGTGTTTTAATGAATAATGACCTTCACGGATATAAATGAGAATATCTTTACCCCTTCCCAGTGGATGGGGCGACCCGATCCAGCGCTTCTCAACCGGTGGATCCTTTGGAAAATAGACCTTAGATTTCAGATCCCGTACCGCTTTTTGTGCCTGTTTAATGGTTAAAAACGGACCATCAGTATGACTGCTATTTGGCTCGGAAAGTGTTCCGGACCAACGATCGTCCCCTTTTGTAGAGACATAGAAATCGGCCTTTGATGGGTAGTTGAATGGGAGCCATTGATCGCCCCTGAGCAGTTTTCCGTCGCGTTGCTGACCGGGTGTTTGTGCATAGCCCTGAAGATGAAGTAGAAATACCACAATCACTATTGCTGAAAGGGTTAATTTTTTCCTAAAACAGATGCCTGTTTTGCATCGGAATGAACCTCTTCTGTTAGTTAATGAAGGGGATTTTGTATTTTTATGATTAATTCCCGGTTTCATAAAAAGAATATTTGAACGGTGTTTAAAGTTGGCTGTTTTGAATAGTCAAACTTATTTAAATAGATAGAATTGATTCAATGAGTTTTTGTCATTTCTTTATGGTTTTTTAACTGATTTGATGATTTTTTATTAAAATTGTGCTAAAATGTGCTAATTATCCATTGAAATACGATAAAATAACAGGAGTCTTTTACTGCGGCAATTAATTACTTTGGCTGAGAGGATGTATATCTGTAGAAGTACAGAGCCAGCGACCGGCAGCTTGCTGGATCCAAATGTCTGCCTGTAGCTGGTAGCCGGTTGCCAAAGGCATTTTCATCAATCAACTTTTCATGGCCAAATTTTATAGTATGAAAAAAACTAACTTAACTCTGGTATTACTTTTTCTTACGGCAATGAGCATTTTCGCCCAAAGATCAGGGGGAACTGAACTGGGAAAAATTCAGATTGACTTTAAAAATCCACCTGCCGATTGCTGGCCTCACACCCGTTGGTGGTGGCCCGGAAATCCGGTCTCGAAAGGGGAGATTACCCATGAACTGGAGGAGATGCGCAGTCATGGTATTCGTGGTATTGAGCAGATTTCGATGGCAGAGGTCTATGAAAAGGGGAATATTCCCTATCTCTCGGATCAATTTATGCAGATGCTGACCCATACTGTAAAAGAGGCAAAGCGGCTGGGGATGGAGGTCTCACTTAACTTTGGCGGCCCGGGATGGATCATTGGCGGTGAATGGGTAAACGATGAGGAGAAGAGTAAAGATATGGTCCCAACTTTCAAGGATCTTAAGGGAAACCACCTTTTTTCAGGTAATTTGCCCGATAGCCTGACAAAAACAAAAAGATCATGGGAAAGGTATACCCCAAAACTTGACGGCAAGGAAACTTTGCTGGCAGTCGTTGCCGGCAGGATCGAACGTGATGGAAGGATCAGTGAAAAGTCATTGATCAATCTGACCTCTACAGTCAGCGGAAATATGATCACCTGGAAAGTCCCGGAAGGGGAGTGGCGCCTGATGGCCTTTTGGCTGAAGAAAAACGGGATCAGCAATGCCGTGGATCATTTCAGCAGGAAGGGGATGGAAAACTACTGTGACTATCTGGGAAACAAATTTTATGGGGCTTTTGGTGAGGAGTTCGGGAAAACGGTGGATTCTTTTTTTGCAGATAGCTTTGAATTACCCAGTTTGGCAAGTGGAATCAACTGGTCAACAGGATTGCTTGAAGCTTTTAAAGAAGAAATGGGATACGATCTTACCCCTTTTCTGCCTGCAATCTGGTGGAATGTAGGGGAAATTTCTCCAAAAATCAGGTATGACGTCAACGAATTTTTGCATAAAACGGGGCTAAACGTTTTCTTTAAGACTTTTCTGGGATGGTGCGAGGCCCATCATATTCAGGGGAGGATACAGGCCTATGGTTTTAACACGGATAATATTGAGGCCTCGGGAATGGCACACATCCCTGAAATGGAGATTACTGCCGGAGAAAAGGATGCAGCTGACTGGTTTGACACCCGGATCGGACCAAAACAGTATGTCTCCTCAGGAGCCCATCTCTAT
>JAHEYS010000404.1 GCA_023251475.1 Prolixibacteraceae bacterium
GCTCAATGAACGGGTGCAGGAAAGCTGACCGAACACGAAGTGCCTGAGGTTGCTGCTCCGGGTGCAATCAATCCGCAGCAACCGGAAGGCCCTTGACTTTTCCGGGCGGCGATCAATACCTTTGCTCCGTAATTTGAGTGTAACAAGTTATTTCTAATTGACTTTTTCAGCACTTAGTTTACTTTAAGTCCTTGAAAGTAAATTATGAGTTTTGTTAGTTTACTTTATTTCTTGATTTGGTTTTTCACCAAATCAAGAAATAAGCGACCAAAAAAAAGCCCTGATCAACAAGGCTCTTTTCTCCTTAGAAAGGAAGGTCTTCCCCGACTTCATCGGCAGGTACTTTGTCGTGTTTTTTGATCGGTTTCGGGGAAGCTTTCTTATCCTTCCTTTTGGTTTGAGGCTCTTCGGCTTCTTCTTTCTGGCTTACATAAACGGTGTAGTCCCGTCCGAAAGTATCAGGAGTTTTCATTTTGGCGACCTCGAAGGTGACATACTCGATGCCATCGTATTCATAGGCAAATTTCTGAAGATCTTCCAGTTTACAGGTGATCTTGGCAATGTTCAATCCGGCAACTTGTTTTCCTTTTCCAATGTAGTTTTTTACGAAAGTTTTCATGACAGTAAAATTTAAGTTTAAAAATTATATGCAAGATTAAAGCGGAGCATGGAGGGGCAGTCAAGGAGGAACTGGAATATCGGACTGAGCGTAGAGAGGGAGAATATGCCGGGAAAATCCTTTAATGAGGGGACCGATACCTGGAGAGCTACACTAGCTTAGCATGGAATTTCAAACAAATTCTGTCAGGAGGACCAATGTAAACAAACCGGAAACGGGAATCAGCCGGATGCACATGCCGTGATAACCAAAATGCAGGGTTCTTCCTGCCGGAGATGGAGATGGTACTGCTGTCACACTGCCGCCTGAATGCTCCCATCGGGCGGAGTCCTTCCGTGAAAGCCACAAGCGAAAGCCGACAAAGGAAGGATGGTTCCCGGAACAAAAACCAGAGAATCAAAGTGCCATTACCGATGTTGGGGGATATCCATTAAGGAGATGTAGCCGTTGATCAGGTCTGTTAAACAGGGGAGCTTATTTTTCCAACGAGCAAAAAGGGGGAATCCCCTTTCTTTTATTTTACCAGGCATATGGATTACCATTGCCGGAATAGACCTCTTCACCGGCTACAGAGGAGAGAAACTGCCGGTAAGGAGCCTCACCGCAGGTTAAGCAATACACCTCTCTGGAGGATGGCCAGTAATAGATGATGGTGTCCTTCTGAATTTTCACTTTGCATTTGGAGCACCTGGAAGAGAATCTGGCAGTAATCTGCCTCGGATCATTTGAGTATCGGTTCATATTATATTTGCACCTGCCTTGGTGACTTATTTTGGCATCCGTCAGTGGACGGACTTTGTCTGGCACGCCGGTTTGTTTTCATTACTAGGTTTTCGACTGAGTCAACTAAAAAGCCTTTATCCCGGTGATGGATAATGGTAGGCAGATCGGAAAATCCCATGCTGACATAGGTAAACAGGATATTACACCAGTAACCATTTTGCCATTCTCCTTCGACTGATTATATTCCGAATCCGTAGAGAATCTGATTAAAAGCGCACATTTTCTGCTCATTGAGTGACGGAAGGTGAAAGCATTGGCCGATCCAGAATTTCACACTGGAGAACTCTTTCGGATCGAGTTGATTGGAGAGAATCAGCTTAATGTTCGATTCCTGTTGTTTGGTGAGATTGAGCAATTTTAAATTCATTTTAGATGCCTATGCCCTTAGGACTTTTATTGGCTTGTGGCACGCCGGTTTAAAAATTAATCTTCGTCGGGAAACATGATGGTGATTGCCGGAGACGGGTCATCCAGGTCAAGAGGGCCAATTACCGCTTTGAGGGTGACTTCCCTGACCAGCCGGTTTCCATCGCAGACTTTTTCGTATCTGTTCCAGTCACCCTTGTCAGGGAGGAGGCTCCAGAATTGGAACTTCAGTTCATTTCCATTACATCCGCGGGCTTCCAGGGAGAACATGTGGAGGATATCCCAGAGGCGGCCATCCTCACTCTGATCATCCATCTTCTCCGGGACCGGGACATACTTGTCGTAAACTGTTCGGGTAAGAAAAACAGGGAAGATAATGCCGGCTTCCTTGGTAATTTCCGGGTTAATAGGCACCTGAACGCCATCCGCAACAGCTTCTGCCCTGGTGTAACTTGCAATAATTTTCCAATCGTTGATATCCATAATTTTATTGCCCGTGCCCTCGGGACTTATTTTGGCTTCTGGCACGCCGATTTGAGATTTATTGGAGAGTAATTTTAGAGTAAGCCTTCATCGGCCATTGAGAAGTAGGAATCGGTGGTCATAATCAGGTGATCCAGCAGCGGGATGTCGAGAATTACACCTGCTTCTTTTATTTGCCGGGTAATCTTCCGATCTGCATCACTTGCTTCGAGATTTCCCGACGGATGGTTATGCCCAATAATTATGGAGGTGCAGGAAGCTTTTAGTGCCACCTGGAAAATAACACGGACATCGACCACTGCACCGGTCATTCCCCCTTTGGACAGCTGGTGATATCCGAGGATCTGGTTCTGACGGTTCATCATCAGCATGTAGCTGAATTCAATGTGATCGTAAGCCGGCCAGATTTTCCGGAAGGCATCGGCAGCATCACCGGAACCGGATACTTTCAGCCGGTCCTTAGCCTTGACATGTGAAGAATAGGAGATTTGTACTTCTGCAATAAATTCTGGAATCATGAGTTTCACCGGTGCCTTCCGGATTTATTTTGGCATCTGGCCCGCCGTTACAGTTAAATTTCGGGCGGACAACATTGAGCCGGGCGGATTCTTGTCAATGGGTGAATGTCTGGTTTCCAGCACCCTCATTTCGGCTTCGCTCAATGAACGGGTGCAGGAAAGCTGACCGAACACGAAGTGGCGGAGGTTGCTGCTCCTGAAATAATTATCCGCAGCGACCGGAGCCCCTTGACGTTTCCGGGTGGCGATCAATAAATTTGACCGGAATTTGAGTGTAACAGCAAACTTTCTCAGAACTCAGACTATCATAGGGTTAAAAAAAGAAACCCCGCCTGGAGGGGCGGGGAGAGGACACAACAAGGATAATTTCATATCCGATTAGTCTAAAACCTCAATCAATTTTAAATATGGTTCGAAAATCAAAATGTCACTGTTTTCAAGTAGTGGAATATTTGTCAGAAAAGATTGTCTATATAAATCTTGAGCAATCCAGCTTCGTACTGCAATTTTCTCTTTGGTTTGGTAGAGACCAGGCTTTATACGGTAAAAAATCCCGGCTTCAAGAAACATAGGAATTACACTAAATAAAGCATTTTCTGTGGAACGATTACTTCCATATTTACTAATGGCTTCTTTCTTAATTAGTTTTGTGCTTACAAATTCTTGGACTTGAAAATATTTGGCAAATGCATTTAGAATGTCAAAGGCAAATGGATATGAACTGTTTAGCAAGGCAATTAAAATAATCGAACGATCTCCTTTGTGTTTTAAGGCATTAAGAATCGCCTGTTTATTATCCAATAAACTTGAATTTAGAGGATTTCGAAGAATTGTTTTATTCACAAAACTCAATGCTTTTGCAACTCTGTTTTCTCCGGAATATTCAAAAGCAAGCTGTTCTTTTAGATAAGCTGCATTATAGTTTCCTTCGAGAAAAGTCTTCAATCCGGTTTCAAGAATTGTGAGTGGAATTCGTTGATTGATATCTATTTTACTCATTTATTTACTTTTTTCAACCTGGTAAACGGGATTAAAACTTCTAAAAAATGACTGCCCCCATGGGTTACGAGCGAATCATCATTTGAAAAGGCAAGGTCGTTTTTAATATAAATTGTGTTTTTATCCTGACCTAAAAATTGTAACCAATCGGAATGATTTGCCAAAAATTGTTCCTTCAACCAATTATCTGAATACTCCAGGTGCCTCAGGCTTCTGCTTCCTGATTTATTTGTACCCAATTTTTCTTTAGAACCAATATTAGTTAGGCTTTTGGCTTTGATATTGCCATGATCTGTGGTGAGAAAAATTTCAAAATCCTCAGATAACAACCGATGAATTGCAGGTAATATACCAGTATTCTCAATCCAATTTTGAGTTAAATCGTATAAATCATTGTAGTCGCTCGAAGCATGCATCTTTTCATCTAAGGATATATCAACGAGCGCTAAGCGAAGGATGTTATTGAGATTTTTGTCTTGCAATGAATTATAGTCATAGCGAATTTGGGCGTCCAAAAGTCCCTTTTGGCGCCAAAATGTATACCAGAGATTTGCTTCATTGGTTGGATCCTGTTTGTAACTGCTTTGTGGTATTAGGCCTCTAAAAATAGCCTGTCGGGAAAGTTGTGTAATTGATGGTATCCACGAATAGATAACCTCATTGGAAGACTCCACCTCATCTCCAAAATGGGATGACAACATCAAATATTGCCAGTAAGACATCCCATCAATGACTATAAGCGCAATTTTATCCTTTGTCTTGAAATTCAAATTTAAATAAGGTAAAACATTACTTACAATCCGAGGTCTTTTGGCAAATGAAGAGGGTATAATATGGGATTTAAAGTTATCCAGCAAATATTGCTGAAAACGCTCATTTAGGTTTTCTATTTCAGGTTTGATATCTTCCCAAAGTTCCGCTTTTATGGCTGATAGCATTACCTTGGAAACCGGAAGAATCACATTTTCCCAAATAATATCAGTCAAAGATGTAATTGATTTTAAATCAGAAAGTAATCTCTGACTGATAAAATCCTTGTCTGAATTTTCAATTGTTACGCAGCGTCTTAGATATGCTGCTGTTTGAGATTCAGAAAGAGTTCGGGTTGGTTTATTAAAATATAGCAGATATAACTCATAGAGCGAATAATTTTGAATAGTATCCGGAGAATATTCCGGAAAGTATGAGATTAATTGAAAATCGTAATAGCACCCTTCGCTGCGCATATCTTCCAATAGATCCTCTCGGTTATCTATCAGATAGAGAAAATTGTGGTCTAAATTTCTTTTGTAATTTAATTCAAAATCAATTCGTAACTCCAGGGCAGATCCGAATACA